>JAFAKN010000089.1 GCA_019235415.1 Alphaproteobacteria bacterium
GCGAGCCTCGCCGCTTCGCCGTCGATCACCGGCACCTTCTTGCCGTTGAGGCGCCCGCCGCCGAACGTCGTGCCGATATTGCGCGGCCGCGGCGGCTCGGGGCCTTCGGCCACCGCGAGGGTGCCGATCGCCTCGCCCGCCGCCAGCAGGGGCAGCCATTGCTTTTTCTGCGCCTCGCTGCCGGCAAGTTTCAGCGCTTCGCTCGCCAGCACGACCGAGGAATCGAACGGGACCGGCGCGGCGGCCCGGCCGATCTCCTCGGCGACGACGCAGAGCTCGAGCGGCGAGAGGCCGAGCCCGCCATACGCCTCGGGGATTGCGGTACCCGGCACGCCGAGTTCGACGAGGCCTTTCCAGACCTCCTCGGCATGCGTCTCGTCGCCGTCCAGCACGCGGCGCACCACCTTGGTCGGGCACTTGTCGGCCAGGAATTTGCGGACCTGCTCCTTGAGGAGCTTCTGATCGTCGGAGAAATCGAAGTTCATGGCCGAAGCCTAGCAAGCCCGGTCGCACCGGGGAACGAGAGAGCGTTCCGGCATGCGGCCCGTTTCGATTGTGCTAGGCTGGCCGGATGGACACCGCGACCATCAAGGACTGGCACGCCCACGTCTACTTCGATGCGGCCACGCGCGACAGCGCCTGGGCCCTGCGCGAGCGCATCGAGCAGGCCTTCGATATCGAGATGGGCCGCTTCCACGAGAGGCCGGTCGGCCCGCATCCGCGCTTCAGCTACCAGGTGCACTTTCGCAACGAGCAGCTCGCGCCCCTGATCTCGTGGCTGACGCTGAACCGAGGCGCTCTCACGGTGTTCGTGCATCCCAACACCGGCCAGGACCTCGAAGACCATCGCGACCGTGCCGTCTGGCTCGGCGATTCGGTGCCGCTCAATCTCGGCATCTTCACGAAGAAGGACTGAGTCATGGAAACGCTGCTGCCGCTGGCCCGCCAGATCGGCGAGAAACTCAAGGCGCGCAAGGAGACGGTCGGCATTTCGGAATCGTCCGGCGGCGGCCTGATCTCGGCCGTGCTGCTGGCGGTGCCCGGCGCCTCGGCCTATTTCATGGGCGGCGCGGTGGTCTACACGCGACCGGCCGGTGAAGCGTTTCTTGGCGCGACCAAGGAGAAGCGCGCCGGCATCCGCTCGTCTTCGGAGCCTTGGGCGACGATGGCCGCCGAGCTGGTGCGCGAGCGGCTGGGCACGACCTGGGGCCTGGCCGAGACGGGCGCCTCGGGCCCGACCGGCAATTCCTACGGCGATCCCGCCGGCCACACCTGCGTGGCCGTGGTCGGCCCCAACGGCAAGACCGCGCGCACCTTGCGCACGGGCTCGAACGACCGCGTCGCCAACATGCGGGCGTTCGCCGCCGAAGCGCTGAAGCTCCTGGACGCCCAGCTCGGCTAGCGGTTCGCGCCACGCGCGGGAAATAGGGCAATTAGGGCTACCGGCTACCGTGCGGTGAGTTTCTGCCTGCCATACTCGGCAGAAACTCTCGTGCCGGGCGGGAGAAAGAGTTTCTGCATTTTCTGCATGCGCATCGCCGATCGAAGGGCTGAAACTGCATGCACTGCATGCACTGCATGCGCGGCCACGGGAGTTTCTTGGCACCATATGCTCAGAAACACCCGCGGCGATGCATGCGCTGAAGGCGCACGTCGACGCCCGATCGAGCAGCGACCCTGTTCGCCGTCTTGCTGTCTCAGCCATGGGTATCTCGGGGCCGAATGGCCGGAGAACCCACTGTAAGTTTTACTTACGTGAGTGTCAAGTGATAATCAGGGACGCGACCGATTGAGGACGATGGCGCCCAGGCTGCGGGCGAAGGCTTCGGTGCAAATCGCGCCGGTGCGGCCGCGCAGCTGAGGGTATTTCTCCTCCAGCTCCTGCAGCGTGGTGTTCTCCTTGACCCGCACGTGATGGACGCAGACCGCATCGTCCGGCGTCCAGCCCGCCTCGAAGGCGAGGTCGGGCTTGTCGTCGGCGGTCTGGATGCCGTGCTGGTCGAAGATGTCGATCAGCATGCCGTCTCTGGTCCACGGCTGGCCATCGCCGCCGTAGTCGCCGCGCACCATGTGCACGCAAGCGGAATGCATGGGCGCCAGCGGCGTTCCGTCGGGCGCCGTCGCCCACGGCCGGTAGCCGAAGCGCACGCACTTGCCGAGCGCGCCGGAGGAGCAGGTGAACTCGAGCGCACCGTTCACCATCAGGGGAAAGCCCTGGCGGCGCTTGTCCGGGCCCGCCGTGCAGAGATTGCTCCACGCTCCGTCTGGTGCGCGCTGCTCCATCGTGTGCAGCCACACGGTGCCGGACTTGTCGTCGGGATCGCGCTCGACCTCGACGATGCGCACCTTGGCCGGTTGGCCCTCGAAGCGCACGTCGAGCACTGCACCGATCAGGTCCTTGCTGCGTAAGGTACGGCCGTCGCTCAGCGCCACCACGAACTCGGTGCCCTCGACCCCGATCGACGACACGCTCGGCTGCTGCGCGAGCGCCGGCACGCCGAGCGCCGAGAGCGACAACAGGGCGAGCAGCGACCAGGTCCAGCGCCTCATGGCGACACGCCGACCGTTGCGCAGGCGATCACGCCGCACATCGCGGCGAAGAAGGTCCCGGCCCGCTCGTTTGCCTCGAGAGCCTGCCACCAGGCGGCCGCGCGGTCGGCGGAAACGCTGCCAGCGCGGCGCGCGCCGGCGAAGCTGTCGGCGAGCCCCATCGCGCGATCGGCGAGGGCGAGGCCGTCGAACGTGAGCGCGCACAACTCGACCGCCACATCCCGGCAGCCCGTTTCGATCAGCAGGCCACGCAGCTCGCGGCCGATCGTGCCGTGCGCCACGGCACAGTCGGCCTTGTGCCGCACCACGGCGCGTGTCGCGGCGAGGTCCGCGCCGGCGACCATGACGGTGTCCCAGTCCGGCTCGAGCGCCACAATGCGTCCGCCCGGTCGCACCACGCGCACCATCTCGCGCACCGCCCGCGCGGGGTCGTCGAGATGTTGCAGCACGCGCTCGGTGCGCGCGGCATCGAAGGAGCCGTCGGCAAAGGCCAACGCCTGTGCGTCGCCGGTCGAGAAGGCGAGCGGCAGGCCGAGCGAGGCGGCACGCGCCGTTGCTTCGGCGATCAGCGCGTCACTGCGGTCGAGGCCGACCACCCGGCCGGCGGGGCCGACGCGCTCGGCAAGCGCTACCGCGTCGCGGCCGACGCCGCAGCCGATGTCGATCGCCGACATGCCGGGCGCCAGTCGCAGCAGGTCGAGACTTCGTTGCTTCGGCCCAGCAATCAGCTCGCCCATCCGGTCGAGATAGCGCATGGCTGCGGCCGCGTTGCCGTCGACATCGCGCCAGCATTGGCTGGCCAAGACAAGTTCAGACGAAGAGTGCATTGGAAGGATCCTGCGGTGTGGGTCAGAACTTGACCGACCAGCCCAGCCTGGCGCTGGTGATCGCGGTCTGGCTGCCGGCCTCGAAGAGGAGGAGCTGGCGCAGCTCGAAGGCGAGCTTGCCGCCCAGCGCCGTGCCGATCTCGTGGCTGAGGGCGAAAGACACTGCGCGCGCCTCGCCTTTGCCGGCGCCGCTGAAGTCGTAGCGCACCAACCCGGCGGTGGTAGAAGCGCTGAAGCCGCCTTGCCGCCAGCCCAGGCCGCCCATCGACGTCTCGAACACATGCTGGCCGAGGCCGGTGGGCTCGGTGCTGCGCTGGGCCTGGGCGACGAAGCCGAGGCCCGCCCCGCCGCTCCGCATCTCGACCCTCTCTGCTGCCTCGCTGGCGAATGCGGGCGAGGCGGCGAGCAGGACGAGAATAAGCGCGGCGGGGCGGACCATGGCGGTCTCCGGCGGTTGCGCGCTCCTGGGTTACTTGGCCTGCGCCGGCAGCTCGATGCCGACGACGGCAAACCCGGATGCTCCGATCGAAGTCCCCTGTATGGCGCGACCCTGCACGCTGCGACCTTGCCAGGAGCGACTGTTCCGGGTGACGCCGTTCATCCGCATGCCGTTTGGCTCGATGCCGTTGAACCCGAGGCCGTTGAACCCGATGCCGTTCGACTTCTGGCCGGCGCTGGCCGGCCCGACGATGGCGAACGACACGAGGGCAGTGGTCGCGATGGCGACGATGGTCTTGAACATGTCTGTCTCCCTTGAACCTTGACGGAGCGCGGGATTGCCGTCCGTCGATGGCAACACCTTGCCGTGCGCCGCCATTTGCAGGGAGAAGACGGAGACGGCCCTAGCATGCGCACCGCACCCGCAAGCCTTGTGCACAACGATGCGCATCGGTGGTGCAGGTCGGCGACGGGCCGAGCGGGAAGCGCGGCGGCGGCCAGGAGGAAAGCCGAGGGCGTGCTCGGTCGCGACCCTGACGCGGTGGGTTGGCCTTGCCCCTGCTGTCAGTCGACCAGCCGCACCGTCAGGATGTGATCGACGCTCTTTTCGCCGCGCCGTACGCCGACGGTGGGCCGCAACATCTGCAGAACCGCCTTGGGCAGTTGGCCGCGCGCTTCCTTGTCGTCGACGAGCACGGCCGACTCGGCCGACAACATCTGCGTCCACGTCCGCTCGTTGGCGGCTCGGTCGCTGCTCGGCGGGCCAATGAATTCGAAGACCGTCGGCGTTCCCGCGACACTGACCTCAGGTCGACCCTGGGGCTGATAGACGATCAGCCCACTGAGTCGGTTCGGATGGCGAGCGTGCCCGCCGACGAGCTGCATCAGAATCATCGAATCGAAGGCGCCGGTCTCGCCAATCAGGTAGAGGCCGCGCAGGGTCGGCACGCATTCGCCCTCGTAGATTGCCGTGTTGCCGCCGACTCGGAAGCGGATCGCACCACCCTCGCGCCACAACCATGCCGGTCGACGCAGGATCGATCCGTCGTTGTTGAAGCTGCCGAACCAGAAGCGATAGAACCCGCAATAGATGCCGGCCAGGACATCGATGCCTTCGCGGGCCCGGACGAAGGTGCGCAACCCGGCGAGGATGCTCCCTACACCCTGCGGCGCGGCGCCGTTGCCGGCCTTGCCGCTCGGCAGCGCCTTCGCCTGCTCGACGCCCAGCCGCGCTGCCAGCTCCTCGGTCGAGAGATCCCAACACGACGAGGTGAACTCCGGCAGTGCGAGGGCCAGCGTTTGGTTGAGCCGCATGAGGGTGTTGCCGGTCGGCCGGCTGGCGCCGAGCAACCAGCGTCCAGCCAGCGACTTGTCGATGCCGACCTGCTGGGCAAGCTTGGCCCGGCTCCAGTTCAGTTGCTTGCAGACCAAGTCGAGCTTGGCCGCGAAATCCTCGATCTCGACGCCCTTCGGCATCCCCGTCCCCCGCGTGCGCGAACACTAAGGGGTGTGTGGCCACGAGGGAAGCCGCGATGGACCGGCCGTTTAGACGGGGCCGTTAGGGATCATTGCTCGAACACACGACTCCAGTCGCGCTCATGGTGGTGTCGAAGCACACAAGAGGCGCCACTGGACCTGCCTGCGCGAAGCCGAAGCGGCTTCGCTTCGGCGAAGGCAGGGTGGCGCGCTTTCAGCGATGAACATACCGAATCGTGCAGGAGAGTGGCGCGCTCCCAGCGTCACACCGGGTCGCGATCTTCGATTTCCTGCTCGAGGTCGCGCTCGGCGCTGTAGATGGCGTCGCTCAGCATGTCGTCGGCGTAGCCCATGGCGTCATCGATGTCCTTGGCCGGCAGACCGTGGCGCTCGGCGAGATCGTCGAGCACGGCGCGGATCCTGGCCTTCGCCTCGACGACGTCGGCTTTCAGCGCTGTGAGCCGCTCTTGCGGATCGCGCCGCGGGATGATCCGGGCCCAGCTCGCAGGCAAGGGAAGCTGAAGGAGCATGTTGTGCGATCCGGCGGCTGCCGGCCTTCTTGCGAGGTGTCCATGCCCCGCATCCGCAGGCAATGAACACCGAAATAAGCCTGAGATTCCAGCACTTTATGCGCATCCCACCCCTAGCGGTCCGTTCCCCGTTCGGTCTCCCAATATTTAGTCAACCGTTCGGCTTAGTGTTTTAACGCGCAACACCAAGTGCCCAAGGGGAGAACGCCACTCGGACAGCCCCGCCCCGAGAAGATTGGAGACCGACGCCTGTCCGACGAACGGCTCGGGGCGGGGGGCCGGTGTGGGCAACCGGCCTAATCGAGTAATGCTCCCGTCATCGGCAATGTTGCCGAACGCGACACAACCTCACGTGAACCTTGTTGCCTGCGCCATCCGGGAAGACCTGAAACCTCTGGTCTTGCTGGGCCAGGCGGCCGATGCATCGAAGGTCCGTCAAGCAAACAACAGCGAGTGACCGCCGCGCGTTTCACGGCCAAATGGAAATGCTGTCGCTGTTGCGAGATTGTCACAGTGCCGAGCTCAGCACCGGATGGCGGGTTGCCGCCTAACCGCGCGGCGGCAAGCTGAGCTTGGCGGCCTTGAGCTGCTTCTCCAAGACCGGAATGGCGGAGGCCGGATCCGACTTGCACTTGTCCATGGCCACCACGACGTCGACCGGGGTCGCGCGGCCGCCTTTGTCTCCCGCGGTCTCGAGGTAGGATTCGTATTTCTCACTGAGCGCCTTGCAGTAAACGGCGTCCGCCGTCTGGGCCGAAGCAACGGTCGGTGCGAGCAGGACGGCGGACGCAAGCATTATCTTCAGGACTGTCATGTCCTCCTCCTCTGCAGGTCGTCGAAAGCGCCTTGCAAAGGAATGTTACCGACGGCGCCGGCTCAGCGAATTACGCGCAACTTACCGCCGGACGAGGCTACTGCGGCCGCGGTGACGGGCGGCCGCCGGCGGTCATGCCGCCGTCGATCACGAGCTCCTGGCCGGTGATGTAGTTCGCGGCGTCGGTGCAGAGGAACAGCACGCCGTTGGCGATGTCCTGCGCTTCGCCGACGCGGGTGAGCGGCACGACGTTGGCGGCGCGCTCGCGCGGGTCGATCGGCGCATTGCGGCGGTTGCCGTCGGCGCCGGTCGGGATCTTGCCCCAGATCGGCGTGGCGATGATGCCGGGATGCACCGAGTTGCAACGGATGTTGTCGGCGGCATGCTCCAGCGCCACCGACTTTGCGAGCAGCCGCACGCCGCCCTTGGTCGCCGAGTAGGCGGCGAGTCCAGGCGCGCCGCGCAAGCCGGCGATCGACGACATCAGCACGATCGAGCCGCCGCCCACCTTGCGCATCGCCGGGATGGCGTGCCTGATCGACAGGAACACGCCGTCGAGGTTGATCGCCTGCTGACGCTGCCAATCGGCCAGGGTCATGGTCTCGATCGGCGACATGATGCCGATGCCGGCATTGGCGACCATGATGTCGAGCCGGCCGAAATTCTGCTCGGCCTCGGCGATCACGCCAGGCCATGCCGCCTCGTCGCGCACGTCGTGGTGCAGGAAGCGGGCCTTGCCGCCGGCTTTCACGAGGTGCTCGACAACGCCCTTGCCCAGGTGGTCGTCGACATCGGTGATCAGCACCGCCGCGCCTTCGCGCGCCAAGGTCGCGGCGCAGGCCTCGCCGATGCCCGACGCGCCGCCCGTGACGATGGCGGCTTTGCCTGAGAGTTGGGGCATCTCCTTACCGGCCCTTGAAGTTGCCGACGCGCTTCTCGGCGTAGGACTTGATGCCTTCCTTGAAGTCTTCGGTCTTGCGCATCCAGTCCTGCTCGACCAGCTCGCGCTCGGTCGCCTCCTCGGCACCGTCGGCGAAACCGCGGCGCATGGTCTCGCGCGTGCCGAGCAGCGCCAGCGGTGCGGAGTCGGCGATCTCCTTGGCAAGGTCCATCGCGGCCTGGCGCACGTCGGCGGCCTGCGGCACCAGCGCGTCGGCCAGGCCCCAGGCATAGGCGTCCTCGCCCGCGACGCGGCGGCCGGTGAGGAACATCAGGTTGGCCCGCTGCTGGCCTACCAGGCGCGGCAGCGTATAGGTCAGCGCGAAGCCGGGATGGAAGCCGAGCCGCGTGAAGTTGGCCGAGAAGCGCGCCTCCGGGCAGGTGACGCGGAAGTCGGTCATCACCGCCAGCCCCAGGCCGCCGCCGATCGCCGCGCCCTGCACCGCCGCGACGCTGGGCTTCTTGGCGCGAAACAGCCGGGTGGCCTCCTTGTAGAGGTGCTTGCCGCTCTCGCCCTGGCTGCCGGTCGCCGGCCGGTTGGCAAAATCGGCGCCGGCGCAGAACGACTTGCCCTGGGCGCAGAGAACATAGGCGCGGATCTCGCCGTCGCGATCGAAGGCCTCGAAGGCGTCGGCGATCTGGTTGATCAGCGCATTGTCGAAGAAGTTGTGCGGCGGCCGCTGGATCTCGACCACGCCGACATGGCCTTCGCTGCTGACGCCGATGTCCTTGTAGGTGGCGCTCATGGTTCTCTCCCGCGGGCTATATGATGGCCGGATATTGCCCCGCTGCCGGGGCACCCGTCGAGCTATCCGTCGAGTTGGGAGGACCGAGAATGCCGCAAAGCGAACACCCCAAAACCGGTCACGCTCTGGTCGTAGGCGGCGGCACCATGGGCGTGGGCATCATCGCCACCTTCCTGGCCGGCGGCTGGTCGGTCGACGTGGTGTCGCGCTCGGCGTCGACGCGCAGTGGGCTGCCGGCGGCCTGCGCGCGGGCCCTGGCCGCGCTCGACAAGCCGATCGACATCTCGGGCTTGCGCACCTACGCCACGCTCGCGGAAGCCGTGTGGCCCGCGATCGACATCGTGGTCGAGACGGTAACGGAGGACTTGGCGCTGAAGCAGAAGCTGTTCGCCGACATGGAGCGGCTGGCGAAGCCGGACTGTGCTCTTACGTCGAACTCCTCGAGCTTCCCGATCAGCGAGATCGGCAAAGGGCTCGGCACGCAAGGCCGCATGATGGGCCTGCACTTCTTCATGCCGGCCCATCTCATCCCGCTGGTCGAGGTGGTGCGCTCGGTGCACACCGAGCCTGCGCAGGCCGAGCGCGTCGGCGCGATCATGGCGGCGCTCGGCAAGCGGCCGGTGCAGGTCAAGAAGGACGTGATCGGCTTTTTGGGCAATCGCATCCAGGGCGCCCTGATGCGCGAGGCGCTGTGGCTGATCGAGCAGGGCGTCGCCTCGCCCGAGGACGTCGACGCCACGGTGCGGCTGAGCTTCGGCTTCCGCTACGCCGCCGCCGGCCCGATCGTGCAGAAGGAGCATTCCGGCTGGGACACGACCTGCGCGGTGGCCAAGATCATCTGGCCCGATCTCACGAATGCCGACGGGCCGCCGCCCGTCCTGCAGCGCAACGTCGACGAGGGTCGCATCGGCTTCAAGACCAAGCGCGGGTTCTTCGACTGGGACGACGAGAAGATCGCCAAGGAGCGCGCCCGTTACGAGCGCGCGCTCCGCAAGTGCCTGGAGATTTTCAAGGAGGAAGGGATTGTGTGAAGGGCCCCCCTGTCATCCCGAGGCCGAAAGCAGAGGGATCCTCCTGCAACAGTAAGGCTCGGAACGAGGCCAAGGCGTCAGCATGGCAACCGCTGTTAACTGCATCTCAGAGCTTAGAAGCCCAAGCGCGTGGTGCAACGCCGTCCACGTCACGCGAGTATTACAGTGGGGCCGGCGAAGCTCAGGCCTCGACGTGTCCCATGTGCAAGGGACATGGTTGGTTGCTCATCCGAGACGGCACGCTCTCAGCCAAGCTCGGTCGGAATCTTTACTGATTGACCTCGCGCTTCACCGTGCCGGCACTGTCTTGCGGCGGATACTGTACCGAATCGCCGTAAACGGCGGCGCGGCCTACTCGCATAGTCGAAAGCCACTCCTGTCAATGGTCTACGTCTTGCAAAAGATAGTTGCATAATTACCCTTTTTTGATACGGTTTGAGTGTGACCTTTTACGGCTACGCTCGAGTCTCGGCTGAAGGCCAAACCCTCGACCCCCAGGTTGAGGAATTGCGAACGGCGGGCTGTACGAAAATCTTCCGCGAGAAGATCACCGGCGCAATCGCCGATCGCCCGCAGCTTCGCCGCGCGATCGACCAGCTCGCCGCCGGCGACGTGCTCATGGTGACACGCCTCGATCGGCTCGCTCGATCGACGCGCGACCTGCTTGGCATCCTCGACACGATCACTGCCAAGGGTGCGGGCTTTCGCTCACTCGGTGATGCCTGGGCCGACACCACGACGCCGCAAGGCCGCCTCATGATTACTGTACTCGGCGGCCTGGCCGAGTTCGAGCGCGACTTGATCCGGGCCAGGACGGGCGAGGGACGCAAGCGGGCCAAGGCTCGAGGCGTCCACCTCGGCCGCAAGCCGACCCTCACGCCGCGTCAACGCACCGAAGCACTCCAAGCTTTGTCGGCCGGCACCGCGACACAAGCCGACCTGGCGCGCCGTTTCGCCGTCTCAGAGAGTACGATTTCGCGGCTTGCCAACAAGGCTGCTGACGCGCTCGCGCGTCCGCCGGCGCCGCGCATTGATCTCGAGACCGAACGCGCCGCACGGGCCTTTTTGAAGCGCCTCGAGGGCAAGTACTCCGTCACTGACGCCATCCTTTACGGCAGCCGCGCGCGCGGCGACCACAAGCCCGACAGCGACGCCGACATTGCCGTTGTCCTCAAAGGCACGCCCGACAAACGCGCCCGCACGGATGCTGCGGTCGATTGGGCCGGCATTGCGTTCGACGTGCTCATGGAAACCGGAATCAAAGTAAGCGGCTTTCCCGTGTGGCCCGAGGAGCTGGCGCGCCCTGAAACCTTCTCTAATCCGCCGCTCATCAACAACATCCTGCGGGACGGCATCCATCTATGACCCGCCGTCGCTCGCCAAAGACTTATATCGCCAAGGCCGAGAGGGCGCTTTCGACCGCACGCCTGAATCTAAAGGCCAAAGATCCCGACGGCGCTTGCGACCGTGCCTATTACGCCATGTTCAATGCCGCCCACGCGGCGCTGTTCGCGCTCGGCGCCGAAGGGGTTACCAGGCCGATCAAGACCCACAGCGGCCTTGAGGCCAAGTTTGGTCAGGAGGTCATTGTTGCGGGCCATTTGCCCGCCGAGCACGGCAGGAATCTCAGCAAGGTTCAGAAATACCGTGAGGTTGCGGACTACAGCGCCGAGCCGGTCGAGGTGACTGACGCCGCCTGGTCGATTGAGCAGGCCGCAGCGTTCGTTGACGCCGTGAAGACGAAGTTTGGTCTCTGACGCTGCGCCATGAGCGACAACACTACGACGGACGACAAGATCGCCCTCCGCGGGGCGATCAACGCCTTGCGCGGCACGCTCGAAAGCCGGCGTGTGCCGTCCGGCTTGCCGCTCGAGCGCGACACGGCCGAGCACATGAGTGTGCCGTATTGCTGCTTCGGCCTAGCCTGGATCCCTCGCTTGCGCTCGGGATGACGGCGCGGGCGATGCGCGAGTTGGGTTAAGCCGCGCGACCGCGGTTGCCGCCGAGGCGGCGACGCTTCCAGTGCGGCCGACGCTGCTGGCCTTGCGGCCGTTCCTCCGGGCGCTGCTCGGGCGGACGGTCGCGGTAGTCGCCGAAATCGCGGTCGCTGCCTTCGAACGAACGCGGCCGATCATCGTGCGGCCGGCCGGCAGGGTGACCATGAGGACGATGGCCATGCGGATGGTGGCCATGCGGATGGTGGCCGCTTGGACGATGGCCGCGCGCATTATCACCCTGAGGGCGGTCCCCCTGCGGGCGATCGCCGCGCGTGTGATGCGACCGTTCGCCGTGTCGCTCGCCATGACGTTCGCCGTGTCGTTCGCCGGCATCGCGATGCTCGTGATGGCGCGGCCGCTGGCTGCCTTGCCGCCGCCGATGCTCGCGACCTTCGCCGGCACGATCGTCGGAACGCTCTTCGCGGGCCCGCGGCGCCGGTGCCGCTTGCTGCGCCCGAGGCAGGTCCTCGTTGGCCGGCGTGGCCAGCACAGCGATGCGCTGTTGGGTCAGCTTCTCGATGCCCTTGAGCTGACCGCGCTCGCTGCCGTCGCAGAAGGAGATGGCGATGCCCGAGGCGCCGGCGCGCGCGGTGCGGCCGATGCGGTGCACGTAGCTCTCGGCGTCGACCGGCAGCTCGTAGTTGATGACGTGCGTGATTCCCGCAACGTCGATGCCGCGGGCCGCCAGGTCGGTCGCGACCAGCACGCGAGCGCGGCCGCGACTGAAACTCTCCAGCGCGCGCTGGCGAGCGTTCTGCGACTTGTTGCCGTGGATCGCCTCCGACGGCACGCCGCTCCTGTCGAGCGCCTCGGCGACGCGGTTGGCGCCGCGCTTGGTGCGCGTGAAGACGATGACCTTCTCGAGCGCGGAGTCGGCCAGCAGATGGCTGAGCAGCGCCCGCTTGGCTGCGGCGTTGACGAAATAGACGCCCTGGTCGATGCGCTCGACCGTGCGGCCCTGCGGCGCGATTTCGACGCGCTCGGGATTGCGCAGCACGTCGGCGGCGAGCCTGGCGACGTCGGGTGGCATGGTCGCGGAGAACAACAGCGTCTGGCGCTGCTTGGCGACCATCGACACGATGCGCCGCAGGTCGCGGATGAAGCCCATGTCGAACATGCGATCGGCTTCGTCCAGCACCAGGAAGGTCACGTTGCCCAGCCGCGCGTTGCCGCGCTCGACGAGGTCGAGCAGGCGGCCGGGCGTCGCCACAAGGATGTCGACGCCGCGGTTGAGCGTCTCGACCTGCCGGCCGAAGGCCAAGCCGCCGATCACCATGCCGAGCCTGAGATTGAGACCTCGGCCATAGGTGTCGAAGCTTTTAGCTATCTGCACCGCCAGCTCGCGGGTCGGCGCCAGCACCAGCGCACGTGGGCTCTTCGGCTGCGCGCGACCGCCTTGCTCGGCGAGCTGCTGCAGCACCGGCAATGCGAAGGCGGCCGTCTTGCCGGTGCCGGTCTGGGCGATGCCCAGCACGTCGCGGCCTTGCAGGAGCGCGGGAATGGTGCGCGCCTGGATTGGCGTGGGTTGGGTGTAGTTGGTCGCGCGCAGGGCGCGCAACAGCGGCTCGGCCAATCCGAGATCCGCAAACGAAACATCAGTCACTTGGAAACACAGTCCTTATCGCCGCCTCAGCAGATGGGCGGCTTGCGGCCCGTTCCCGCGCGCGGCCGGGAGGGCTCTTGCTTGAGAGGAGATTGTCTCGGGATGAAAGCGCCGTCTTTAGGGCGCATCGCACGATCGCGAGCAATCTTGTCAGACCCGTCGTCCGGGTCGCCGCGTATATGATGCTGCGGCGCAGCGAAGTCAAGCGACGGCTTTGCTACGCCTTTGTGGCTTGGGCCTCGTGCGTTCGTGGATTGGGCCGCCCGGCACGTACCAACCGGCCTTCTTGCGGACAGTCGGGTTGGAGTCGGACGCCATCGCGGTGCGCAGAGCGGCCTCGGCCGCGGCGCTGGCATGCACCCATCGGCCGACCAGGCCGACGGCATGGGCACGTACGTGCGCATCCGGATCGGTCGCCAGCATTTGCAGCGCCCGCGGCAACACGGCCGCTTCCTCGGGACGGCAGTCACCCTCCTTGCAACGATCGCAGTCGAGCGTGTGCAGGGTCGAGAGCCGCACGCGCGGATCAACGTCGTCCAGCCTCGCGATGAGGTCGGCCAATGCCTCCGGCTCGAGGAAGCGGTCGAGGTACTGGCAGCACCAATAACGCACATCGGCGTTCTGATGCTTCAGCCCGCGGCGCACTGCAGGCATGGGCGCGAGCCCGCGCGCAAGCAAGCGGCGGTAGGCCGCCTTCGCGCGGTGCGGGATCGCGAGCTCGGCGAGGAGAGAGTCGTCTGTATCGGTCGGGGCTGCCATCGCGCAGCCTTATAGTCTTCCGGACCGCGGGCGTCCCGCCCGCTCATGATCATCCGGCGCATTCACATGCGCCTGAACCGCGCAAGATGCGTGTGGTCCGGAAGAGCTTGAGCTATCGCTGTCAGAGAAGGTCGAGCACCTGCTCCCAAGGAACCCCGCACTGGCGGAGTATCTGTGCCAAGAGCTTCGGCCTTATTTCTTCGCGGCCATGCACCGGCACGACTGTCCATCGACCGTCCGGGTGTACCAACTTGTGGTGGCTACCTTTGATGCCGACGACCTCGAACCCCTTGCGCTTCAGCGCCGCAACCAAATCCCGGCCGGCAACCGGCCTGAGACGGCTCATGCTGCAACAGAGATGCGGTGGATGCCGACGAAGTTGAGCGACTGCGGCACTTCTCCTGTCTCAAGGCAGAGTTCGATGGCCTCACGCACGCGTTCTATCACCTCGTCGAAGGTCTGCCCTTGCGTATGGCAGCCGGGCAGCGCCGGCACCGAGGCGATATACCAGCCTTCCTCATCGCGCTCGATGACTACGTCCAAATTGTAGGTGGTGGCCATGAGGAGAGGATAGGGTGGCTCCGACAGAGGGACAAGTAGTCCCCAGCCTCGGCAGCCGCTCTCCTATCCTCCCCTCTAGCGGAGAGGGAAATATGAGCGGGCCTGGATCCTTCGGCTTCGCTCAGGACAGGGGCCCGTGGCCTGCCCTGAACCTGTCAAAGGGTCCGGCAAGACTAATGACGTCTCTTGCGCAGCAGCTGGCCGGGCAGGTTGCCGGTCGGCTCGTTGTCGCGCAGCAGGACCTGGCCGTTGACCACGGTGGCGTGCATGCCGTCGCACTTCTGCTTCAGCCGCTTGGCGCCGGCCGGCAGGTCGCAGACCACCTCGGGCAGGCGCGGGGCGATCGTGTCGGGATCGAACACCACGATGTCGCCCGCCATGCCCTCGCGCAGCAGCCCGCGATCGTGGAAGCCGAACTGGGTCGCGGTATCGCAGGTGATCTTTTTCACCGCCTGCTCGAGCGTGAAGGCCTGCTTCTCGCGCACCCAATGGCTGAGCAGATGCGTCTGCAGCGAGGAGTCCATGATCTGCGAGACGTGCGCGCCCGAATCGGAGAAGGTCACGACCGAGCGCGGATGCTTCATCAGCTCCAGCGCCTCGGCCTGGTCCTCGTTGGCGATCGGCTGGATCATGAAGAACTTCATGTCGCGCTCGAGCGCCATGTCGATCATCAGGTCGACCGGATGGGTGTTCTTCTGCCGCGCCAGCTCGGCCATGCTCTTGTGCGGGCCCTTCATGTCGGTGAAGGCGTAGATCCAGTCCCACTCCGGCGGGCGCGCTTCGGCGCCGCGCACGATCGGACCCTCGTAGGGCTTGGAGGCGATCTCGACCAGCTTGGCTCGCTTGTCAGAGTCGAGCAGCCACTGCTTCTGCTCGCCAAGCGGCAGCTTGCGCATGTCGCGCCAGCCGTCCCACTTGTCGAACGGCAGGTGGGTCTCGAAGGACAACAGCACGTTCAGCGCCCGGCTGTGCACCTGGGCGAACATGCGGCCGCCTTGACTGGCCGTTCGCTCCATGACCTCGAAAGTGGTGCGCCAGGCGCCATGGGTGGCGCGCCGGTTGAACAGGCCGAAGGTGATCGGCCGGCCGCTCTCGATCGAAAGCTTGCCCAGCGCCTCGTAGTAGCGCCGTGCCTTCTCGGCATCGCCGCGCGGC
>JAFAKN010000334.1 GCA_019235415.1 Alphaproteobacteria bacterium
AAGGTCGTAGGATCGACGGTCTCAACGTTGCTCGCCGGGTGTAGCGCCTGCACCACGCCCGTCCCGACGATCACCGTCATCATCGCAACCAGCATCGCCGCCATAAGCGTCACCCACCGCCTCTCGGTGCGCGCGACGACGGTCTCCAGCACCATGCCGTTAGGCAGCGGCTGCTTCAGCGGATTGGGCGCAGCGTCAGCCAATGGAGCCCCGCGGCATGAAGAGGATGAAGTAAAAGAACAGCCAACCCAGGAACAAGAGCCCGACGGCGATGCCGGCGACGAAGAAGGCCCCGACAGGACCGCGGCTCAGCGCGCGGACCGCCTCGTCGGAGTCGATCGGAGCGGCGACGTTGATGGTCGAGTGAGCCGCGGACTTATGAGACTCGTGCGACAGGATCGGGCTCATTTGCGCGAGTCCTGTGCAAGCTGATCCGCACGGCGGACCTGCTGGAAATAGGCGGCGACGGCATCGATATCACCGTCGCTCAGCCGTTTGGCGATATAGGCCATGGCGTCATCGCTGTTCCTGCGATAGCCGCGCTGCCACATGCGCAGCTGCATGGCGATATAGGGACCGTACTGGCCAGCGAGATAGGGGATCGCCGGCGGCTGGCCCGCACCACCGGGGCCGTGGCAATTGTCGCAAGATTGTAAGCCTTTGCTTTCGTCGCCGACCTTGGCGAGCTGTTCCCCGCGCTTGAACAGCGCGGAGGAAACGTCGGCCAGCGGCAGGAACGGCCCCTTCACCTCGGCATAGTAGGCCGCGACGTCCGCCCTCTCGGTCGCGCCGAGCCCCTTGGCGATCGGGGTCATGATGGCGTTGCTGCGCACGCCGCCCGCGTAGTCAGCGAGTTCCTTGCCGAGATAGTAGGCCGATTGGCCTGCCAGCCGGGGAAAGGCTCCGCTGCCGTCGGAGCTGCCGGTGTAGGCATGGCATTGCGCACAGGCAGGGACTCCTGCTTTGGGAACGCCTTGGGCGGCCACCACTGCGCCGCGGTTGGGGTCGCCCTGAGGCGACGTTTGTGCGGCAGCTATGGCAATGCCCAGCAGTCCGAAGCTGCCGATCACCACGACCGCGAGGCTCAGCCGATTGACGGGCGCGGCAGTCACTTCTGCACCAGCGGGCCGGGCGCCTTGAGGTACTGGTTCTTGATGGCGTCGAGAGCCCAGTACGTCAGCGCACCGATAGTAATCGAGTAGTTGTAGGTGATGTTCTGAGGAAATGCCGACGCGCCCAGGCTGAAGACGTTGGGCACGTCCCAGCTCTGCATATAGCGGTTGACGGCGCTGGTCGTGGGATCGTCGCCCATCACCGCACCGCCGGCGTTGTGGGTGCTCTGGTAGAAGGTCGTGCTGTAGGGCTTGCGGGTGCCGCCGCGCACCACCGTCTTGCCGCCCATGGCGCGGCCGATCGCGACGACCTTGTTGGCGATGTACTGCGACATGCGGATGTCGTTGTCCGGGAAGTCGAAGGTCATGCGCAGCAGCGGCTGGCCCCAGGCGTCCTTGTAGGTCGGATCGAGGTCCAGGTAGTTCAGCCGGCTCGCGGTCGACGTGCCGTGCTGCTGGATCAGAATGGTGTGGTTGTAATGACGAGCCACCGCCTTCTTCCACTCCAATCCCCACGTCGGCGTGCCGGGTGGCGTGGGATGGAACTCGATTGGGCGGCCATTGGTCATGATCGAGCCGACATACTGGCCCCCGACGAAGTCGAGTCCGGAATGGTCGAAGTTGTCGCCGCCGAAGTCGTCGATCATGGTGCCGGGTGCGCCCGACGACATGAACGGATTTACGTTGACGCTCTCGTCCATGAAGACCGTCGGCCCGCCCGTAGTCTGGTAGGTGTAGCAACGGCCAACGACGCCTTTGCCGGTGCGCGGGTCGTACGGCTCGCCAATCCCCGACAGCAGCAGCGTGCGCACATTGTTGAGCGGGAACGCCGTGATCAGCACCAGCTCGGCCGGCTGCTCGAACTCGTTGCCGGCGCCGTCGACGTAGGTGACGCCGGTCGCCTTCCGGCGGGTCGAATCGAGATTGATGCGCAGCACCTCACAATTGGTGCGCAGCTCGTAGTTTGGCCGGTTGAGCAATGCCGGAAGGATCACGGTCTGCGGGCTCGCCTTGGCGAAGTGCTCGCAGGCGTACCGCTCGCAGAAGCCGCAGAAGACGCAACGCTGCAGACTCAGCCCTTCGGGGTTCGTGTAAGGGCGGCTGAGGTTCGACGAAGGCTGCGGATAGGGATGGTACCCGAGGCTCTCGGCGCCCTTGCGGAAGATGGCGCCAAAGTAGGGTTCCTTGAGGGCTGGATTGGGATACTCGCGGGCGCGCGGCGCTTCGAACGGATTGCCGCCGGGTTGGATCTTGCCCTTTATGTTGCCTGCCGTGCCGCTGACACCGCAGAGATACTCGAAGCGGTCGAAATGCGGCTCGAGCTCGTCGTACGTCACTCCCCAGTCCTGGAAGATAAGCTCGGGGCCGCAGGCCTCGAGGAATTTTTTCCCGTAGCGCTTCTCGAGGTGGGTTTTGTAGATGAAGTCGGCGACCTGGGCGCGAAAGCTCTGGCCGTTCCAATGCACGAACGACCCGCCCAGTCCCTGGCCCGGCAGGAAGCTTTCCCACCGGCGGATCGGCAGGGCCGTCTCGTTCGAGTCGTTGCGGAAGGTCACGGCGACCTTGGTGTTGTCCTGCATCATCGCCTTGCGGATCGAAAAGCGCAGCTCGTCGTGGATCGGCGGCGATTGGAAATCGGGCACCGTGAAGCGCGCCGCCCCACGCTCGAGACCGACGATCTTCAAACCTGCCTTTGCAAGCTCGAGCGCGGCCAGTGAACCGGTCAGGCCGACGCCGATCGTGACGGCGTCGACCGGCTTGAGGCGTGTTGCCATGCTCTTTCTCCGCGCCTGTCAGGGTGAAGTTGCCGGGATGGCCGGCTGCAGGTGGACGTGTCCGTGAACGTCTTCACCCAGGCTCATCGGTGCGCGGTCGATCTTCATGCCGTGCTGATCGACCACCACGTAGTAGGACGCATAAGCGCCCGGGAAGCCGATCATCCGCCAGCTCAGCATGTCGCGATTGCCGCCGTAGACCGGGTCGCTGAAGAATCCCTCCAGCGTCAGTTGCCACAACTGATCAAAGAACACGGTGCCCGGAATTCCGCCCAGGTCCTTGTGACCTTCGTGGAGGCTGCGCAGATAGGCGTCCTGCTGTCCGGGAGAGCCGTGCGCGAAGGCCGC
>JAFAKN010000355.1 GCA_019235415.1 Alphaproteobacteria bacterium
TCAACTGGGTGCTGCAGGTCGACGGCCACACCGACGACAAGCCGATCAACAGCGCGCTCTATCCGTCGAACTGGGAGCTGTCGTCGGCACGCGCCATCGCCGTGGTAAAATTCCTCCACGAGCAGGGAATTCCCTACAACCGCCTGGTCGCCGCCGGCTACGGCGAGTTCCAGCCGCTGTCGACCACCGACATCAACCGCAACCGCCGCATCGAGCTGAAACTGACCAATAGGTGATGCGTCTATCAATTCCTCTCCCCCGCTAGGGGAGAGAGGCTAGGAGAGGGGATTGCACGAGCTTTCGAAGCCCCCTCTCCCAACCTCTCCCCCTATCGGGCAGGGCATTCGCATATAACGCCAAAAATCCCGTCATCCCGACCGGAGCCTTGCGCAGCAAGGCGAAGCGGAGGGACCTGTTTTGTTGCTGCATCAACAAAACAGGTCCCTCGACTACGCCGCCCTTGGGGCGGCTCCGCTCGGGATGACGGGGAATTGGCCATATGCGAATGCCCTGCCCTATCGGGGGAGAGCAGGTTCATGAAGAATCGCCAGGCGGGCGTTGCCTTCCCAGGAGTGACCGTCGCCGAACCTTGCGAAGTAGATGTTGCCATGCGAATCGCGCATGTGGCTGCCGGTGTAGACGGCGGGATCCAGTTGCCCGACCAATGTGACGGCGCCGGTGGCGATTTCGTAGGAATAGAGGTTCGACCCGCCAGCGCGGCTCCTCCTGGGAATGCCGTAGATCCGCTTTTCGTCGGCGGACAGCGTGATGCCGTACAAGCTGCTCACGCGCTCGCCGGCTGCATACTCGTTCTCGGGTAGGAAATGGCCGAGATGCGTGAAGGCTTCCGTGTCGACATCGAGCTTGTAGAGTTCGCCGTTGACCGTCGCGAGATAGATCGTTCCGCCATCGCGGGTCGAGGTCTGGCCGTTCCAGAAGCCTCCGGTGGCGGTGAAGGCGGTCTCGATGCTTCTGTTCGTCTCGAGATCATACGCCCAGATGCCGTGCACCTCGTCGCGCTGCGCCGGGTCCTCGGTTCCACGATAGCTGTAGATCTTGCCCTTCTTCGTCGCGACGACCTCCCGGCTCAGCGGGTTGCCCAGCCGCCACGGGATGCCGGGTATCACCCGCTGCACGCGGGCCTCTTTGGTGTCGAACAGCACGATGTCGCTCGACGGGTGAGCCAGGCCGACCAGCAGGTCGCTGCCCGGCGCACGCGCCAAGGCGATGACACCTTGGTGCTCCGTCACGACACCGCCGGGGAGCGCGCGGCTCACGTCTTCCAGGACCCCGCGGGAAATATCGTAGGCGTACAGATGCGACCCACGATAGGTCGGCAGGGTGTCGATCTCGGCCTTGAGGTCATGGAAGCCCTGTGAGGCCATGTACATCTTCCCGTCGATCTCGAGCAGGTGCGTGTGTCCCTTGGGGATCTGTTCCGCGGGCTGCAGGTTCCCGGCGGCGCGCGAGGCATCCATGAACGTGCCGAGGAAGCGACGCTCTCCCGTCGACGGGTCGTAGCGGAAGACGGCGAAGTCCTCGCGCCCGTCTGAGCGCACGCTGGTGAAGCCGATGTAGATGCGCTCCTCGCTGTCCATGCCCAGGGCGTCCCAGCACTGTTTCAGCGTGATCCCCGCAGGCGCAATGTCGTCGAAGGCGATCGACTGTTCGAAGACCGGCTGCGGCTCGCCGCGACACGGTAGACCACCGATGGCGCATGTCATGACGATGGCGGCGAGCCAGGCCTGTAGTGCCGATTTGGTCATGTACCAGTTCCTCGCACGGGGCCATCGCCCAGGTCTTCTCAGGAGTCCCTGGCACGCCAGCGGCGGGGCCGTCACGCGGGATGCCCATGACCACTCTGTGGCCGGCGCGACACGATCGCGTACCTTGGGTGAGGCGTGCGAGACGAACCCGTGTCATCGAGCGGAAAGTTCACGTTGAACTATGGAGTGCGGGAGTCGATCGCGAGCCAGATTTCAACGTTGCCGATCGCAACTTCAGGGTCGAAAGCTTCCCCATAACACTCGAAGCTCGGCGCGGCGGCGAGCTCATATCCAGATTTCGGCAGCCATTTCTCGAATATATCCATCCAAGTGCGTCCAATTGCCGAGATATGCCCACCATGCGCAAATATTGCGTAGCGATGGGGTCCAATGCGCAATTGCGTGAGCTCGGCTGGCAAATCCTCGAAGCTCGACACTTCGACGCCGGCGAGATAGTCGAGACTGCCCGCCGCATCGAAATTAGAGCAGACGCCATACGTTTTTCTGTCAACCTGCCCAGGCGTGCGGCCAAAGTACCGGGGGCCAAAATGCTGCCAAAGCATCGGGATTTCTGCGCGGTTCTCATTGCCGTATCGACCGCCCAGCCCAGCGATCAGCATCGCCCTGCCATTCTCGAAGCGCGGGGTGGCTCCTTCGCCCCAATTTCGGGTTGCTTGGGTCATCGTCCAACCTTTCCCTTGACTGTGATTCCTGCGCGAATCCCGCGCATAACCTCTAGCCGCCGAGATTCCCCCGTAGGACTCGACGTCGGATCTGAGCCACGGCTCAGGCGTCGACCAGCATCTCGAAGCCGCCGAAGATCAGCCGCTTGCCGTCGAACGGCATCGAGCTGTCGCCGGGCTGGGTGCTGCGAGGGTCGGCCATCACCTTCTTCATGCCCTCGTCGCGCGTTTGCCGCGAGGGCCACACGATCCACGAGAAGACCACCGTCTCGTCGTCCTTCCTGCGCACGGCCATCGGAAACGACGTGAGCTTGCCGTCGGGCACGTCATCGCCCCAGCATTCGACAACCTTCAGCGCGCCGTGCTCTCTGAAGATCACCGCGGCCTGTTCGGCAAACTTGCGATAGGCCTCGCGATTGGAGGTCGGCACCGCCGCCACGAATCCGTCGATGTAGGTCATGTTCGTCGCCCTCCTTGCTGCCGTTCAGGCCGCCGCGGCCTGGAACGGCTTGAGATGATCCGCCAAGGCCTTCCGGAAGGCCGGCCGCGCTTCGCAGCGCTCCTGATACGCCTTCAAGATCGGCCGGCCCGACACCAGGTCGGTATGGCGCAGGATGCGCAGCACGGTGGTCATCAGCAGGTCGCCGGCGGTGAAGCGGCCTTCGAGATAGTCGCGGCCGCCGAGCCACTGCTCCACCGCGTCGAGCCGCTTGTGCACCGCCTCCGCGGCCGCGGGCCTGCGCTCGGACGCCCATCCCTCGCCGGCGTAGAAAAGATCGATCGCGGCGAGGTTCTGCACGGCAGGCTCGACCGAGTTCAACGCGGCGAACATCCAAGCCTTCATGCGCGCCTGGCCCTCGGCGTCGCCGGGCGACAGCGCGTCGCACCCTTCGGCGATATGGAGCACGATGGCGCCCGATTCGAAGAGCTTTAGCCCGCCCGTCTCGATGGCGGGAACCTGGCCGAACGGCTGCAGCGCGCGATAGCCGGCGCTCGCCTGGTCCTCCGGTCCGATCAGCCACTCCTCGTACGGCAGGCCGGCCTCCTCGAGCGCCCAGCGGACGCGAAGATCCCTCGCCAGTCCCTGCGCGAAGGGCGGCACCCAGCGGAATGCGGTCAGCTTGATCATCGTCGTCTCCTTCCGTCGCGCAACGCGACGATAGTTAACCATGTGGTAAAGTGATGCGCCAAGACGCCCGGCCTGTCAACCCCGCGTCTGAGGGACGGAATACCGAAGCCGCTATTTCGCGCGCGATGTTTGAAGCAAGCGCGCCATCGCCACCGCAACCAGCGCACCGGCGAGCTGGGCAGCGATGAAGGCGGGTGCGTCGCTCGGAGCGATGCCGGCAAAGGTGTTCGACAGGGATCGCGCGATCGTGACCGCCGGGTTGGCGAACGAAGTCGACGCCGTGAACCAATACGCGCCGACGATGTAAAGCGCGACAGCCGCAGGAAGGCTGGCGGCTGCCATGCGCACGCCCAGCAGGATCAGCAGCACCAGGCCGAACGTGGCCGTTGCTTCGGCGACCCATTGGCCGAGGCCAGTGCGCACTTTGGTCGAGGCCTGCAGGATCGGCAGATCGAACATGAGATGCGCCAGCCAGACGCCGACGATGCCGCCCGCGACCTGCGCCATCAAGAAAGGCAACAGCCACTTCGCACCCGACTCGCGCTGCAGCGTGAGCGCCAGCGTCACGACCGGATTGAAGTGGGCGCCGGAGATCGGCCCGAACATGACGATGAGGGCGAACAGCGCGCCTCCGGTCGCGATCGCATTGGCCAACAACGCGACGCCGACATTACCGCCCGAAATCCTTTCGGCCATGATGCCCGAGCCGACGATCGCTGCAAGCAGCAGCGCGGTGCCGAGCGCCTCCGCCAGGACCGGGCGAAGCTTCATGCGGCGGCAGAACCGGGCGGGTGTACACCGATCGCCTCCAGGCGCTGTTGCAGCGCCATTCGGCCGAGCGAGTCCAACGGCAGGCTGAGGAACAGCCGAATCCGTTTCTCCAGCGCACCGAATGCCGAACGAAATGCCGCACGCCGCGCGCTTTCGCTTCCCTCGACGGTCGCCGGATCGGGAATGCCCCAATGCGCCGTCATCGGCCGGCCGGGCCATGCCGGGCAGGATTCGCCGGCCGCGTCGTCACAAACCGTGAAGACGAAATCCATGTGCGGTGCACCGGCGACGGCGAACACGTCCCAGCTTTTGGAATGCAAGCCCGCCGTGGGGAAGCCCCTGCCCGCCAGCTCGTCCAGGGCATAGGGATGGACCATGCCCCTGGGATGGCTGCCGGCACTGAACCCCCTGCAGCGGCCACCGCCCAGATGGTTCACGATCGATTCGGCCAGAATGCTGCGCGCCGAATTGCCGGTGCAAAGGAACAGGACGTTGATGCTACCCACGAGGGTCAGCCGCAGCAGGCTGTGGACGGTGCAGTCACCTTGTCGGCGGCCGGACCGCAGCAAGCCTCGCCAGCCAGCCGCTCCTTCGGCGCCGAGGTGCCATACGTCGTGCTCTCGCCGGTGGTGTGGAAAGCCTCCCAGGCGATGCCGGCGGGATCGGAGATCCAGCTCTTTTCCGACTGGGCGTAGCAGCAGGTGGTCTTGCCTTCCTCCAGCACCGGGCGGTCCGCCGCCGTCAAGCGGGCGTAGACTTCCTGGAGCTCTTCGCCGTTCTCGACCTGGATGCCGAGATGGTCGAGGCCGGCCGCACGGCCGTTGTGCGTGGAGATCGCGAAGTTGACCCGCGGGTCGTCCAGCATCCA
This sequence comes from Alphaproteobacteria bacterium, assembly GCA_019235415.1. Classification (GTDB taxonomy): domain Bacteria; phylum Pseudomonadota; class Alphaproteobacteria; order Reyranellales; family Reyranellaceae; genus Reyranella. The sequence continues at coordinate 5,218 of JAFAKN010000355.1, forward strand.
CTTGGCATAGTCCGGTTTCACCGCGGTCGGCGGGCAGGCGAACAGGGTCGAATAGAAGCCGATCGACTGGTCTAGATTCTCGACCGACACGTGCACGTGAAGGCGCTTCATGGTCTGGTTGCTCCTCTGCTCTTGCGTCGAACGACGGTGCGTAAATCCGGCTCGCAGGCTGGCACCACGCAGGCCCGCGCGCCGCCGCAGCAGTTCTCGGTGAGGAAACCCATCAGCTCGTTCATGCCGTCATAGTTTGTCGAGTAGATCAGCGAGCGCCCATCGCGGCGGACTTCGACCAGGCCAGCGTGACGCAGTTGTGCGAGATGAAACGAGAGCGTCGGTGGCGAGACGCCCAGTCGCTCGGCAATATCGCCTGCTGCCATGCCCTCCGGACCGGCCACCACCAGCAGCCGGAACACGTCGAGCCGGCTCTCCTGCGCCAGCGCCGCCAAGGCGGCCACCGCATCTTTAGATTCCATATTTCCATAATTATCAAAATAATGGACCCGAGTCAACTGCGCGCCGGCGACAGGAAGTTTCATTATTGCGGAGATGGCGCGCAAAAAGTCGCGCGGTCCCTCTATTCACTGTTTCTTCACTTCACTATTGCCTTTTACTTAACTTCATGCCATATTCGGCGTCCAAACAGGAGCCCCCAATGGATGGACTTGGTCGTCCCACCTTGTACCGCGAAGAGTTTGCCGAGCAGGCCCGCAGGCTTTGCCTCATGGGCGCGGTCAATGCCGACTTGGCTCGCGCCTTCGAGGTGGCGCCACGAACGATCGACAACTGGCTTCGCAACGAACCTGCATTCCGAAGAGCGGTCAAACACGGTCGGCAATTTGCCGATGGCGACGTCGCGCACGGCCTCTACCGCCGCGCCACCGGCTACACCTACCACAGCAACAAGGTGTTCCTCTCGGA
>JAFAKN010000472.1 GCA_019235415.1 Alphaproteobacteria bacterium
CAGGTGCGAGGAGTAGGCGACGCCCGAGCCGTCGCGATGGAAGTTGTAGGTCGACAGCCCGTAGTCCTTGTGGTCGTCGGGATTGTTGGCCGCCGCCTTCCACTCGGCGACGCGCTTGCGGAAGGCCTCATCGTAGATGCCGCGCGAGAAATTGCCGTAGACCTGGTAGGTGAAGGTGGCGGCGATGTAGCAGACCTTGGCCTGCGGCTTGCCGACCTGCGGGCGCACGAAGAACGGGATGACGTCGCGATGCTCGCCGCAGCGCAGCTGCATGCCCCAGACGCCGCTCTTCATGTCGCGGGGGATGGTGAAGCTGAAGTCGTCCAGCCAGCCGCAGTCGTGCAGGTCGTCGTCGTGGAAGTGGATGGCGGCGTACTGCTGCGGCGCCTTTTTATAATCGCGCTCCTCGCCGGTCCACGACGCGCCCTTCATGGCGCGGGTCGGCAGGTTGACCAGGCGGCCGTGCAGGCCGTTGGGGCCTGTGTCCTCGATCTCCTGGGTGGCGATGCGTCGGGCGAAGTCCCAGGCCGCGACGCCCAAGAGGCGCGGCGCTTCGATCTTGCCGTTGAAGCAGCGCTGGGCGGGGCGGTCGGCCGCGGACTCGGCACCGATCAGGATCGGCTGCGGTACGTCCAGCGCGGGCGACGGCGCGGTGGTGCTGGCCTCGCCCTCGTCGTCGACGGCGAAGGCGCGCTTAAAAGGTTGCTGGCCGACGCGCAGCATGCCGGTCGCGGGATCGGCGCTGGCCCACACGCGATACCAGGCACGCTCACGCAGCGGCTTGCCGACGGCGACGCGGGAGTTGCCGGTCTCCAGCGCCATGCCGTCCGGCGTGAGCACGAGGGCGAAGCCGGCGCCTGTCGCCGGGTCGCGACGCGAGATCACGGTCTGCGGGCCGTCGGCCGGCAGGGTCGGCCAGATCAGCGCGTCGACCGCGAGCGCTCCGGGCAGCGCCACGTCGCGCGCCTCGTCGATCACCGCGTAGGAGCCGGGGTGCGCGAGCTGCCGGCGCGAGGCGAAGCGGCCGTCGAACAGCTCCGACATGTCCTCGAGCTTCATAGGCGGCCCGGCCGGATTGGGATCGCCGCGCACGATGCGCACCAGCATCGCGTGATAGGGGCCGGGCCCCTCGCTGGACACCTTGAACGAGATCTTCTCCCCGGCCCGCGCCGAGACACGGTCGGCATAGCCGGTCAAAGCTGCTGTCACCTAAGTCTCCCCTCCGCCTCTCCATCGGACAGTAGGCGAGGTCCGCCACCCCTGTCCGATGAATTTTGAGCCGATGAATTTTGGCAATTTCTGCTACCGGCTACCCTGTGCCTTTTCGCTTCCTCTCCCCCGCTGGGGCAGGGCATTCGCATATAACGCCAAAATGCCGTCATCCCGACCGGAGCCTCGCGCAGCGAGGCGAAGCGGAGGGACCTGTATCGTTGCCGCATCAACAAGACAGGTCCCTCGACTACGCCACCCTTCGGGGGCTCCGCTCGGGATGACGGGGAAAATTGGCCATCTGCGAATACCCTGCCCGCTGGGGGGAAAGGCTAGGAGAGGGGGTTGCCCGTGCTTCCGATGCCCCCTCTTTTTCCCTCCCGAGGAGAGGAAAGTCGAATAGGGCCAATAGGGCTACCGGCTGCCCTGAGGCGACGTCACCGCTCGTGTGCCTGCTCTTGGGTCTGCTCGCGGCCCTGCTCCCGCATGCGGCGCGCCCGCTCGGCCGCCTCCTCGATCTCGAGCACGGTCAGCCCGCAGTCGTTCGGGTCGGGCCGGCCGCGCTCCAACCAATCCTGTCGCCGCCGATTGCGCAGCCAGAAGATGCAGGCCTGCACGTCGGGCGGCACGTGCACCTTGCAGTCGACCTTCTTGGCCTCGCCGCGATGGATGAAGACCTTCTCGGCGACGTAGTCGTAGCCGTCGGCCCGCCGGTAGATGCTTGCGCGCGATCGAGGCGTCGGCGGCCGCGCGGCCGTTGCGCACCGCCGCGGCGAACGCGGCATGCTCGCTCAGCCAGTTGTCGATCGTGCGCGGCGCCACGTCGAAGAAGCCCGCGAGCTCGTCGTTGGTGGCGCCGAGCAGGCAGTAGTTGTGGGCCAGATCGGCGTATTCCTGCTTGTAGAGGGTGGGGCGTCCCATTTCCGTCTTGATGTGGCCGTCCATGGCGAACCTCTCGGTGTTGCTGAAGTCTATGTAAGTGATACTGTAGTGAGCCGTCAAGAACAAATATAGAACGACGAAGCCGTCCGCCATTGTGAATTGCAGGAGTTACTTTTTGCGCTCCGGGAGCCGGATTCGGGTTTGCGCCGGTCCCGGCTTAAGTCATTGAAATATCGAGCTTTTGCCGAAATGGAATTTCAATATTCGGTGAATTACTGAATCTTCGAGCCCGTTCGTGGCCAACCGAAACCGACCGGCTCTCCGCATGGTCAGGGGCGATGCTGCGGGCCGGTACGCGTGCCGGCATTCCGCCTCAATTCGGTCGCGAGCCCTACACACGGAAGTTCGCGCCTCGCCCCAAAGCGGTCGAAAAAAGCGCCAATGCCTCCTCTCATACTGGCATCAACAGCTTAGGACGCAACGCTCGCCTAAAACATGCGTTGGCTTGCGGAACGTCCTG
>JAFAKN010000065.1 GCA_019235415.1 Alphaproteobacteria bacterium
GAAGGAGCAGTACGCCGCGGACGAAGAGATCAAGCGGCTGATCGACCTTGCATTGCAGCTCGAAGGCCTCTACCGCAACGCCTCGACTCATGCCGCCGGCGTCGTGATCGGCGACCGTCCGCTCGACGAGCTGGTGCCGCTCTATCGCGACACCGACGACAAGGAATCGCTACCCGCCACCCAGTTCAACATGAAGTGGGTCGAGACGGCGGGCCTGGTGAAGTTCGACTTCCTCGGCCTCAAGACGCTGACCGTGATCGAGAAGGCCTGCGAGCTGGTGGGCCGCGATCGCATCGACATCAGCAAGATCCCGCTCGACGACGAGCCGACCTTCAAGATGCTGGCCAAAGGCGATGCCTACGGGGTCTTCCAGATGGAAGGCAGCGGCATGCGCGACATCCTGGGCAAGCTGAAGCCGAACCGGTTCGAGGACCTGATCGCCCTGGTGGCGCTCTATCGCCCGGGCCCGATGGACGACATCCCGACCTACATCAGCGTCAAGAACGGCCAGGAGAAGCCCGATTATCTCCATCCGTCGTTGAAACCCATCCTGGAAGAGACCTACGGCATCATGGTCTACCAGGAGCAGGTGATGCAGATCGCCCAGGTGCTGTCCGGCTATTCGTTGGGCGGCGCCGACCTCTTGCGCCGCGCCATGGGCAAGAAGATCCAGTCGGAGATGGATGCCCAGCGCGCCAACTTCGTCGAGGGCGCGGCCAGGAACAACGTCGAGCAAGCGCGCGCCTCGATGATCTTCGACAAGGTCGCGAAGTTCGCGGGCTACGGCTTCAACAAATGCCACTCCGCGCCGTATGCATTGGTGGCCTACCAAACCGCGTACCTGAGAGCGAACTACCCCGTCGAGTTCTTCGCGGCGTCGATGACGCTCGACATGGGCAATGCCGACAAGATCGGCAATTTCCGCCGCGAGCTCGAGCGGTTGCAGATCCCGTTGCTGCCGCCTGACGCGAACAAGTCGATGGCCGAGTTCGCGGTCGAGACGACTCTCGAAGGGCGCAAGGGCGTGCGCTACGCGCTGGCCGCGATCAAGGGCGTCGGCCGCGAGGCGATGGCCCGTTTGGTCGAGGAGCGGGCCGCCAAGGGGCCGTTCAAGGACCTGTTCGACTTCGCCGAACGGCTCGACCAGCGGGTGGTCAACAAGCGGCTGCTGGAGAGCCTGATCAAGGCCGGCGCCTTTGATTCGCTCAACAAGAACCGGGCGCAAGGCTTCGGCGCCGTCGAGGCGCTGTCGCGGCATTCGCAGGCGACGCACGAGGCGCGCGCCAGCAACCAGAACAGCCTGTTCGGCGACGACACGGCGCAACGGCGGCCGCAATTGCCCAAGGTGCCCGACTGGGCGCCGATGGAGAAGCTGCAGAACGAGTTCTCGGCCATCGGCTTCTATCTCTCCTCCCATCCGCTGGCGGCCTACGAACGCAGCCTGCAGCGACTGGGCGTGACACGCGCGGCCGATCTATCCGCACTGCTGGCGCGCGGCGCGCCGGGCCGCATCAAGCTCGCCGGCACGGTGATCGACCGCCAGGAGCGCACCTCGGCAAAAGGCAACCGCTTCGCCTTCGTGCAGTGCTCGGATCAGTCCGGCGCCTTTGAGCTCACCGTGTTCAGCGAGCTTTTGGGCAGCAAGCGCAATCTCCTGGAAGCGGGGCAGGCCGTCCTGGTGTCGGCCGATGGCCGGCTCGATGGCGAGCAGGTGAAGCTCACGGCGCAATCGGTCGACAAGCTCGAGGATGCGGTGGCGAATGCCGCCGCCGGCCTGCGCATCGTGCTGAGCGATCCCAGCGCGCTCGAGGCGTTGCGCAAGACGCTGGAGGGCAAGCGCGGGCGAGGACGGGTGACCCTGGTCGTCCCGATGCCCGATGAAGCCGAGGCCGAGGTGAGCCTGCCCGGCAACTACGCGATCGCCGGCGGCCTGCGCGATGCCATCAGCAGCCTGGCGGGCATTGCGCAGGTGGAAGAGATTTGATTTTTGTCATCCCGAGCGAAGCGAGGGATCCCTTGCGGCTGGCAGGAAGGATCCCTCGCTGCGCTCGGGATGACAGCAAGCTCCACTTCGGATGACAGGTAGCCTTTTTCCCGCGTCGCCGCTCCAGAGCGAACGCTCGCGAGGAAGCGGCAGCGTCGAGCCCGCCTGGGACTCGCCGCTGCTCGAGGCGCCGAGCCTGCCAGGCGACATCAGGCTCGGGACGTCGTCCTGGTTCTTTCCCGGTTGGCGCGGCCTCGTCTATGAGGGGACGCACGCGCAGACGACGCTGAGCCGCAAGGGTCTTGCCGCCTACGCCCAGATCCCATTGTTGCGCACCGTCAGCCTCGACCGCACCTTCTATGCGCCGCTCTCGTCAGTCGAGTACCGGCGCTACGCTGAGCAGGTGCCGGAGCATTTCAGCTTCGTCGTGAAGGCGCCGGCGCTGGTCTGCGATGCGGTGCGCCGCGACGAGGAGGGGCGAGGCAGGGAGGCCAATCCGCATTTCCTCGATGCCGCAATCGCTGCTCGAGAGTTCGTGCTGCCTTGTCTGGACGGGCTGAGGTCCAAGGCAGGCCCTTTGGTTTTTCAGATCTCGCCTCTGCCCGAGGCGGTGCTCGGCGAGCCGGCGACCCTGGTGGAGCGGCTGAATGCCTTCTTTGCGGCGTTGCCGAAGGAGCTTGGGCAGCATAGGCCGATTTATGCCCTGGAGCTGCGCAATCCCGAGGTCCTGACCCCGCGGCTGATGAAGATGCTCGGCGGCGCCGGCATCCGCTATTGCGTCGGCCTGCATGCGCGCATGCCGGAAGTCGAGCGCCAGGAAAGAGCATTGCAGCTCCTGGACGCCACGGCGCCGGGGCGGTTGTCAGGATCGTTTCCGGGACCGTTGGTCGTGCGCTGGAACCTGCATCGCGGCTTCCGCTACGAGGCTGCCAAGCGACGATACGAGCCGTTCGACAAGCTCCTCGATGAGGACATTCTGACCCGCGAGGTGCTCGCCCGGATGGCGGCCGAGGCGTTCAAGGCCGGGCAGATGGTCTGGATCGTGGCCAACAACAAGGCCGAGGGCAGCGCCCCGCTCACGCTCTTGGAATTGGCCCGGGAAATCGCCAAAAATCTTGTATAAGGTCTTGATTTGATTGGCGCTTGCATTCGCAGCGGCAAGCCATTAGAACCGCGCCACTTCGCACGCGGGTTTGCGGTCGCCGGGGAGACATCCCGACGTTCGCTCCGGTGCCCTCCGAAGCCTCGGCGTAGGGGGGCGACGCCCGCGGAGGCCCAACCGGAAAAGGAGAAACGGCATGGCGATGCCGCAGTTCACGATGCGTCAGTTGCTGGAAGCGGGTGTCCATTTCGGCCACCACACCCGGCGGTGGAACCCCAAGATGAAGCCGTACCTGTTCGGGGTGCGCAACGGGGTCCACATCATCGATCTCACCAAGACCGTGCCCTTGCTCGAGCAGTCGCTGCAGCAGGTCCGCGACGTCGTGGCCAACGGTGGCCGCGTGCTGTTCGTCGGCACCAAGGCGGCCGCCGCCGACCGCATTGCCGACGCTGCCAAGCGCTGCGGCCAGTACTACGTGAACCACCGCTGGCTGGGGGGCATGATCACCAACTGGCAGACCATCTCGGCCTCCATCAAGCGCCTGCGCGAGCTCGATGATCGGCTCAAGGGCGATGTCATTGGCCTCACCAAGAAGGAGCAGCTCGACCTCACGCGCGAGCGCGACAAGCTCGAGCGGTCGCTGGGCGGCATCAAGGAGATGGGCGGGACGCCCGACATGCTGTTCATCATCGACACCAACAAGGAGGCGATTGCCGTCCAAGAAGCGCGCAAGCGCGGTATCCCGATCGTGGCAGTGCTGGACAGCAACTCCGATCCCGACGGCATCGACTTCCCGATCCCGGGCAACGACGACGCCATCCGCGCCGTTTCGCTCTACTGCGAGTTGATGTCGGCCGCAGTGCTCGACGGCATCCGCGCCGAGATTGCCGCATCGGGCGGCGACGTCGGCGAGCTCAGCGAGCCGACGGCGGAGGAGCTCCCGGCCCCCGAGGCCGACGGCGCCGGCGCCGAGGCGTCGCCCGCGGAGTAATCATTTGCCTCCCCAGCGCGGAGTCCGCGCTGGGGAGGTGCCCGCATAGCGGGCGGAGGGGTCATGTGTCCGAAGTATTGTGGGCGCATGACCCCTCCGTCGCCGTAGACGGCGACACCTCCCCTTCGCGACATCCGCGAAGGGGAGGCCTTCTTTTGAGGAGCATCACATGGCTGAGATCACTGCCTCCCTGGTCAAGGAACTGCGCGAGAAGACCGGCGCGGGCATGATGGACTGCAAGCGGGCGCTGGGCGAGGTCCAGGGCGACCTCGAGAAGGCGATCGACTGGCTGCGCACCAAGGGCTTGTCGGCGGCGGCCAAGAAGGCCGGGCGCGTGGCCGCCGAAGGACTGGTCGGCGTTGCCGCCGACGGCAGCCGCGGCGCCATCGTCGAGGTCAATGCCGAGACCGATTTCGTCGGCCGCAACGACACATTCCAGAATTTCGTGGCAGCGGTGGCGCGCATCGCACTCGATCAGGGCGGCGACATGACCAAGATCGCGGCGGCGCCGTTTCCCGGCACGGGCCGCGACGTGCAGGGCGAGCTCACCAATCTGATTGCGACTATCGGCGAGAACATGAGCCTGCGCCGCGTCGCCACCTTGTCGGTGTCGGACGGGGTCGTGGCCGCCTACATGCACAACAAGGTTGCGAACGATCTCGGCAAGATCGGCGTGCTGGTGGCGCTCGAATCGACGGGGGACAAGGCCATCCTGGATGGCATCGCCAAGCAGCTCGCGATGCACATCGCCTCGACCAATCCGATGTCGCTCACCGTCGCGGATCTCGACCAGGCGGCG
>JAFAKN010000625.1 GCA_019235415.1 Alphaproteobacteria bacterium
TTGGGCGAGAACTTCTCGACGTTGCGGTTGAGCCAGGTGAGCGCGCGCTGCAGCGAGGCGGCCGGGACCGCCATCGACTGATCGCGCGCCCGCAGCAGGAAGTCGAGCGCGTAGGCCTGCAGCCATTCCGCCGCCGGGGCATACGGCCCCCACATGCCGAACGAGCCGTCGGGCAGCTGCATGTCGACCACGCGATAGACCGCCTCCTGCACGCGATCCGGGATGCGCATGTCGCTCGATCCGTAACCCAGCAGCGCCACGTCGTTGTAGTAGAGCAACGGCAAGGCGCGGCTGGTGGTCTGCTCGATGCAGCCGTGCGGGTATTTGTCGAGCGCCTGTAAGAGGCCGGCCACGTCGATGCCGGGCGTGCGCGACAGCGCCACCGTCACCTGCGCGGTGCCGGGGGCGAAGTGGCTGGTGAGGTTGCGGTCGACGGTGAGCTCGCGGTGCGAATCGAGCTGGGAGCTGGTGTCGACGGCGGTCGGCGTCTGCGCCGCGCGCACCTGGATGTCCCAGTCGCGCGTGACAGCGAAGTTGCCCGGTCCGGAGACCGAGACGGTGACCTTGCCGAAGCCCGGCTCGCCGGCCTTCAGCTCCCAGGTCAGGAGCTCGCGCTGGTTGGCGGCGAGCTTGCGCGTCTCGCTCACCGGACGCTCCAGCGACACCGCGCCAGTGGCTTCGAGGGCGATGCGATAGTCGCCGGGCTGGCCGTCGACGTTGTTCAGCGACAGCGCCACGCGGCCGCGGTCGCCCGGCGCGAGGAAGCGCGGCAGGATCACGTCGGCGGCGACCGCGTCGCGCACGATCAGGCGCTGCTCGGCCGAGCCCACCCGCATCTTCGAGTAGGCGACGGCCATCAGCCTGAGCTGCCCGAGGAAGTCAGGGATGTCGAGGGCGATCTTGGCCTCGCCCTTGTCGTCGAGCTTCACCGGGCCGCTGAACAGCGCGACGGTGCGCGTCGGCACGATGTCGAGCCCGCCGATGTCGCCCGAATCGCCGCCGGTGCGGATCTTGCCGAGATCGTCGGCGTGGATGTCGAGCAGGCGGCCGTAGTCGTCGCGCATCCAGACGCCGAGCTGGCGCTTGCCGAAATAGTACTTGGCAGGATCGGGCGTCTTGAAGCGGGTCAGCTGCAGGATGCCCTCGTCGACGGCTGCCAGGGTGACGTACGCCTCCTGGTTCTCGAGGTTGGAGACCTTGATCGGCACTTCGAGCTTCTGGCGCGGCGTCACCTTGTCGGGCGCGGTGATCGCGATGCCGAGCGTGCGCAGCGCCGGATCGATGCCGAGCCACACCGCGCCGATGGCGCGAGTCGGCGCGCGGTCGGCCTGGGTCGAGAGCGGCCGCCAGGCGGTGACCAGGGCATAGGCGCCGGCACCCCATTCCTCCTTGACCGGGATCTCGACCGTCGTGCCGCCCGGCGGCACGGCCACCGGGTAGGTGGCGACGATGCGATCGGTGGCGATGGCGATCAGCGCCTGGCCGGCGAACGGCGGCTCCAGGCGCAGCCGCACCGTCTCACCTGGCTTATAGTTCTGCTTGTCGCTCGCCACGCGCAGCGTGTCGGGGCTCTCCGGCTGGTCGGCATCGCCGGTGCCGCCGTACCAGCCGACATAGAAGGTCATGCTGGAGAGCGCCTTGCCCTCGTCGTCGGCGACGGTGAGCTTGTACTCACCCCAGCTCAGCCGCCGCGACAGGCGGGTCGGGCCGTCGGCCTTGAGCGGGATGGTATCCGTCGTGATCAGCCGCTCGTTGGCGATCGACTGCCAGCGCCAGCGGCTGTCGACCTGGTACCATTGGTAGGTGTACTCGATGCGCTCGATCTTGTACTGCGCCCCGGGTCGCGCGATCTGCTTGCCCTCGGCGTCGACCGCCACGAGGTCGAACTGGGTGTCGACGCCTTCCGGCGCGTAGTTGTCGTCGAAGCTCGGCCGGATGCCGAGATAGACGCTGCGGGTGCGCACCGGCATCGCCTTGTCGGCCTTGGTCGAGCGCCCGCCACCCGGCTCGAATACCCTGGCCTGCATCTGAGCCTTCAAGGGCAGCGCGGTGTCCTTGAGCTTGTCGCCGCTCCATTCGACTTTCGACTTGCCGGCGGCGTCCGTTTCGGGCGCGGTCAGCGTGATGAACGGCGGCTCGAACTTCTTGCGCTCGCCCTCCGAGCCGAAGGTGTAGGCCGAGAATTTGTCGAAGGGCTGGTCCTCGACCGTGATGCGCAGGTCGGCCTCGACGGTGAGCGACGATGCGGGCGCGCCGTACAGGAAGTCGGCTGAGATGCCGAAGCTGTTGACCTGGCCCGGCCGCAGGATCGCTTGGTTGGAGGAGAGCTCGACCTTGAGCTTCTCGGGCACGAAGTCCTCGACCGAGAACTCGACGCGTCCGACCGGCTGTCCCTTGGGATCGATGTAGGCGCCGACCGACCAGCGGCCGCGGCGCGACGACTTGGGCAGCGCGATCGCCTGATAGAGCGCGCCCGAGGCCTGCAGGGCGAGCGCAAAGCGCGTGAACTCCGTGCCGTCGGGCCGCTTGACGATCAGGGTCACCGGCATGTCGGCCAGCGCCATGGCCGCGTTGTCGCGCAGCATGGCCATCAGCTGGACGGTCTCGCCGGGCCGATAGACGCCGCGCTCGGTATAGAGGAAGGCGTCGACGGGGCCCGGCTGGTCGCGGCCCGACACGCCACGGTCGGACAGGTCGAACGCGGCCTTGGAAAGCTCGAGGCGCGAGAACTCCTGCTTGGTGGCGTCGGACGCCATGACCGCCAATGCCTCGGCGGCGCCTTTGCCTTTCAGCAGGCCGGGCGCGAAGGTGACGCGGCCCTCGGCCGAGGTCACGGCCTTGCCGATCGGCTCGTTGCCGCGGGTCAGCAGCACGACCTCGAGCCCGGCCAAGGGCTCGGCCGTCTGCAGCGAACGCGCGAATACGTTCAGCCCGTCGGTGCCGCTGAAGCTCGTGAGCGCGATGTCGGTGTCCATCACCCACATGCCGGCAGCGCTGCCGCCCGTTCCAGGCTCGTTGTCGTCGTCGTCGAAGTTGCGCGCCGGCGGCTTGGCGGCGTTCCACACCACGACGAAGTAGGCGCCTGGCTTCCAGTCGTTGATGGTGTCGTGGATCGGAAAGGCGGTGATCACCGGCTGGTTGGGCAGATTGCGCACGTCCATCGTGCCTTCCCACAGCTTGGTGCCATTGGTGCCATCGAGCCACGAGCGCAGCGACCAGGGCTCGGTAATCGGCGAGGAGCCGGGATAGGTGGCGTCCCAGCGGTCGTTGGCGAAACGGTCGATGGCGCGTTCGTTGACGCGGAACACCGCCAGCCCGACCTTGGAAACGTTGATGGTGGTGATGGGCAACCCGGCGGCCGAGCCGCGCGGCAGGATGAAACCTTTGCCGGGCAGGTTGACGACTGCCGGCCGGGCGCCGAGCGAAACCGTGACGGTCTCTTCCGCGGCAAGCTTGACGCCGCCGCTGCCGGGCAGGCCTTCCATCAGGCGAACGTTGTAGTCCTGCCCGTAAGCCAGGCCGCCGACGCAGAGCTTGTCGTCGACGACGCGCACTGCCGATTTAACTTCGGGAGAGATGCGCAGGTAGTCAGCGTACTTCACGTCGCCGGAGGCGAGCGGCTTGTTGAATGCGAAGCAGGCCTCGGCCTCGGGCCGGCTGCTGTCGAGGGTGAAACGGCGGTAGGCGAAGCTTTCAACAGGCGCCGCTGCCGGCTGTGCGGCTGGCCTGGGATTGGCGACCGGTGTTGCGGGCGCGGCTTGCTGCGGCGTGGGGGTGGGAGCCGGCGCGGGCGTTGGCGCAGTGGTCGTCGCGGTTCGGGCCGGCGGTGGCTTGTCGATGGTATCGCCGGGGCGGCCGATCAAATATCCCGCGATGCCCGATCCCAGCATGAGCGCCACGACCACGGCACTGAGCGTCGACCTGTTCATGCGAACCCCCGCAATTGCGACCGCACTCTATGCTGCCGATTGTGCAAACACTGTGGAGTCTGACGGCATGGTTGAGATTCTTCCACTGCTGTTGCGCGCATATCACGCTTGAGTGGACTCGGCTCTGCGTACTAATCGCAAGGCGATGATGTTGCATCTGATCAAGCTTGCAGTGGGCGTGGAGGATCTTGCCCACATGAAGACAGTACAGGCGGCGCGGCGGCGCGAGCGCCGCCAGGGGCCGCGCACGCCGCACTGGGTCTACACGCGCAACACACCGCGGCGGGCCGAGGAGCTGCTGGCGGGCGGGTCGCTCTACTGGGTGGTGCGCGGCGTCATCCGCTGCCGGCAGGAGCTGGTCGGCTTCGAGGAGGACATCGACGAGGACGACGGCAAGAAGTTCTGCCGCATCAAGGTCAAGCGGCCCCTGATCGCGACCGCGCCGCGCACCTGCAAGGCCTTCCAGGGCTGGCGCTACTTCGAGCCCGAGCGTGCGCCGCCCGATCTTTCCCGGGGCGACACGCCCGACATGCCGCCGGACATGGCGGCCGAGCTCAAGCGGCTGGGGCTGCTTTAGGCGCATCTCCCGGTCCGCTCTCCGCTTCCGAGTGGCCGTTCGCGGCGTTCTCCGCCTTCTCCAGCTCCTCCGCGCCGGGCCACCAGTTCCGCCGCTGGTCATCGATCTCGGCGTATGGAGCGCGGACCTCCTGGTCCGCATTCATGAGCGGACCGGGAGGTTCGCGTTCCACCGAGTCCTCTTTGGGCCGGGGATCGTCGCGCCATCGGCTGGGCTGGCGGTTGCGCAGCCAGAACACCGCCGCCCGGACGTCGGGCGGACAGTGAACTTCGTAGGGAATGACCATCGGCTCGCCGTCCGAGAGGAACACCTTGTTGCTGTGGTAGGTGTAGCCGGTGGCGCGGCGGTAGAGGCCGTGCGCGACGTCGCCATCGGCGAATTGCCGGCCGTGCTTGACCGCTCTCCGGAATGCGGGTTCGTTGCGAAGCCAGTTGTCGATCGTTCGTGGCGCCTCCTCGAAGGCGCGGGCCAAGTCGGCATTGACGGCGCCCATGAGGCAAAGCCTGTAGGCCTGCTGGGCGAATTCTTCACGGTACAAGGTGGGACGACCAAGTCCATCCATTGGCGGCTCCTGTAGGGGAGTCGAATATGGCGTGAAGTTAAGTAAAAGGCAATAGTGAAGTGAAGAAAAAGTGGATAGAGGGACCGCGCGGACTTTTTGCGCGCCATCTCCGCAATAATGAAACTTCCT
>JAFAKN010000470.1 GCA_019235415.1 Alphaproteobacteria bacterium
CGCTGCGAACGCTCGAACTGGTAGGTGACGTCGCCGTCCCAGTCGAGGCCGAGCCAGGACAGGCCGTCGAGAATGGCGTCGATGGCGGTCTGCGTCGAGCGGGCGCGATCGGTGTCCTCGATGCGCAGCAAGTACTTGCCGCCGGTATGGCGGGCGAACAGCCAGTTGAAGAGGGCGGTGCGCGCGCCGCCGATATGAAGAAAGCCGGTCGGCGACGGCGCGAAGCGAGTGACGACGGTCATTGTCCGCAACGATTGCTACTGCCGCGTGCGGCTTTCACCGCATTTCCGGCCTAAAATGCGGCGTCGTAGGTAGGGGAGGCCGGGCGGCCTGTCAAACCTGCGGCTGCCGAACGAGGAGACCGCGTGAGCCGAGCACGCACCTGGATCGTCGACCAGCTCGATGCCGAGCGCAGCCGCTGGATGCTGTGGCTGCCGGTCGCGCTGGGGCTTGGCATCGCGATCTACTTCGAGCTGCCGAGCGAGCCCGCCCTTTGGCTCGGGCCGGTCCTCGGCGGCGTTGCCCTCGTGTTTGTCCTTCTGACCCCGGCGGGAACGCTGCCTCGCGCCTTGGCGATCGGCCTTTTGGCTGCGGCGGTCGGTTTCTCCCTAGTGGCGTGGCGCACGGCCACGCTCGCGGCACCGACCCTCAGCCGGCCGCTGTTCAACCTCAACGTCGAGGGGCGCATCGCCGACATCCAGCGTTTGCCCGAGGGCGTTCGCGTGGTGCTCGAGGCGGTCCGCCTGAAAGGCAACGGTGCCCCACCGCCGGAGATGACGCCCGAGCGGGTGCGGGTCTCGCTGTCCAAAGGAGCCCCGCAGATCCACGTCGGCGACCGACTGCTCGTCCTGGCCAATCTTTCGCCGCCCGGCGGGCCGGCGCTGCCCGGTGCGTTCGATTTCCAGCGCGTCGCCTGGTACCTGCAGATCGGCGGCGTGGGCTATGCGCTGGCGCCGGCAGTGGTGATCGAGCACGGCAGTCCATCCGGCATCGTGCGGGCCATCGACGCGCTGCGCGCCGACGTCACGGAACGCATCCTGGAGGCGCTGCCCGGGCCGGAGGGCGGTGTCGCGGCGGCGCTGCTGACCGGCGAGCAGACCGCGGTCGACAAGGACATCACCCAGGCCATGCGCGATTCCGGGTTGGCGCACATCCTGTCGGTGTCCGGCCTGCACATCGTGTTCGTCGTCGGGCTGGTGATGGGGCTGGTGCGCTATGGCATCGCCCTGGTGCCGCCGCTGGCGCTGCGTGTCGACGCCAAGAAGATCGCCGCCGTCCTCGCGCTGCTGGCGGCGCTGTTCTACACTGCCCTGGCCGGCGCGCCGGTGCCGGCGCAGCGCTCCTGTGCGATGGCGGGCTTCGCGCTGATCGCCGTGCTGCTCGACCGCACGGCGCTGTCCATGCGGCTGGTGGCATGGTCGGCCGTGATCGTGCTGATCGCCGCGCCGGAGTCGCTGACCGGGGCCTCCTTTCAGATGTCCTTTGCCGCGGTGATCGCCCTGATCGCGGCGTGGGAAATGGCCGCCCCGTGGCGCCGCCGCCTGCATGAGCGGGCCGAGCGGTCGACGTCGCAGCGCTGGCTCTGGCGGATCGCGGCGGCCATCGCCGCGAGCCTCGCCACCACCCTGATCGCGTCGGTGGCGACCGGCGCCTTCGCGGCCTACCACTTCAACCGGGTGTCGTTGCTCGGCTTGGTAGCCAACATGCTGGGCGTGCCGCTGACCGGGTTCTGGATCATGCCCTGGGGACTTTTGGCCATGCTGCTGATGCCGCTCGGGCTGGAGCGCTGGGCCCTGGTGCCGATGGGCTGGGGCGTCGAAGGCTTGGACGCGATCGCCATCCACGTCGCGGGATGGCCGGACGCCGCGACCCTGGTGCCGTCGTTTCCCGGCGCGACCTTGTGGCTACTCACCGTGGGCGGCTTGTGGCTTTGCCTGTGGCGCCGGCCATGGCGATGGGCAGGCCTCGCCATGGTCGCGGTTGGCCTGATGCTGCGGCCGCCGGTCGAGCCCGACCTGCTGATGAGCGAGGACGGCCGCATCCTCGGCCTGCGCGATTCAGGCGGCGTGGTGCACGTCGCCTCGCAACGCATCGACCGCTTCGTCAGCGAAACCTGGGCCCGGCGCAGCGGCCAGGAGGGCGCGCGGCGCTGGACCGTCAGCGCCGACCAGCAGGCGGCCGGTCTCGGCTGCAGCGGCGGGCTCTGCCGCTGGCGCAAAGGGCCGTGGCGGGTCGCGATGGTGAGCGACGAGCGGCGGCTGGCCGAAGCCTGCGCCACTGCCGACATCGTCCTGTCGACCGTCGACGCGCAAGGGCGTTGCCGCGGACCGCGGCTGGTGCTCGACCGCCGCGATGCCTGGCGCGAAGGTGCCCAGGCCTTGTGGCTTGATGAGGCCGGCATGCGTCGCGACAGTTCGAACGCGCACCGTGGCGACCGCCCCTGGGTGCCCAACAGCTCGATTCGCCAGACGCTGATAAAGCCGCCCGGCGCCTAGACCCTATTGGTAGCGGCGATACAGTCCGGCCAGTCGTCCCTGGATCTTTACGCGGTCGGGCCCAAAGATGCGTGTCTCGTACGCCGCATTGGCCGGCTCCAGCGCGATCGACGCGCCCTTCTTGCGCAGCCGCTTGAGCGTGGCCTCGGCATCGTCGATCAGCGCCACGACGATCTCGCCGCTGTCGGCGGTATCGGAACTGCGGATGATGGCGATGTCGCCGTCGAGGATGCCGGCCTCGACCATCGAATCGCCCTGCACCTCGAGGCAGTAGTGGGCGCCCGAGCCGAGCAGCGCCACCGGCACGTCGACGGTCGTGGAATTGTCGCGCAGCGCCTCGATCGGCGTGCCGGCCGCGATGCGACCGTAGAGCGGCAGGCTGAGCGCCTGCGCCTCGTTGGCGACCTGCACGGCGCCGCCAAGCGGCACGCGCTCGCCGCGGATCACCTGCGGCACGAAGGTCTCGCGCGACTCGGCGAGGCCGCGGCTGAGCAGCGGCGTGACGTTGGCCGCCGGCATGGCGGCCGCGTCGGGTAGCTTCAGCACCTGCAGGGCGCGCGCGCGATGCGGCAGGCGCCGCAGGAAGCCGCGCTCCTCCAGGCCGGTGATCAGCCGGTGGATGCCCGACTTGGACTTCAACCGCAGCGCCTCCTTCATTTCATCAAATGAGGGCGAGACGCCGTCATCGTTGAGTCGCTTGTTGATGAACATCAACAGCTCGTTTTGTTTGCGGGTCAGCACCGTGATTCTCCCCGGAACGCCTACCAGATTTCGGAACAAATCCTGAAACCCGGCACATGTTCTAGTTTAGTTCCAGGCCGAGGTCAAGTTATCCAGAGGAAGGCGGGGATGAGGCGCGGCTCAATAGCCGCCGGGGAGAACAGAAAGATCGATGACCTGCACGGTGTCTCCTGCGTTGCGCGGCGGGTCGTATGCCGGGCGCACGAGCAGCGCATCGCTCCACGCAAGCACCGACAGCATGGAGCTGTCCTGGACGGGATGAG
Organism: Alphaproteobacteria bacterium; assembly: GCA_019235415.1. Taxonomy (GTDB): domain Bacteria; phylum Pseudomonadota; class Alphaproteobacteria; order Reyranellales; family Reyranellaceae; genus Reyranella. Next base: position 3,500 of record JAFAKN010000470.1, read on the forward strand.
GATCGACCGTAAGCGCACCGTCGCTGTCGCGGCCGAGCTTGGCGCGCATGTAGTCCTCGCGCGTGTCGTTCTGCTTGAGGCCGCGCGCGAGCTTGGCTTGTGTTGTCGCGACGAGGTCGCCGTGCTGTCCCAGCATGCGTTCCAAGGCGGGCTTCACGAACAGGAGCGAACACACCATGGTCGACACCGGATTGCCGGGCAGGCCGAGCACGCGGGCGCGGTCCTTGGCGGCGAACATCAGCGGCTTGCCCGGACGCATGGCGATCCGCCAGAAGTCCATGGTGAAGCCCTGGGCTTTTAGCGCCGCCTGGACGAGGTCGTGATCGCCGACCGACGCGCCGCCCAGGGTGATCAAAAGGTCGTGCTGGGTGCCGGCGGCGATGCGCTGCTGGATCAGCGAGGCATCGTCGCGCGCGATGTCGAACAGCAAGGGATCGCCGCCCCAGGCGCGCACCAGGGCGGCGACGGCGATGCCCGAGGACGAGACGATGCGGTTGCGGCCCACCGGCTCGCCCGGCATCACGAGCTCGTCGCCGGTCGACAGGATGGCGACGCGCGGCCGGCGATGGACCGACAGCCAGGGGATGTTCATGGCGGCGAGCAGCGCCACGTCGCGGGCGGTCAGCCGTCGGCCCGCGCCCACCGGCTGCTTGCCTTCGGCGAAGTCGAGCCCGGCCTTGCGGATGTGCCGGCCGATGCGGGGCGCTTCGAGGATGGTGATCGCCTCGCCTTCCGCCTTGGTGTCCTCCTGGATGACGATCGAATCGGCGCCCATCGGCAGCGGCCCGCCGGTGAAGATGCGCACCGTCTCGCCAGCTTTTAGCGCGTGGTCGTACGAGCCGCCGGCCGGTGCCTGGCCGACCAGCCGCAAGGTTATAGGCGCGGCGGGGACGTCCTCGGCACGCACGGCATAGCCGTCCATCGCCGACAGGTCGGACGGGGGCTGCGTCAGGCGCGCCGCCGGCGCCTCGGCCAGCACGCGGCCGGTCGCGTCGGCGATCGACACCATCTCGGCGGGCAGCGGCTCGAAGGCTGCGATGACTCGGGCGTGGGCGTCGCGAACGGAAAGCATCAGGGAGCGTCGAAGGTTCCGGATTTGCCGCCCGACTTATGTAGGAGCCGGACGTCGGAAATCACCATGCCGCGGTCGACCGCCTTGCACATGTCGTAGACGGTGAGGGCGGCCACCGACGCCGCGGTCAGCGCCTCCATCTCCACCCCGGTGCGGCCCTTGAGTTTGCAGGTGGCCTCGATGTCGACGGCGTTGCGCGCGGCGTCGAGCGACAGCCGCACATCGACCGAGCTCAGCGCCAGGGGATGGCAGAGCGGAATGAGGTCGGGCGTCTTCTTGGCGGCCATGATGCCCGCGAGCTGCGCCACGGCCAGAACGTCGCCCTTGGCCGCCTTGCCGTCGCGGATCAGGGCCAAGGTGCCGGGCTGCATGGTGACGCTGGCGCGCGCCACCGCGACCCGCTCGGTCTCCGCCTTGGCCCCGACATCGACCATGCGCGCATTGCCGCCCTCGTCGAAATGGGTGAGCGCCTTCTCCTTCATGCCGCAGCCTTGCGTTCGAGGAGGGAGCGGACGGCGGCTTCGACGTCGGGCTGGCGCATAAAGCTCTCGCCGATCAGGAAGGCCGATGCGCCGACCCGCGCCATGCGCAAAAGATCGGCCGGCGTGGCGAGGCCGCTTTCCGCCACCAGCACGCGATCCTTGGGCACCTTGGGC
>JAFAKN010000473.1 GCA_019235415.1 Alphaproteobacteria bacterium
GGCGCACCAGGCGGAAGCCGAGGGGCAGGGCGTATTCGCCATCCCGACCTTCGTGGTCGACGGCGAGCTGTTCTGGGGCCAGGACCGCATCGACTTCGTGCGCGCCAAGCTCGCGGCTTGACGCACGTTGCGGCCTCGTCGAAGGTACCTTCGATGAAGCGACTGAAGACGAAACGACTTAGCGCCTGATCCCTCACGTCCGGCACGGACGCCAGCGGATCCTTGTCGTCGTTCGTCGTCCTTCTCCAAAGCAGTCGCGTCATGATCTCCTACATCGTCTCGTTGTTTGCCGGCGTCGGGCTGTGGACGGCGCTCTGCGTCACCTTGGTCGCGGGCCTGATGCGCGGCTTCGCGGGCTTCGGCTCGGCCATGCTGATGGCGCCGATCTTCGCCATCCTGTTCGGCTCGGCCGAGATGGTGGTGACCATCGTGGCGATCGAGCTTGTGGTCTCCGTGCAACTCTTCCCCCAGGTCCGGCGCGACGCCGATTGGCGGGTGCTGGCGCCGATGAGCCTCGCCGCGTGCGCCGCCATGCCGCTCGGCGTCTGGCTGCTGGCGAGCGTCGACAAGGGCACCATCGTGACCGCGGTATCGGCGGTGATCGTGGGCTTCGTGCTCCTGATGTGGAGCGGCTGGAAGTACACCGGCAAGCGCTCGATGGCGGCTACCGTCGCCGTGGGCGCGGTGTCGGGCGCCATGATGGCCACCACCAGCGTCGGCGGGCCGCCAGTGCTGCTCTATCTCCTTTCGGGCAACGACCCGCCCCGGGTCAACCGGGCCAACATCGTAACCTACTATTTCCTGACGCAGTTCCTGCTGATCGTGATCGTGCTCGCGACCGGGGTTGCCGGCCTCGATGCCTTGCTGCGCGGCGTCGTGTTGTTTCCCGTGATGGCGCTGGGCGCCTGGGTCGGCGGCCGTGCGTTCCATGGCCTCGCGAGCGAGCGGCTGTACCGCAACGTGGCGCTCGCGATCCTGTTCGCGACCGGCGTGTTCGGGTTGGTGCGGAATTGGCTCGTCTAACTCCTCCCTGCGCGAAGCGCGGGGAGGTGGCCGCGAAGCGGTCGGAGGGGTCATGCTCGTGACTCATGACCCCTCCGCCCTCGTGTGACGAGGGCACCTCCCCTTCGCGGGTTCCGCGAAGGGGAGGAGAAGAGCCTTACTGCATGATGGTCACGCGCCAGTGGATGCGCGGTTCCTCGATGGGATAGCCGCCGGTGGCGGCGTGCAGGGCGCAGCGGTTGTCCCAGATCACGATATCGCCCGCCGACCATTTGTGACGGTACTGCGCCGGGGTGTTGACCATGTGCTCGGTGAGCTCGGCCACCAGCCGGTCGCTCTCGCTGTCGCCGAGGCCCTGGATGCGCAGGATGTGCGTCGGGTTGGCGTACAGCGACTTGCGCCCGGTCTCCTCGTGGACCCGCACGACGGGATGCACGGCAGGCGGCAGGTCGCGGTCCTCCGGCTCCAGGAGGTCGTTGCCCTTGCGCGCGCGGCCGCCATAGACGTGCTCGGCATTGAGTCCGTCGATGCGTGCCTTCAGCCCGTCCGGCAGGGCGTCGTAGGCTTCGTACATGCTGGCGAACAGCGTGTCGCCGCCGTAGGAGGGGATGGCGAGGGCGTAGAGCTGCGTCCCCTTGCAGATCTCGGTGTCCCACGGCGAATCGGTGTGCCAGCCGCCGCCGCGATTGTAGATCGCCCGGTCGACGCTGCCGTCAGGTTTGCGCGTGCCGACCCCCATCACCGTCAGCTCGGGATGCTGCGCGTGGCGCGTCCTGCGCACGCGGTGCGGCTTGAGGCGGCCAAAGCGGCGCGAATAGGCCAGAAACTCCTCCATGCTGAGGGTCTGGCCGCGCACCACCAGCACGATGCCCTCGAGCCAGGCGGCATAGAGGTGGTTCCAGTCGGCGTCGGAGAGTGAGCGCACGTCGACATCGGTGGCGATCGCTCCGATGCGCGGATCGGGTTTCTCGAGCTTCATGGCCTCACCTTACGCCAACCTCGGCGGCAATGCACGCCGGGTGCAAGGCACACGCGTTCGGGAAGGACCCGCCCGGCAGTTGATCTCGCGCAATAGGCAACGCGCCGCGGCTGCGATATTATTCGTCTCGGTTTTTTGGGGGGAAGAGATTGATGCGTAAGTTGTCGTACGGCGTCGTCATGGGTGTCCTGGTCGCTGCCCTCGGCACGGGAGCGCGCGCCCAGGGCGACTTCATGAAGGAATGCCAGGTAACCACCTCACCGAAGACGTGCGAATGCATCTACGGCCAGATGCCGGCCGACAAGCGGGCCGCCGCCACCGAAGGGCTGCAGAAGTCCAACAAGGCGACGCAGCCGGGCGGCAACCTGCTCGATCCCTCGACGCTCACCCAGGAGCAGATGCAAGGGCTCGACGCGGTGGTTGTCGCCCAGGCCAACTGCATGTAGGCGCGCCGCACCTGACGGCGTCGGCAGCGCGCTCCGCGGGCCCTCGCCGATCTCATGAGGGCGATCTCCTGAGGGCGATCCCATGAGGGAGAAGGAGCTGCGGATCGCGCTGGTCTGCTTCGGCGGCGTATCGCTCGCCGTCTACATGCACGGCGTCACCAAGGAGGTGCTGAAGCTGGTACGCGCGTCGAGCGCCCTGCATGCGCTCGGCGACAGCGAACGGACCGGCGCGCGCTTCGCCGACCGCTTCGACATGGCCGACCCCGAGCACGACAGCGAGGCGGTCTATTTCGAGGTGTTGCGCGATATCGGCCGCACCGTGGGCCTGCGGGTCGTGATCGACATCGTGGCCGGCGCGTCGGCCGGCGGCATCAACGGCGCGTTGCTGGCGCGGGCGCTTAGCCACGACCTGCCGATGGGCATGCTGCGCGACATGTGGCTGGAGCGGGCCGACGTCACCGAGCTGCTCGACCCCGAGGCGCGCGCCGGCGCCTACAGCAAGTGGTTCCTGAAGCCCGTGGTGTGGTCGATGGGCGCCTTCCGGACCCTCACGACGGCCGCCGACCGCGAGGCGCGGTTGAAGCTCTCCCTGTTCGTGCGCTCGCGCTGGTTCAAGCCGCCGCTGAGCGGCGAGCGCATGACCGAGTTCATGTACGACGCCCTGTCGGCGCAGGAGCCGCCGCGCGGCACGTCGCTCCTGCCGTCGGGGCACAAGCTCGACCTGTTCATCACGCTCACCGACCACTACGGCTACCGCCGGCCGGTCGAGATCCATCAGCCGCCGCTGATCCACGAGCGCGAGCATCGTCACATCCTGCACTTCCACTACGAGCGAAAGGCGAGCGGCGAGGTCAGCAGCGACTTCGACCGCGAGTGCGTGCCGGGCCTGGCTTTCGCGGCGCGCGCCACCTCGTCGTTTCCCGGCGCCTTTCCGTCGGCGCAGATCCGCGAGGTCGATCGGCTGCTCGCCGAGCGCGACGTGCCCTGGCCGCGACGAGCGGCGTTCATTGCCCACAATTTCGCCGACTACGCGCGCTTCAACGTGGATCCCGCCTCGGCCTACTTCGTCGACGGCAGCGTTCTGAACAACCGGCCCTTCCGCCAAGCCATCGAAGCGATCCGCGGCCGGCCGGCCTATCGCCAGGTCGACCGGCGGCTGGTGTACATCGATCCCGATCCACGGGCGCCCGACACGGCGAGGCGCCGGCGGGAGCCGGGCTTTTTCCAGATGCTCAAAAGCGCCTTGTCGGACCTGCCCAGCACCCAGCCGGTGGTCGACGAGCTCAACTGGCTTGCCGAGTACAACGCCCGCATGGATCGGCTGCGCGAGATCGTGCGCGACGCCCGGCCGCGCATCACGCGACGCGTCGCGGCCTTCGCCGGCCACGCCCTGGACGGCACGTTCGACGCCGAGCGCATGCGCGCCTGGCGCGTGCGGTCGGCTCTGGCGGCGATGAACGAATCGGGCTTCGCCTACGAGGGCTACATCCGCCTGCGGCTGACTTCGGTGCGCGCCATGCTGGCGGAGCTGGTCGCCACGCATCGCGGCGCCCTGATGCGTTCGCCGCTGGGCGAAGGAATCGCCGCCGTGATCGACGCCTGGGCCGAGAACACGGGGCGCGACTTCGGCGACATCGAGGCGAATCGCAGCTGGTGGACGTTCCTGAACCAGTTCGATCTCGACTTCTTCCGGCGCCGCCTGCACTTCATGATCGAGGGCCAGAACCGGCTCTACCAGCGTCTCGACCAGCCGGAGCTCGCCGGCACCGATCCCGGCGCCGTCGACCGGCTGAAGCAGTATTTCTACGAGGAGCTCGACCGGCTGAACGCGGCGGCGGCGATGGTGCTGGCCGACGAGGACAGCCATGACCTGGTGGAGCACCTGTTCCAGGCGGCGCCGCTCGAGCGCGGCAGCGAGGCGCTCGTACCTTTCGCAGCCAAGTTCGTCGAGCGCCACGGCGCGGAGTTCGAGACACTGGTCGGACGGATGGCGCAGCTGGTCGATCTCGAAGCGCATCGGCTGAGCGTCGACAGGCTGATGACCGAGCTCGATGCCGGCTGGTCTGCCGAGGCGCGGCGCGAGGTGCTGGTCAACTATCTCGGCTTCCCGTTCTGGGACGTGCTGACTTTTCCGCTGATGACCTGGCGCGAGACCGGCGAGTTCAACCGCATCCTGGTCGATCGGCTGAGCCCCGAGGATGCGCATTCGCTGGCGCCCTACAGCGGCGCACGCAGCCTGCGCGGCGCGCGGCTGGGGCATTTCGCCGGCTTCCTGTCGCGCGCCTATCGCGAGAACGACTATCTGTTGGGCCGCCTGCACGCGCTGGACCGGCTGGTCGACATCGTGTGCAACTCCGCCGGCCTCGATCCCGCCCTCAATCGCCAACAGATCGCCGCCTGGAAGGCCAAGGGGTTTGCGACAATCCTCGATGCCGAGGAGGCGCACCTGCCTGACAGCACGCAGCTCATCGCGGGGCTGCGCGGCGTTATCGAGAAGTTGCGGCAAGCACCGGATTGAACGTAGGGCAAGGCGGAGGTGTTGACGCAACTGGTACGTGGCCTGATTTAGAAGCAGTACCGCCAGGCTTCCACGTTTTCGATGCCTCTGCGCGATCCCGCGCCTCTATCAACGGCCCAGCCGAGCGCGTGCGAAAGTGGGCCACATCGCGCGAAGGCGATGTGGCTCCTGAACCATGGAACGCGATGTGATTGGTCGGAGTGAGAGGATTCGAACCTCCGGCCCCTAGCTCCCGAAGCAGGTGGCTCCTGTACGAGAAACGCCCATAAACTCAGGCTTTCTTGAGGTCCCGTTCCCGCGGGTGTGCCACCGGTGTGCCAACCAACGCCGTGCCAATGATCTCCACCGCCTGCGTCAGGCTGTCGTCGCCGACGTGGGCGTAGCGCATGGTCAGGCGGATATCGGAGTGGCCGAGGATCTGCTGGACGACCCGAATCGGCACCTTGCGCTGGACCATCCAGGAGGCCGCCGTATGGCGCAGGTCGTGCCAGGTCCAGCCCTCGCCGATTTTCGCTTTGTTGCATGCGGTCAGGAAGGCCCTGCGCATGTCCGTCTTGATTGGGCGGCCGCGGTAAAGAAACACGCGGCCGGCGTCCTTTGGGCCGATATTGGCCAGCTCAATCATGAGCGGCTGGGCGATCGGCACGACCAGCAGCTTGCCGCCGGGCTTGCGGCTCTTGACCCGCACCGTGATCGTCCGCCCGCCAAGGTCGATCTCCCGCCAGTCGAGCCGCATGATGTTCTGACTCCGCAGGCCAGTGCAGATAGCTGCGATCAAGGGAGGCTTGAGGTGCGGCGGGCTTTCAGCCAGCACTTTGTCGACCTGGTCAGGCGTCATCCAGCGCGTGTTGCCCTCCGATTCTTCGAGCAGATGCCGCTGCCAGTCGACTTCGCCCACGGCCAGTTTCCAGTCCTTCCGGGCGGTGTTCATGACGCGGCGCAGCAGCTCGAGCTCGCGATTGACGGTGGCGTTAGAGATTAGGCGGTCCATCTGGACGCTGGCGCGACCCTTGCGAGGGCTGTTGCCGCGGCGGGCGCGCTCGCCGCGGCGCTTGGCTTTGTAGGCGGCGACGCGATCGTCGCCGATTGTTGCGAGCGTCGTGCCCTTAGCGAGGATGCGCATTAACGGCTTGGCCTGATGACGCGTCGTAGCGAACGACGGCTGGAAGCGGGCAACCTCCATGACGTAGCGTCCGAAGGCGTGGTCCAGCGAGATCGTCTCCCTCTCGCCAGTGATGTGGCCTATCAGCGCCCGCCGGTGCTCGTCGGCCGCTCTGATGTTGGCGACGTCTTCGTCAGGCGTTCGCAGGCTTCGTCGAACGCGATCACCGTTGACTGTGAACGCGACATGCCAGTTCGCCGAGCCTGGCCGGCGATAGATCCGATATGACATCTGCTTGTGTGCTGGCTTATCCAGTCCTTGATCTCATCGGGCGGAAACATTTTGCGCTTGCCAACTTTGATGTACGGCAACCCCGCCTTCAAGAGCACGCGCAGGCCGCGCTCGGAAACGTTAAGGTACTTCGGTCCGCGGACCTGCTCGGCGGTGAGCAGCAAGGTCATCTGCCGTCCTCCAGCGCGAATAGCTCGTTGTCCGCGTATAGATGCAACGTCGTTGTCGCGACTGGAAGTGGATTGCCTCAGGCGTCGGGAGAACGGATACAGACGGAAGCAAATAGGCCAATCTAAGTGCGGCGGTCCTCGCGGGCCGGCTATGTGGGCGCGGCAGGCCGAGATCAGTGGGACTGCTTCCATAATGTACAGTCGGGTCGTTCGGGTCTTTGTCACTTTGGGGGTCGAGGATTCGAATCCCTTCGCCCGCTCCAAAATTCTTGGAGCAAATCAGCTGCTTAAGAAGGGACAGACCAAGCGGACGCGCACGGAAGCGCCGACGGAATTGATTTGATC
>JAFAKN010000487.1 GCA_019235415.1 Alphaproteobacteria bacterium
CCGCATCGACGTAGATCGGACCTTGGCTGAAGTCGGCGTAGAGACCCGCTTGCACCGTGTCGGTGATGCTGCGGCCATCGAAGCCGCCGGTCCACTGGCCTCCGGTTTGGTAGCCGACGGTGACGCCGGCCAGGAAGTTGGGCGCGATCTTGCGGTCGAGGCCGCCCACGAAGCCGCCGGTCGAATAGGTGAACGTGCCTGAATTGGAGTTGCCGCCGACGCTGCCGGTGCCGCCCACCGCGCCGCCCCAGGCACCCCACAGGGCGGGCGTGGTCGCATCGCACGCCCCTGCCAGCGCCACGCGCTTGGCTGCCGCGCTTCCGGCGCGGTTCGCGAAGCTGCTCAGGAAGAGCTGCCCGCCCTGAACCATGGCATTGGAGAAGCCGGCATATTGCTGGCCGCTGATCATGTTCAGCACCGCCGCGCCCTGTTGCGTGCTGAGCCCGGCCAGCGTGCCGAGCACGGTGGCGAAGTCGCCGCTTGCCGTCGCGACCGACTGATCGAGTGCGGCGCCGACGGCATACTGGTTGGGCGTCTGGGCGCCCGCTGCGAAGCTAGACAAGGTCAGCGTAAGGTACACGTCGTTGGCGTCGTAGCTCAGCGACGGCACCAGGAAGGCGAAGTTGCTGGTGACGTTGGAATAGGCGCCGCTCAGCCCGCCGTTGGCCCTGACGATGGTGTAGGTCGTCTTGGGAAGATAGAGACCGGGCTGAGCCGCCACGGCCACGGTGCCGCCGTTGATGGTCGCGGCGCCCCCAACGTTGATGCGATCCGACTGACCGGCGTTGTTGGCGTCGAGCTGGTAGGTGCCGCCGTTCTGCGCGAAGTTGCCGCCGATGCTGAGCGTGCCGATCGAGTTGCCGGGCGCGATCGTGGCGCCATTGAGCAAAAGGTTGCCGCCGATGCTGCCACCGCCGGTGAGGAGACTGCCGACGGCCATGGTGACGTTGCCACCCACATTGCCATTTACCGCGAGCGCGCCGGCGCCGTTGACGGCAACGGCGCCGCCCACGTTGCCGTTCACCGCCATTGTGCCCGCGCCGTTCATGGTGACGCCGTTCGCCACGCTGCCGTTCACCGCCAGCGCGGTGGCGCCGTTCAACGTAATGCTGCTGCCGATCAGGCTGCCGCTCACGACGAGTGCCCCGCCGTTGACGATGGTGGGACCGCTGTAGGTGCTGTTTCCCGCGAGCGTCAGGGTGCCCGGCCCGACCTTGACCAGCGAGCCGCCGGCACCGCCGAGTAGGCCGCCGTCGGAGACGACCCCGCTCACGGTGGTCGAGAGGCCATTGCTGCCCACGGTGAGCTGCTTGGCGCCGAGAAAGAAGTTGCCACCGCCTTCGATCGAACCCGCCGTCATTCCGGTCGGGACGAGGCCCGACATGTCGAACACGCCGCCGGCATTGTTGACGATGCGCGCGTTGCCGCCACCGCTGGACTCGAAAAAACTCAGAGTGCCATTGTTGACGATGGTGGCGGTGCCGCCCGCGCTGCGATTCACGAAATTCAGAGTGCCGCCGCTGTTGTTGACGATCGTGGCGTTGCCGGCCGTGCTCGCGTTGCCGAACGTCACGGTCGCCGAGTTGACGATGGTGGCATTGCCGGCCGTACTGGTGTCGAAAAACAGCAGAAAGCTCCCGCCGCCGATGTTGGTGATGGTGGCGTTGCCGGCGGTGCTGTTGTTACCGAAACCCACGGCGCCGCCGCCTCGGTTGACGATGGTGGCGGTGCCGGCCGTGCTGGTGTCGAAGAAAGCGATCGTGCCCCTGTTGGTGATGGTGGCGCTGCCGGCCGTGCTGGCGTTGTTGAAGCTCAGGGCACCGATGGCGTCGTTGCCGATCATGGCGTTGGCGGCGGTGCTGGCGCCGTTGAAGCTCAAGAGGCCACTGTTGGTGATGGCGGCATTGCCCGCGGTGCTGGAGTCGTTGAAGGCCATGAGCGCAGTGTTGCCGATGGCGGCACTGCCGGCTGTGCTGGTGCCGTTGAAGTCGAGCGCACCATTGTTGACGATCCTGGCGCTGCCGCCGTTGATCGCGATGCCGGCCCCGTTGAACCGGACGAACTGCGCATTGGTGAACACGTAGTCCGATGCGCCCGCGTTGAAGGTGAAGCCGCCGATGGCGGTGTCGGCCGAGAACGACAGGCTCGTGACGCTGGACGCGCCGAAGAAGGCGGTGCGGGTCGGCACCCCCGTCGGGCTCCAATTGCCGGCCGTGTCGAAGTCGCCCGAGCCGGGTGCTGTGCGCCAGGTGGCGTCCTGCGCGGCCGCGGGCAGCGCCGTCAGCACAACCAGCGCCGTACTGGCCAGAAGCAGCGGACGCAGGCCGCTCCGAGGACACCGTCGGCGCCTCGGACGAGATCGCTGACGGCCACTCCGGCGGTCGGGATTGTCTGTAGCCTCGGCCATCGGACGTACTCCCCGCGTGCAAATCCCAGGCGGGGGAGACTAACAAGCGAGTAATTGCACAGCCAGTTTCAGCGGATCGCAAGTTCGCATACCACAACCGAGATCCGCGTCGGGCCGGGCGAGCCGATTGCGCGAAACTACAGGAGCTTCATCTGCCGCGCGTCGTGCTTGGCGTCGACCTGTGCGGTGCGCACCGACTCCGGGACGCGGAAGCGGCTGGCGTCGAGGCGGTAGCGCACGAGGTTCAGCTCGAGCTTCTTGACCGCGACGGCGAAGCGCGCGTTCAAAAGCTCGGCGATCGGGCCGTCGCCGCGCATGCGCAGGCCGAACTGCGATTGGTAGAGCGCGCCGCCGCGGATCTGACGGATCAGCGACAGCACGCGTTCGGCGCGGTCGGGCCGGTGCTGGCGCAGCCAATCCTGGAACAGGTCCTTGATCTCGAGCGGCAGGCGCAGGACGGTGAAGCCGGCGCGCGTGGCGCCGGCCTGCTTGGCCGCCTCGAGGATCGCCTCCATCTCGTGGTCGTTGAGGCCGGGGATCATCGGCGCCGTCATCACGCCGGTCGGGACGCCGGCCGACGACAGCGCCTTGATCGCCTCGAGCCGGCGATGCGGCGCGGAGGCGCGCGGCTCCATCGCGCGCGCCAGCTCCTTGTCGAGCGTCGTCACCGAGAGGAAGACCTCGGCGAGATTGCGCTTGGCCATGTCGCCCAGGATGTCGATGTCGCGCGTGACCAGATGGCCCTTGGTGACGATGCCGACCGGATTGTTGAAGTCGCTCAGCACCCGCAGGATCTGCCGCGTGATCTTGAGCTCGCGCTCGACCGGCTGGTACGGGTCGGTGTTGGTGCCCATCGCCACCACGTCCGGCTTGGCGAACAGCTTGGTTTCGAAATCGAGCCCCGGCGACAGGCCGAGATAGGCGTGGGT
>JAFAKN010000068.1 GCA_019235415.1 Alphaproteobacteria bacterium
GCATCGCGCGGCGGCGCTGATGGCGCAGAAGCGCTTCGACGCCAAGCTGATCCACACCCACACCTTCGGCCTCGATGCGGTGCCGACCGCCATCAAGTACGCGCGTGAGCGCATCGAGGATGCCATCAAGGTGGTCGTGAAGATTGCGTGACGTCCGACCCGCGACGCTCGCCGTCGCCAGGGCTTGCGTGTTAGTTGGCGAGCGAGCGATGGACGATCCCGTTGAACGACAAGTTGAACGACAGCAGCGGCCACGATAGGGCGGACAATCTTCGGGCTCTCAGCCTCGCAGCGCTGGGCGTGGTGTTCGGCGACATTGGCACCAGCCCGCTCTACACCTTCAAGACGGTGCTCGACGTCACCGGGCCGCATCCCGACCCGACAACGACGCTCGGCGCGCTGTCGCTGATCGTGTGGACGCTGATCGTCATCACCTCGTTCAAGTACGTCGCCTTGGCCATGAGCGTCGACAACGAGGGCGAGGGCGGCATCCTTGCCTTGATGTCGCTGCTCGGCGTCAAGCAGCGGCACCGGCCGGTCATCGTGCTCGCGGGCCTGTTCGGCGCCGCGCTGATCTACGGCGACGGTGCCATCACGCCCGCCATCTCCGTGCTGTCGGCGCTCGAGGGAACGCACATCGTGTTGCCCGAGCTCGCGCCCTACGTGCTGCCGGCCGCGGTCGCGATCCTGATCGGCCTGTTCGCCTTGCAGCGGCAGGGCACGGCGCGCATCGGCGGCCTGTTCGGCCCGATCATGGCGCTGTGGTTCGTCACCATCGGCCTGCTGGGCCTGTGGGGCATCGCACGGCATCCCGCCGTACTGTGGGCGCTCGATCCGTTGCTCGGGCTAAGATACCTCGCGTCGGGCGGGCCCATGGCGTTCCTGCTGCTTGGCGGCGTGTTCCTGTGCGTCACCGGCGCCGAGGCGCTGTACGCCGACATGGGCCACTTCGGCCGCCGGCCGATCCGGCTTGCCTGGTCGGCCCTGGTGTTCCCCGCGCTGGTCCTCAACTATGCCGGCCAGGCCGCGCTGGTGCTGGCCGGCGCCCCGATCGACCACATCTTCTTCCGCCTGTGCCCCGACTCGCTGCGGCTGGCGCTGGTGGTCCTGGCCACCATCGCCACCATCATCGCGAGCCAGGCGATCGTCACCGGCGCCTATTCGATGACGCGGCAGGCGGCGCAGCTCGGCTTCCTGCCGCGGGTGCGCGTGGTGCAGACCTCGGCCACCGGCTACGGCCAGATCTACGTACCATCAGTGAACTGGCTCTTGATGCTGGCGACGGTCGGGCTGGCGATCGGCTTCGGCAGCTCGAGCAATCTCGCCGCGGCCTACGGCATCGCCGTGTCGGGCACCATGATGATCACCACGCTGCTGCTGTTCGCGGCCATGCGCGAAATCTGGCATTGGCGGCTGCCGGCGGCGCTCGCCGTGGCCGGCCTGCTGGCCGTGATCGACCTGGCGTTCGTCTCGGCCAACATGGTGAAGGTCCTGCAGGGCGGCTGGGTGCCGCTCGCCATGGCCGCCGTGGTCTACGCCGTCATGCTGGTGTGGCGCGCCGGCGCGGCGGCCGTGCAGGCGGAGCGGCGCTCGCTCGGCGGCCGTTCCGACGCGGCCCTGCGCCAGATCGTGGCTGGCAAAATTCCCCGCGTGCCGGGCACGGCCGTGTTCCTGGCGCGCAGCGAGGTGGCCGCGCCGCCGATCCTGATCTGGCATCTCAAGAACAACCGGGCACTGCACGAATCGGTGCTGATCGCCGATGTCACGACGGCCTCCGTGCCCTACGTCCCGCGGTCCGGGCCGGTCGCCCTGCGCAAGCTCGCGCCGCAGGTCTGGCGCTGCGAGGTCCAGTTCGGCTTCATGGAGCCGCCCGACATCCCGCCGCTGGTCGAGCGCCTCGCCGCCGAGGGCTATCCGTTCGATCCCGCCGATGTCACCTACTACATGGCGCACGAGCACATCCTGCCGCGCGACGACGGCCGCGGCTTGCCGCGTCCGGTGGAAGCGGTCTTCGCGTTTCTGCAGCGCAACGCGCCGCCGCTTTGCGAGTATTTCCGCGTGCCGCGCGACCGCGTCGTCGAGATCGGCCGCGAGTTCGCCATCTGACGTTGCCATCTGACATTGAACGACTCCGCCCGCGCCGCTAGCTTTGCAAGCCAACCTGATGTCCGCCCCTAAAAGTGTCCACGCCGCCGGTCTGCCGGCCATGAGTCTGGCAGCCCTGGGCGTGGTGTTCGGCGACATCGGCACCAGCCCGCTCTACGTCTTCAAGACGGTGCTCGAGGTGTCGGGCCCCCATCCCGATCGGACGACGGCGCTTGGCGTCCTGTCGCTGATCGTGTGGACGCTGATCGCCATCACCAGCATGAAATACGTCAGCCTGGCGATGAGCGTCGACAACGAGGGCGAGGGCGGCATCATGGCCCTGATGTCCCTGCTGGGCGTCAGCCGCCGGCGGCGCCCGCTGGTGGTGCTGGCCGGCCTGTTCGGCGCGGCGCTGATCTACGGCGACGGCGCCATAACGCCCGCGATCTCCGTCCTGTCGGCGCTGGAGGGCTCGCTGGTCATCGCGCCCGGCATGAAGCACCACGTGCTCGCCGCGGCCATCGTGATCCTGGTCGGCCTGTTCCTGGTGCAGCGCCACGGCACGGACCGCATCGGCAGCCTCTTCGGGCCGATCATGGCCGTGTGGTTCGCCGTCATCGCCGCACTCGGCGTGCACGGCATCCTGAAGCATCCCGGCGTGTTGTGGGCGCTCAATCCGGTGGTCGGCATCCGCTATCTGTTCTCGGGCGGCGGGACGGCGTTCCTGTTGCTGGGCGGCATCTTCCTCTGCGTCACCGGCGCCGAGGCGCTGTACGCCGACATGGGTCATTTCGGCCGGCGGCCGATCCGCGTCTCGTGGTCGGTCATCGTGTTCCCGGCGCTGGTGCTGAATTACGCCGGCCAGGCCGCCGCCGTGCTGGCCGGCGCGCCGACCGAGGGCAGCATCTTCTTCCATCTCTGCCCGAGGCCCTTCCAGGTGCCGTTGATCGTGTTGTCGACGGTGGCGACCGTGATCGCCAGCCAAGCGATCATCACCGGCGCCTTCTCGATGACGCGCCAGGCGGTGCAGCTCGGCTGGCTGCCGCGGCTGCGTATCGTGCAGACTTCGCCGACCGGCTACGGCCAGATCTATGTTCCCTCGGTGAACTGGCTTCTGATGGTGGCCACGGTCAGCCTCACGATCGGCTTCGGCAGCTCGAGCAATCTCGCGGCCGCCTACGGCATCGCGGTGTCGGGCACGATGCTGATCACCACCGTGCTGCTGTGCCTTGCCACGCGTGAGCTGTGGGCCTGGAGCTGGGCCAAGGCGCTGGTGCTGGCCGGCGCGCTGGCCGTCCTCGATGCCGCGTTCGTCGCCGCCAACATGACCAAGCTCGCCCAGGGCGGCTGGGTGCCGCTGGCGATGGGCGCCGTGGTCTACGTCATCATGCTGGTCTGGCAAACCGGCGCCCGAGCCGTGCGCGCACAACGCGAGGGGACCGCCGAGCAGGTGTCGCGGGTCCTGCAGGAGATCGCTGCCGGACAGTATCCGCGGGTGCCGGGGACGGCCGTCTTCCTGGCGCGCAGCGACTACGGCCGGCCGCCTATCCTGCTCTGGCATCTGTTGCGCAACCGCTCGCTGCACGAGTCGGTGCTGATCATGGACGTCACGACGGCGTCCGTGCCGCAGGTGCCGGCCGAGGAGGCGCTCACCATCAAGGAGCTGGCACCTCGGCTATGGTTGGCCGAGGTGCGGTTCGGCTTCATGCAGCGGCACGACGTCCCCTTGGTGCTGCAGCGCCTGCGCGCCCAGGGCTATCCACTCGACCTCGACGACGTGACCTACTATCTCGGCCGCGACCGCATTGCGTCGCGCGAAGACGGCCGCGGCATGCCGCACCCGATCCGGGCGCTGTTTGCCTTTCTCCAGCTCAACGCTGCGCCCTTGCCCGACT
>JAFAKN010000251.1 GCA_019235415.1 Alphaproteobacteria bacterium
CTAGAAGTCCACCTGTGACGGCGAGGAGTGTCGACCGATGAGCGAATTGCTTGCAGAGCCCGCCGGTTCGCGGAACGACGCCTGGCCCGAGCCTGACCTCGGCTTGCTCGAGGCGGGCAGGCCGGAGCTGCCGGATTTTCCCCTAAAATGCCTGCCGGACTGGTGGCAGACCTGGGTGAGCGAGGCGGCGGCCGCGACCGACGCACCGGCCGACTACATCGTGCAGGCGTTGCTGGCCGCGGTCGCCGGGCTGTGCGGCGCCGGTGTCGTGGCGCGGCTCAACGAGTCTTCGTGGGACGAGCCGCTGATCCTGTGGCAGGCGCTGGTCGGTGGGCCGTCGCACGGCAAGACGCCGGCGCTGCACGCGGTGCGTCGCATCTTGGCGGCGGTGGAAAGACGCGTGACCGCCAAAAACCGCGCGCCTGCCGTGATCGAAAACGCAATCCGCCTGCCGGCGCTGCTGGCGTCGGCCAACAAGCAGCCGAGCGGGGCGCTGCTGTGGCGCGACGAACCGGGCGCCTGGCTGGCGGCGCTGGCGCGCGACGGCCGTCGCCAGCCGGTCGAGGTCAGCGCGCTGCTCGAGAGCTGGTCGCCGTTGCGCACCGCGCTCGGGCCGGGAAGGCCTGCCGTCAGCATCATCGGCTGCCTCGATCCCGAGCGCCTCGGCGCGGCGCTTAGCGGCGGCGACGACGGGCGCGCCGCCCGCTTTCTGTTTGCCTGGCCCAAGCCGGCGCCCTGGCGCTCCCTGCGCGACCGCCCTCAGCTGCGCGAGAGCGAAGCGGTGGCGGCGCTCGAGCGCATCGCCGCGGTGGCCGGCGATCCATTGGCGCCGTTGGCGCTGTCCCTCGATGATAGCGCGCTGCAGGCGTTCGACCGTCATCTCGCGCAGTTGCACGAGGCGCTCAGGGCCAGCGACGGCGTGCAAGCCGCGTGGCTCGGCAAGGGGCGGGGCATGGTCGCGCGGCTGGCGTCGGCGCTCGCTTTGCTGCGATGGGCCGCGAACGCATCGTCCGTAGCGCCGCCACCGCGCCAGATCCTGGGCGAGACGATGGTCGCCGCCTGCACCCTGTGGGAATACTTCCGCCAACATGCCGACGCGGTCTTGGCACGCGCCTTCCCGTCCAAGGTTGATGACCTGGCGCGGCGCGTGCTGGCCTGGATCGGCGATCGTCGCGTGGCCGAGCTCAGCCGCGAGGAGGTTCGTCGCGAGGCGCTGCACCAGGCGGTCGACGCCGACCAAACGCTGGCGGTGATCCGCGTGCTTGAAGGCGCTGGCTTCCTGCGCGAAGCCGAGGCCGAGCCGGGCAAGCGGGGCCGCCGGCCGATGCGCTGGCATGTTCATCCAGCGCTGATTGAGGGATCACTAGCGGGAATTGCGCTAACTGCGCTGGGGGCGCGAACTACGCTGGGGGCGCGCCACTCCAGTGGCGCGGTCTTCGCTTCTTGCGACACGTCATGACGCGTGACTCAGGGCGAAGGTTACTTCGCCCGAGGAGTCACGCGCCCCCAGCATGGCGTCCCCCAGCGTTGACCTCATTCGATGTTACGTACACACTGTGTACCTAAATCATGCCGCGCTATCTCACCGACCAGGACATCGCCGACTTCCGTGCCGAGCTGTGCAAGGTGGCGACCGAGCGCTTTGCCCGCTTCGGCTACGACGGCGTCACCATGCGTCAGCTGGCCGAGGCACTGGGCTGCAGCCCCAAGACGCCTTACCGCTACTTCAAGGACAAGGCCGAGATCCTGGCGACGGTGCGCGCGCAGGCCTTCGGCAAGTTCGCCGATGCGCTGGAAGCGGCGGCCGCGTCGGCGCCGGCCGACGATCCGGTCGAGCGCGCGCGCCGGGTCGGCGAGGCCTATCACCGGTTCGCCATGAAGAACTGGCACGCCTACCGCATCATGTTCGACATCGACGTGCCGCTCGACGAAAGCCATCCCGACCTGCATCGCGAGGCAAGTCGTGCCGCCCGCTACATCACGCAGCAGGCCGAGCAGTTGGTGCAAGCGGACGTGATCGGCGTCGATCCCAGGCTGTTCGGCTGGGCGATGTGGGCGGCGACGCACGGCCTCGTGATGTTGCAGCATGCCGGGATGCTGGAACATGCTCCCGACTATCGCACCATCGCGACCTTCCACGGCGCGCTGATGCTGAAAGGGGCCGCCGCCAGCCCGGGCGGGAAGGGGAAGAAGCGATGACGGCCAGCATCACCATGGGCATCAGCGCAGGCGACCGTTTCCGCAGCTGGGCCGAGGTGCAGGCCAACGCGGCGCGCGCCGCCGGCGGTCTTGCCGCGCTCGGCATCGGCGAGGACGACAGCGTGGCGCTGATGCTGCGCAACGATTTCGCGACCTTCGAGGTCAACCTGGCCGCCAGCCAGCTCGGCGCCTACGCGGTGCCCATCAACTGGCATTTCACGGCCGAGGAAGCGGGCTACATCCTGAGCGACAGCGCCGCGAAGGTGCTGGTCGTTCACAGCGATCTTTTGGACCGCATCGCCGAAGGAATCCCGACGGGCGTCAAGGTCCTGGCCGTCCCGACACCCGACGAGATCGCGGCCGCTTATGGCGTTCCGGAGGAGAAGCGCGTGGCGCCGGCCGACGTGGAGGAATGGGACGCCTTTGTCGGGCGGCAGCCGCCGTACACCGAGCCGGCCAAGGCGAGCCGCGGCAGCATGATCTACACCTCGGGCACGACCGGCCGGCCCAAGGGCGTGCGCCGTCGTCCGTCTTCGCCGGAACTGCAAGCCGCCGGCGCGCTGGATGTGGCCCGCTACTGGGGCCTCGCGGCCGATCCCGACGCCGTCGTGCTGATGAATGGGCCGATGTACCACTCCGCGCCGGCCGCCTATGGCATGACCAGCGCGCGGCTTGGTCTTTCGATGGTGCTGCAGCCGCGCTTCGATGCCGAGGACATGCTGCGGCTGATCGACAAGCACCGGGTCAGCCACATGCACATCGTGCCGACCATGTTCGTGCGCCTGCTGCGGCTGCCCGAGGAGGTGCGCCGTCGTTACGATGTTTCCTCGCTGCGCTGGATCACCCATGGCGCTGCGCCCTGCGCCCCGGCAGTGAAGCGCCAGATGATCGATTGGTGGGGGCCGGTGGTCACCGAGTATTACGGTGCGACCGAAACAGGCATCTGCGTCTGGCATGATTCGCACGAGGCATTGCGCAAGCCCGGGACCGTCGGCCGCGTCGTCGAGGGAGCGGTGCTGCGCATCGTCGATCAAGAGGGGCGTGAGGTGAGGCAAGGCGAGGTCGGCGAGATCTATCTGCGCGGCCCGCACATCAGCGACTTCACCTACAACAACGACGACGCCAAGCGGCGCGAGGTGGCGCTGGGCGACCTCGTGACCGTGGGCGACGTCGGCTATCAGGACGAGGAGGGCTACGTCTATCTCTGCGATCGCAAGCGCGACATGATCATCTCGGGCGGCGTCAACATCTATCCGGCCGAGATCGAGTCAGTGCTGATCCAGATGCCCGGCGTGCGCGACTGCGCGGTGTTCGGCATTCCCGACGAGGAATACGGCGAGCAGATCTGCGCCCATGTCGAGCCGCAGCTCGGCGCCGACTTGCAGGCGAGCGACGTGCGCGGCTATCTCGGCGAACATCTCGCGCGCTACAAGGTGCCCAAGGTGGTCGAGTTCAGCGCCGCGCTGCCGCGCGAGGATTCCGGCAAGATCTTCAAGCGCAAGCTGCGCGCGCCCTATTGGGAGAAGGCCGGTCGGTCGATCTGAATTTCTCCTCCCCTTCGCCGATGCGGCGAAGGGGAGGTGGCCGCGCAGCGGCCGGAGGGGTCATGGTCATGATTCATGACCCCTCCGTCGCCGTAAGACGGCGACACCTCCCCTTGGCGGGCTCCGCCAAGGGGAGGGGAGCACTGAGTGAGGATTCCATGTCCGACGACGTCACCCTGTTCGGCAAGCTCAAGAGCAAGCTGATCGAAAGCAAGCAGAAGTGGGCCGAGGACGGGCGGCTGCTCACCGGCAAGGCGGCCGCGCGCGCCGATCGGCTGCCGCCCGGGCAGCGGCTGGTCGAGACCTGGCCGGTGCTCGACCTCGGCATCCAGCCCGAGATCCCGACCCATGCCTGGCGTCTGTTCGTCGACGGCGAGGTCGAGCAGCCGACGACTTTCAGATGGGGCGAGTTCACCGACCTGCCCAAGACGCGTCTCCGCACCGACATCCACTGCGTCACCGCCTGGTCGCGCTACGACAACGCCTGGGAAGGCGTGAGCGCGCGCGATCTTCTCGCCCTCGTGCGGCCCAAGCCCGAGGCGCGGCACGTCATCTTCCATTCGTACGACACCTACACCACCAACGTGCCGCTAAAAGACTTCGCGGCCGAGGACGTGCTGCTGGCCTGGAGCTGGAACGGCGAGCCGCTCAGCCGCGAGCATGGCGGGCCGCTGCGCGTGGTGATCCCACGCCTTTACTTCTGGAAGAGCGCGAAATGGCTGAAGCGCATAGAATTCTCGCTGCACGACAAGCCTGGCTTCTGGGAGGTTCGCGGCTACCACAACTACGGCGATCCGTGGCGCGAGCAGCGCTACGACGAGGAGGTCTAGAGATGGCGTCGGGACACGATTTCAGCTTCACGTCGATCGACGGCAAGCCGATCGAGCTGAAGCAATTCGCCGGACACCCGGTCCTGCTGGTGAACGTCGCCTCGTTCTGCGGGTTCACGCCGCAATACGCCGACCTGCAGAAGCTGCACGAGCGCTACGGCGCCAGGGGCCTCGTGGTGTTGGGCGTGCCGTCGAACGATTTCGGCGCGCAGGAGCCCAAGGCCGAGCCCGAGATCGCGCAGTTCTGCGAGACCCGCTACGGCGTCAGCTTCCCGTTGACCGCCAAGCAGAAGGTGATCGGCCCCGAGGCACACGCGCTCTACAAGTGGATCGCCGCCGAGGCCGGCGAGGGCGCCGCGCCCAAGTGGAACTTCCACAAGTACCTGATCGGCAAGGACGGCAGCCTGAAGGGTGCCTGGCCGAGCCGCGTCGCGCCGATGTCCGCAGAGATCGCCGAGGCGATCGATGCCGAGCTGTGATCTCACTGGACTTTGCCTGTCATCCCGAGCGTAGCGAGGGATCCTTAAGGCAACCGGAAGGATCCCTCGGCCTGCGGCCTCGGGATGACAGAGGGGAGGTCCGCGGTCCGGCAAGACTCTTCCGGGACCGCGGGCCTCCAGGCCCGCTCATGCTCTTCTGGACTGCAAGTCTATCCGTCGAGCTTTTGCCGCACCCCGTCGAACACGGCATGGAACATCTCGGTCGTGAGCCGGCCGGTGTTCGTGTTGTAGCGCGAGCAATGGTAGCTGTCGGCCAGGCTGAGGCCGGTCGGCAGCTGGTGCAGCCTGGCGTGCGCGAACGGGTACGCGCCGGCTGGCCGGATGGTGAGCGCGCGCAGCACCTGGTCATGCGCGCCCTTGCCCAGCGCCACGATCACCTTCAGCTGCGGCATGACCGCGAGCTCCGCTTGCAGGAATGGCCGGCAGTTGGTGAACTCGGCCGGCAGTGGCTTGTTCTCGGGCGGCAGGCAGCGCACGGCGTTGGCGATGCGGCAGTCGACCAACCGCAGCCCGTCGCTGGGATCGGCGCGATACTCGCCCTGGGCCAGGCCGAACTTCAGCAGGGTCGAGTAGAGCAGGTCGCCGGCGTAGTCGCCGGTGAACGGCCGGCCGGTGCGATTGGCGCCGCGCATGCCGGGCGCCAGCCCGACGATCAGCACGCGGGCGTCAAGCTTGCCGAAGGAGGCGACCGGCGCGTTCTGCCAATCCGGGTGTTCCGCCCGCAAGTCCTGGCGGAAGCCGACCAGCCTCGGGCAGCGCGGGCAGTCGCGCGACGGCTCCTCGAAGCGCGCGGTCACGGTTTGTTAGGCCGAACGCACCAGCGGCTCGGGCGGCGCATCGTCCTCGGGCTCGCGAGGGCCGAGCGGCTGGGCCATGGCCGGGCGCGCCGGCCGCTCCGACGGATTGCGCGCGATCAACGGCGCAAGGTCGGCGAGCTCGATGAAGTCGTCGGCCTGGCGGCGCAGCTCGTCGGCCACCATCGGCGGCGCGGACTTGATGGTGCTCACCACCGAGACCCGCAGCCCCTTGCGCTGCACGGCTTCGACCAGGCGCCGAAAATCGCCGTCGCCCGAGAACAGGACGACGTGGTCGAGGTGCTCGGCCATCTCCAGGACGTCGATGGCGAGCTCGATGTCCATGTTGCCCTTGATCTTGCGACGGCCGGTGGCGTCGGTGAACTCCTTGGTCGGCTTGGTGACCATGGTGTAGCCGTTGTAGTCCAGCCAATCGATCAGCGGGCGGATCGGGGAATACTCCTGATCCTCCACCAGCGCCGTGTAGTAGTAGGCACGAACCAGGCGGCCCTTGTCGCGAAACACCTTCAGCAGCCGGCGATAGTCGATGTCGAAGCCCAGCGCGCGTGCCGCGGAGTAGAGATTGGCGCCGTCGATGAACAGCGCGAGCCGTTCATTCTCGTAGAAACTGCCTTTCATTCCATAAGTCCTTTGAACAATATGCCTGGAGAGCGCAGAAAAATCGCATGCGCACGCCCATACAGGACGCGCCTCTTATGTTGCGTTAAAAATAGGAGCTTAACCCAAGCATCACAAGGGGTTGGAGGCTCCACTAGTGGAAAACCCAAGGCCCGGCGCAATCTTCATTGGCGCCGGAGGGAATCTGCCCCACCCGCTGCATGGGCCGCCGCGCGAGACCCTGGAGGCCGCGCTGCACGCGCTCGAGCGTCACGGCGTGCAGCTGGTGCGGATCTCGCCTTGGTACCGCACGGCACCGGTGCCGGCGTCGGACCAACCGTGGTTCGTCAACGCCGTCGCGGAGGTGGCGAGTGGGCTCGACCCGCGTGCGCTCCTGGCGGCGTTGCACGCCGTCGAGCACGACTTCGGCCGGGTGCGTTCGGTGCCCAACGCGCCGCGTATCGTCGATCTCGACCTGTTGGACTTTCGCGGCGAAGTCGCGGCGGGGGGCGGCCAGGCGCCCGTCCTGCCGCACCCGCGGCTGCACCAGCGGGCGTTCGTCCTGAGGCCCCTGGCGGACCTCGAGCCGCAATGGCGTCATCCGGTCGGCGGCCACCCGATCGCCACGTTGCTGGCGGCCCTGCCCGCCGGCCAGCGCGTCGAACGCTTCTAGCCGCGGGCCTTGCGTTTTGGAGCAACCGGGCTATAACCGCCCGCTCCCCAGAATTCAGAGGTCGCCATGGCCCGCGTCACCGTCGAAGACTGCATCCCGCAGGTGCCCAACCGTTTCGAGCTCGTCATGTTCGCCGCCCAGCGGGCGCGCGACATCTCGGCCGGTGCGCAGATCACCCTGGACCGCGACCGCGACAAGAACCCGGTCGTGGCGCTGCGCGAGATCGCCGAGAGCAAGCTCGACCAGGGCGTGCTGAAGGACTCGCTGATCTCCGGCATGCAGAAGCACGCCGACATCGACAAGCCTGAAGAGGTCAACGAGATGGCCGAGCTCGAGCAGGAGCTCGCCGCCGCGCTGGCGCAGGGTGGCGCCGAAGCCGCCCAGCCCAAGGCCCTGCCGATGGCCGAGGAAGAGGACATCCCGGAGTAGGGGGCTTCTCCTCCCCATCGCGGAGCCCGCGATGGGGAGGTGTCGCCATCTTATGGCGACGGTGGGGTCATGGTCATGAGCCCCCCGTCAAGAGCATGACCCCTCCGTCGGCGT
The DNA here is from genome assembly GCA_019235415.1 of Alphaproteobacteria bacterium. Classification (GTDB taxonomy): domain Bacteria; phylum Pseudomonadota; class Alphaproteobacteria; order Reyranellales; family Reyranellaceae; genus Reyranella. Next base: position 7,702 of record JAFAKN010000251.1, read on the forward strand.
AAGACGCCGACACCTCCCCGCGCAAAGCGCAGGGAGGCGATGACCCGGTCCCAAGAAGGCGTGCAGCGGGCGCAATCGTTGCCATATAATCGACGATTGCCATGATTCGTCAGTTCGAACTCGTCGAGCGCGTGCAGTCCTACGATCCCGATGCGGACGAGGACATGCTGAACCGTGCCTACGTCTACGGGCTGAAGAGGCACGGCACCCAGCTGCGCGCCTCGGGCGACCCGTATTTTTCGCATCCCGTCGAGGTCGCCGGCATCCTGGCCGAGATGAAGCTCGACACCTCGTCGATCGTCACTGGCCTCTTGCATGACACCCTGGAGGACACCGACGCCACGCGCGACGAGCTCGCGCGGCTGTTCGGCGAGGAGATCGCGCGCCTGGTCGACGGCGTCACCAAGCTCAGCCGCCTGGAAGTCCAGTCGGAATCGACCAAGGAGGCCGAGAACCTGCGCAAGCTGGTGCTCGCCATGTCGTCGGACATCCGCGTGCTGCTGGTCAAGCTCGCCGACCGGCTGCACAACATGCGCACCCTGCAGCACATCAAGGATCCGGCCCGCCGCAAGCGCATCGCGCGCGAGACCATGGACCTCTACGCACCGCTGGCCTCGCGCATCGGCATGGAGAACGTCAAGCGCGAGCTCGAGGAGCTGGCCTTCGCCGAGCTCAACCCCGACGGTCGCGCGTCGGTCCTGGCCCGCCAGGGCTACCTGCGCGAGAAGGGCGGCGTGCTGGTGCCGCAGATCGTCGAGGAGCTGACCCAGACGCTGAAGGACGGCGGCATGGAGGCCCAGGTCTCGGGGCGCGAGAAGACGCCCTATTCGATCTGGCGCAAGATGCAGAACAAGAACGTGTCGTTCGAGCAGCTGGCCGACATCATGGCGTTCCGCATCGTCGTGCCCGATGTCGCCCAGTGCTACCAGGCGCTCGGCCTGCTGCACGGGCGCTACCACGTGCTGCCGCAGCGCTTCAAGGACTACATCTCGGTCCCCAAGCCCAACGGCTATCGCTCGCTGCACACCGGCGTCATCGGCCCGTTCGGCCAGCGCATCGAAATCCAGATCCGGACCCCCGAGATGCAGGACCAGGCCGACCGTGGCGTCGCCTCGCACTGGATCTACAAGCAGGGTGGCCCGTCGACCGACGCACCGCAATACGCCTGGCTGCGCAGCCTGATCGAGATCTTGGACAAGGCGCCCAACGCCGAGGAGTTCCTCGAGCACACCAAGCTCGAGATGTTCCAGGACCAGGTGTTATGCTTCACGCCCAAGGGCAAGCTGATCGCGCTGCCGCGCGGCGCCACGCCGGTCGACTTCGCCTACGCCGTGCACAGCCAGGTCGGGGACACCTGCGTCGGCGCCAAGATCAACGGCCGCATGCTGCCGTTGCGAACCCAGCTCGCCAACGGCGACCAGGTCGAGATCATCACGTCGAGGGCGCAGACGCCGTCGCCCACCTGGGAGCGCTTCGTCGTCACCGGCAAGGCCAAGGCGGCGATCCGGCGCTTCGTGCGGGTTCGCCAGCGCGAGCAATACGTCCAGCTCGGACGCTCGCTGCTCGACAAAGCCTTCCACGAGGAGGGCTACGAGGTCACCGACAAGGGGCTCGACGGCGTGCGCGCCAATTTCAAGCAGGCGACCGTCGACGACCTGATCGCCGCGGTCGGCGCCGGATTGACCGGTGCCCA
>JAFAKN010000296.1 GCA_019235415.1 Alphaproteobacteria bacterium
TGTCGGGATCGCCAAGCTCGGCCTTGACCGTCTCGAGCTTCTCCGCCGTGCGGCCGATCAAGGCGAGCCGCGCGCCGAGCGACTTGAGCTCGTGCGCGGTGCAGCGGCCGAGACCCGAGCCGCCGCCGGTGACGATGACGGTCTTGCCGGCGAACAGGCCGGCACGAAACACGGAGCGATACGGCATCAGGCGGTCGCTGGGACCAGCCGGCTCAGCCGGCGCTGGATGAAGCTGATGAGCGCGAAGCCCAGCTGCAGCGGGATGCCGAACATCACGATGCCGAGGGCAAACAGCAGCAGCCGATCGTCCAAGGTGGGCAGCTGCTCGGCGCGGCGCAGGATCACGGTGATGCCTTCGGTGACGCCGATCGCGGCACCGGCGCTCGAGGACATCACCAGCACGAAGAAAGCGCGGGTGACGTTGGGCAGAAAGAGCAGCGCGCCGAGATGCGAGCCGGCGCGCCAATGGCGCATGGCGTCGAGGCCGGCATCGGAAATGTAAGCCGCGGAGTAAGGAACCAGCGACAGCGCCACCGCCATCAGGCCCGACACCACCAGCGGCGCGCCGAACAGCGTTGCGTCGCGGGGTATGGCGTTCAGCAGGAAGAACATGACCACGAAGGTGGGCGCGGCACGCATCAGGGCCACCATCGCCGCGGCGGCCGCCCCGGCGATGGCGCCACGATAGCGGCCAAGCGCCAGCAGGAGCCCGAGAACCAGGCCGATCACCAGCGAAATGACCGCGATCTCGAAGTTGACCGCCATGCCGCGCAGGAAGCGCGGCAGAAAGTCGGCGGCAAGCTCGGCGAGGTGCTGGCTCATGCCGCCGCCTCGCCCGCGAGCTGGCGGCCCTCGAGATAGGCGCGGAACTTGCCGCACAGCCACACCACCACCATGACCACGACGGTGTAGAACACCAGCAGCAGCGTGTAGGTGGTCGCCCGTCCGCTCGAAAACGAGGTGATGTCGGTCAGCGCGCTCAAAAGCTCGGGCGCGCCGATGAAGCTCGCGATCGGCGTGCCCTTGGCCGCGTTGACCAGGAAGGCCACCATTTGGGTCGACGATCGGCCGAGCGCGCGGCTGAAGAGATCGTGACCAACCGCCGGGGTCCCATCAAACCGGCCCTCGGCGCGCAAGCTCCAGATCGCCTCGGACAGCGCCTGACCGGCATTGCTGCCGTTGGCCAGGCCCAGGGCGGCAATCGAGGCGGCGAGAGCCACGGCATCGGAATAAGCGAAGAAGGCATGCCCGATTGCCGCCGCGATCACCAAGGTCAGGACGATCGGCGAGGACTGCAGAGTAATGGTCAGCAGCCGCGCCAGCCAGCGCAGCGGTGCGATCCGCGAGCCCATGGCGGCGCCGAACAGCACGGCGAAAGCCAGCGTCGCCGTGAGGGCGCCGGCGATCAGGATCAGGGAGTTGATCACGCCGTCCTTGAACATCTCCCAGGCCGGCGCCGTCTTGAGCATGGGCAACGCCACCTCGACGTCGAGCGTCGCGTCGAGCCATGTCTCGAAGGCCGAGACAGCCGGAGCGAACGGCGTCGGCTGCAGCTCCGCGTTCAGGGCGGGCAGCACGCAGTCCGGATTGGTGCTGCCGGTGGCAGTGTTGCATTGGGTGCGCCGCCATACGACCTGTTGCTCCTGGAGGAAGCCCGTGCCGATGCGGTTGAAGCGCGCGATGTCGAGGAACAGGCCATCGCGATGGAAGATCTGGCTGATGAGCTCGAGGGCGCGGGCCAGCTCGTCGCTGCCGTGGCGCGCCACCGCCATGCCCCAGGGGACCTGGGAGAAGCCGAACTTGGGGCCGTACGCCGCCGCGAAGTCGGGATCGGTGAAGTAGTAGGCGAAGAAGCTGTCGTCCTGAGCAGCGAGCGAGCAGGTCTGATCCTTCAGCCGCTCGGGCAGCACGCCTGCCTCGTCGAACAGCATGAGACGGGCGTCGCGCGACACCAGTTCGGCGTTCGACAGGTTGCCCACCGTGACGCACACCGTGCGGCCCAAGAGGTCGTCCATCTTGGCCACCTTCGACTCCTTCGGCGCGACGATGATCGTCTCGGAGCGATAGTAATGTGGACGGATGAAGCGGACCTGGCCGTCGCGCTGGGTATTGTGGCCCATCGTGGCGATGACGAGATCGACGCGGTCCTCGGCCAGGAACGGGATGCGCGTGGCGGCGTTGACGCGCTCGAACTCGGGCTCGACGCCCAACATGCGCGCGATCGCCGCGCCGACGTCGACCTCGTAGCCCTGGTGCTTGCCGTTCGTGCGGGTTCCGAACAGCGGATAGTAGTCGCGCACGCCGATGCGAATGGTCTTGGCGCAGAGGATCTTGACCAGCCGATCGGCCGTCGCCTGCCTGCAGGCGCCCGGCAGCTTGGCGCGCGCCGCAGCCAGCAGAGTGGCCAGCGCGGTATCGGGCGATTCGCCCGGTTGCGCCCTGAGCGCGCCGACCGCCAGAATGAGCAACACGGCGACCATGACGACGCATCGTGCGACGGTCACGCTGCGACGCATCAACCGAGCTTCTCCGCGGCGCAGATCTCGACGACGTGCATTTCGGCGAAGATGTACGGCCCGTAACGGAAGATGCTGCGTCCCTCCTCGACGGCGAGCACGCTGCTGCTCATGCGCGCGAGCTTCTCCTCGGGGAGGTTTACGAGCGTCGTGTCCACGATCCGCAGGGCCAGCCCCGACGGCTCGAGAATCGAGCGCGAGCGCTCGATCCCGACAAAGGCGTTGTGCGTGATGAACGCGGCTCCGTCGAGTGCGAGGTGTTGCGGCAGACCTTCGAGGAACGGGTCGAGCAGGCGCCGGCCGTCGGCACCGCCTGCGCTCCAGGTCATCCGGCGGCCCGGCACCGCGGCGTCGTTCATGGGGAAGTGTGGCAGGTTGGCGACGACGAGGCCGAAGCGCCGCTCGGCCACCGGCCGCCACATGTCGCCCTGGTGAAGCTCCGCCACCTCGCCATGACCGAGCTCGTGGAGCAGCAGCATGCCCGAGGCGACCGCGTCCTCCTCGATGTCGATGCCGCAAAGCGAGGCCGCGCCGAGCTCGCCGAGGGCTGCCAGCACCACGCCGCTGCCCGAGCCGATCTCCAGCACGCTGGCTCCCTCGACCAGACGGCGGTTGCCGCGCAGCACCTGGATCAATGCAGCCGTGTATTCGCTCGGGCGCAAGGCCCCGAGCGCCAGGGCGGACCCGACCTCCGCCACCAATCTAGGTTTGGACAACACCACACCCCCAATGACCGCCGTTCCCTCCCCAAGGATTGCGGTGCCTCACCCGATCATGCCTGGACGAGCCGGCCCAGCATCGCCGATGCGACCGGATCGTCCGGAAACTCATTCAATATGTCGCGATAGCGCCGCGAGGCCAAGGCAAAGTCTTCGTGGATCATCGCTTCATGGGCAAGCCGCGTCAGCCGCGCCAGCCGCAGAGTTCTCTCGTCGGGCTCGAGTCCGGGATCGTCGGCGCCGTACACACCGAGCAGCTCGTAGATCGGGATCGTCGAGCGCCGGCCCTTGACCGTGACCTCGTCGATCGGCCGCACGCACAACCGCTCGCCGGCCTCCTTGAAGACGGCGTGGCTGATGCAGATGCGCGTGCCGTACTCCTTGTTCACGCCTTCCAGGCGGGCGGCGACGTTCACGCCGTCGCCCATCACGGTGTAGCTCATGCGCTCCTTGGAGCCGATGTTGCCGACCAGCACGGCGTCGCTGTGAATGCCGATGCGTACCTTGAGCGGCTTGAGATCCTCGCTCGCCCAGCGTTCGTTCAGGGCGTCCATGCCGCGCTGGATGCGCAAGGCGGCGACGCACGAGCGCCAGGCATGGTCGTCGAGCAGCGCCGGCGCGCCCCAGAACGCCATCACGCCGTCGCCGATGAACTTGTCGATGGTGCCGTGCTCCTGGTTCGTCGTCTTGGTGACGAGCTCGAGATAGGCCGAGACCCGGAGCAGCAGCTCCTGCGTGGGCAGCTGCTCGGAGAGCGTCGAGAAAGCCTCCAGGTCGGAAAAGAAGATGGTGAGGAAGCGGCTGTGGCCGCCGAGCTCGAGCTTCTGCTCCGAACGCAACAGCTGGGTGACGAGCCCAACGGGCACGAAGGCGGCGAACGACTTCACGGCCGCATCGAGCGTGTCGATCGCCTTGGAGAGGGTCCAGATCTCGCGGACCGGCGAATCGATGGCGGGCAGCTGCTCGGTGCCGAGCTCCTGGATCTTCTCGACCTTGAAGGCCAGCCGCTCGAGCGGTGCGGACACCACGCCGGTGAGGAAATAGATGATCAGGATCTGCAAGGCCGTCGCCAGCAGGCCGAACATGACCAGGAAATCGTTGTTGCGCTGGAATTCACTCGTGAAGTCGGAGACCGGACTGATCGTGAAGAGTTGCCACTTCTTGCCGAACTCGGAGGGCAGGGTCGAAAGGTTCGCCAGATACTGCTTGCCGCGGAACGTCAGCGAATAGAGCTCCTCCTTGCCCCGCGGCCGCGAGGCATAGGCAACGGCCGGCAGCTCGTTCTCGAGGCCGCTCACGTGGCGCAGCTCGAGCCTGCCATCGTCGTTGGCATAGGTCTTCGAGCCGTCGGAGGCAGCAATCACCCGGCCCTGGCTGTCGAGGATGTAGGAAAGGCTGTCCGGGCTGATCTTGCGCTGCGCCAGATAGGCACCGAGCCCATCGAGCGTGATGTCGATCGCCGCCACGCCCTGGAGCTTGCCATCGACGTAGAACGGCGCCGCGACGGTGAAGCCGATCAGGCCCAAGGCGGCGAAGATGTCGGGATCGGAGATCGTCGTCGCGTGCGCCTGCCTGGCGCTTTGGTACCACAAGCGCACCCGCGGATCGTAGGTGCTGGCTTGCTCGCTGACGCCCAGCTCCTTCAGGTTGGCGTCGAGGAACTGGTAGTGGTCGACGAGGCCGGCCCCGGGCTTGGTCGCCACCCATCGATAGGCATACTTGGCATCGTCCGGCGGCAGCTTGTCCTGGATCTTGACGCCGGCGTCGACGCGTCGCGTCTGGCGGAACGAGCCGTCCTCGAGCCCGACATAGACGCTCACGATGCGCGGGCTGTGGAGCAGCATGCTGTAGAAGTACCGGAAGCAGCGATCCGACTCGTAAAAGCCGGGTTCCACCTCGCCGAGCACCGCGGCCGAGCGGATCAACGATTTCAAGGGATTGAAATCGTCCTCCATGTTTTCCAGCGCGTCGGTGCGGAAGCGTTGCAGCAGCTCGACGGCGCTGCGCCGCGCGATGCTGTCGTTGGAGAAATACGTGACGGCGATGATCGTGAAGAAGACCGGAACCGTCAGGAGAAGGAACGACGTCAGGATGCTTGGCTTGAGCCTGAGATGTTTCCTGAGGTTGACCATGCCACTCGTCTTAAAGAGACGGCATGGTAGCCCATGATCGTCTCATCGTCCATGCAATGATCGCCGGCAACCTCAAATTGGCGGCCGCTTCAGATGCCAATCGGTGATTTGCTGATAGCCGTGCCCGGCGGCGAGAATCGCCGCCTCCTCGAACGCGCCGCCGACGATCTGGAAGCCAACAGGGACGCCATCGGCCGTCATGCCGCCCGGGAGCGTGAGGGTCGGATGGCCGCTCATGTCGAACGGCGCGGTATAGCGCAAGCGCGCCAGCGTCGTTTGCGGGGTTCGGCCGGCCGCCGCCAGGCTGGCCAGGGTCGGAGCTGCGTGGCCCATGACAGGCATCAACAGCAGGTCGACATCCGACAACAGAGCCTCGATCTGGCCCTTCACGCGCGCGCGAATGAGCTGCAGCTTGCCGAGCTCGAGCCCCGACAACTTGCGCCCGAGGTCCAACAAGGCGGCCAGGTCAGGCCCGTAGTCGACACGGCGGGCCGGAAAGGTCACTTGATGGGCAAGGGCGGCCTCCAGGCCGCACAGCGGGACCCAGGCGAGCGTCGCCTCGTCCAGCTCGGGCAGCTTCACCTCGATCAGACGTGCGCCCATGTCCATGAAGGCTTCGACCGCGCCGTCGAGCGCGCGCTGAGAATCGGCGTCCATGCCGACGAGATTGTTAGGCACGCCCACGTGCTTGCCCTCGACACCTGCGTTGATCGCGCCGGCGTAGTCCGGCACGGGCCGATGCGAGGCCGTCGGATCGTCGGGATCGGCGCCGGCGATCACGCCCAGCATCAGCGCCGCGTCGAGCGCGCTTCGGCACATCGGGCCGATATGGTCCAGCGATTCGGCCAGCGGGAATACGCCGGCGCGGCTTACGCGGCCCCAGGTCGGCTTCAGGCCCGACAGCCCGTTCATGGTCGACGGGAAACGGATCGATCCGCCGGTGTCGGAGCCCAGTGACCCGAAGCACAAGCCGGCGGCCGTCGCCACGCCGGAGCCGGACGACGACACGCCCGTCCAATAGGCCGCGTTCCAGGGATTCTTCGGCGGCTCAACCGTCGGATGGTGGGTGCCGTAGGCGCCCTCCGTCATCTGCAGCTTGCCGAGGATGACAGCACCGGCTGCCTTCAGGCGGGCGACAACGGTGGCGTCCTTGTCCGGCATATGCTGCATGTGGATCGCCATGCCGGCGGCCGTCGCGACGCCCGCCGTGTTGCAGAGGTCCTTGACGGCGATCGGCACGCCATGCAGCGGTCCGCGAATGCGACGACCGTCACCGGCCTCCTCGTCGAGCTGCGCGGCCACACTCAGCGCCCGATCGGGCGTCACCGCCGCATAGCTCTTCAGTCGCCGGTCGAGCTTTTCAATCCTATCCAGGACAGCTCGAGTTACCTGAAAGGACGACAGGTGACCGTTCCGGATCCTGTTCGCCAAGTCGCTGAGCGACAGATAATGCACTTCGGGCGTCATCGCTTGCTCTCCCACGAACAGGAGAGCAGATTAGCGCTATCGCCGCATGTCAGACAGGGAGGAACGCCAGCAAACAGCCGGCGTCCTCACCCAATATTGCAAGGCTACTCGGCGGTCTTCAGGTTCACCGCCGCCGACCGGCCGCGCTCCGTGGCGATCTCGAAGCTCACCTTCTGGCCCTCGTTCAGACCGTTCAGTCCGGCTCGCTCGACTGCGCTGATATGCACGAAGACGTCCTTGCCGCCGTTCTCCGGTTGGATGAACCCGTACCCTTTGGTGGAATTGAACCACTTAACCGTACCTGTCGCCATCTCTCTCGCTCCTGGCAGTTTGACGAGCCTCAAAGACAAACAAGCGCTCGGCCGGCGCGCTTGCAGCAGCGGTCCGCGACAGGTCGAAGGATTTGGTAGTCAAAGCGAGGGCTAAGTCCGAAGCCCGCGAGGGCTGGGCCGCCGAGGCAAGGCCAAGTTCGATAGTCGTAGGGCCGCATACGCGGGCGTAACGCCGCGCGTGGGTGATTTGTTGCCGAAAAGTCACATAGTTGCGCCGATTTTCCAAGGCTCGAATTCGTCATCGCCGATGCCGAGCGCCTCGGATTTGGTCTTCTGCCCGGAAGCAGTGCGCAGGATCAACTCGAAAATCTTCCGCCCGCTTCCCTGGATGGTCTCCTCGCCCTCGACGATGGTGCCGCAATTGATGTCCATGTCGTCCGTCATGCGCCGATAGAGCGCGCTATTCGTCGCGAGCTTGAGCGAGGGCGTAGGCTTGCAGCCGAACACGCTGCCGCGGCCGGTGGTGAAGCAAAGCACATTGGCGCCGCCGGCGACCTGGCCGGTTGCCGACACGGGATCATAGCCCGGCGAGTCCATATAGACGAAGCCCTTGGCGGTGATCGGCTCGGCGTACTTGTAGACGTCGACGAGATTCGTCGTGCCGCCCTTCGCGACCGCACCCAAGGACTTCTCGAGTATCGTCGTCAGGCCGCCCGCCTTGTTGCCGGGCGAGGGATTGTTGTTCATCTCGCCGCCGGTGCGGGCGCAATGGTCCTCCCACCAGTGTATGCGCTCGACGAGCTTCGCGCCGACCTCGCGCGACACCGCGCGTCGCGTCAGCAGATGCTCGGCGCCGTAGATCTCCGGCGTTTCCGACAGGACGGCCGTGCCGCCGTGGCGCACCAGAAGGTCGACCGCAGCCCCCAACGCCGGATTGGCCGATATGCCGGAATAGCCGTCGGAGCCACCGCACTGCAGCGCCAGGATCAGCTCGCTGGCGGGAATCGGCTCGCGCTTCACGGCGTTCGCCTCGGGTAGCAATTCCTTCAAGAAGGCCGTCGCGCGCAGCACGGTCTTGGTGACGCCGCCTTCGTCCTGGATGGCCATTGGAATGAGCTTCGGCCCTTCCTTCAGTCCCTCGGCGGTCATCAGGCCGGAGATCTGATTGGCCTCGCAGCCCAACCCGAGGACCACGACGGCGGCCATGTTGGGATGACGCGCGTAGCCCGCCAGCGTGCGGCGCAGCACGTCCATCTCCAGGCCGGACGCCGCCATGCCGCAGCCGCCGCCATGCGTGAGCGGCACCACGCCGTCGATGTTCGGGAACTCCTCCAGCAGCGGCTCGACGCGCTTGGCGATCATGCGACTGGTCGCGGCCGAGCAGTTCACCGTCGTGACGATGCCGATGTAGTTGCGCGTCGCGGCGCGGCCGTCGGCGCGTCGGATGCCCAGGAACGTCGCGCGCTCGATCTCAGGCACGTAGTCGGTCGCTCGCGCATCGGCGCAGAAAGCGTAGTCGCGCTCGAAGTCGCCCATGACGCAGTTGTGGGTGTGGACGTGCTCGCCGGGTGCGAGGTCGTCGGTGGCAAAGCCGATGATCTGGTTGTACCTGCGCAGCGGCTCGCCCTTCCTCACGGGTGTCGTCAGGATCTTGTGGCCGGGCGGCACGCGCGTTGACGCCGCGACGTCGCCTTCGACCTTGGTGCCGGGCAGGATGTCCATGCGCGCCACCACGACGTTGTCGTTGGGATGCAGCCGAATGGTCAGCGGTGCGGTCATGCTCTCTTCTCCAGAGGAACTAGGCGGCGCGTTGTGCGCGAATGAGATCGATGGCGGCGCCGAGCTTGCGCGCATCCGCTTCGCCGAGCGGCGAAAGCGGCGCACGCATGCGGCTCCAGGCGAGAGGCTCGCCGAGCTTCAAGCCTAAAAGCACCTTGATCGCCGCCGTCACCGGCCAGGCCAGCACCTGCTCGACCATGGCGTTGACGCGCGGCTCCTCGATGCCGCCGAGCAGCGGCTGCATGAGGTCGGCGGCGATGTTGGCGAGGCCGGAGATGGCGCCCGACGCGCCTTGCCTCATGGCACGCGCCAGCAGCCGCTCGTCACCGATCAGGACATCAAGATCGCCATGCCGCTTCAAGAGCGCTTGCGCATTCTGCCAGTCACCGGAGGAATCCTTCACGCCTTTGATCTGGTCGGGGAAGGCCGCGCGGAACCGGTCGATCACCTCGATCGACAAGCCGACACTGGTGACCTGCGGGATGTGATAGAGGATGACGTTGCTCGCTTTCGGCCCGAGGCCGGTCAGCACCGCCGCCATCCAGTCGAACACGCCCTCGTCGGCGACGCCCTTGAAATAGAATGGCGGCGCCAGCAGGAAGCTCGGGCATCCGGCCAGCAGGCCGGCGCGCCCCTGGGCGATGGCATCCTCGACCGAGCTCGCCGCGATGCCGACGATCAACTGGGTTCGCGGGTCGATCCCGGCGCCCAGCACCGCTCCGAGCGCACGCTGGCGCTCATTGTGGCCGAGCGAAGCGCCCTCGCCCGTGGTGCCGAACAAGGTGATGCTGCCGCAGCCGTCCGCCAGCGAGGCCTGCGCATGCGCCACCAGCCGCGGCAGGTCGATCGACCGGTCCTCGGCGAACGGTGTCGCAAGAGCGACGGACAAACCGAACCTTTCGCGATTCAGCGCCACAGACTGTTCCTCCCGAGCTTTCCTGGGTGGCAGGATAGCAAAAAGAGGCGGGGCGCCGCAGCGCCCCGCTCTTCAAGTCGACCATGCCGCAGTCTTTGGCCAGATGCCTCAGCCGCGATCCCAGTGACCGCGCTCGAAGTGCCAGCCGCCGTGCGGGCCCTCGTACCAGTGGTCGGCGACCCAGTGATGGCCATGCCGTTCGGGCATCCAGCGACCCGGCACCCAGACGTGACGCTCGCGCTCCCAGTTCCAGTAGCCGGGCGCCCAGACGTAGCCGACGCGCGGCGCGGGCACGACCTCGTAGACCGGTGCCGGCGGCGGCACGCCGATGTTGAGGCTGAACCCCAGGGACTGGGCGGCCGCCGGCGTCATCGCCGCCGGCGCAAACAGGGCGGCAACGGCGATCAGGGCAATTGCCGTACGCTTCATCATATAGTCCTCCATCGAAGGCGCCGGTTTGTGCGCGCTCGATGGGAATACGGGTGGCTGGGTTTGGCCGTGCCTTACGCGAACCTTGAATCCGCGTGCCATTTCCGGCGCCTACTGCCATCCAGGCAAGGATTGGCCGGAGCCGCTGCGGTCTGCTAGAAGCCCCGGCTTTCGGCGGGGAACCTAGGGAAATGGATACGCTCACCTTCTGGAACGGCACGTGGCACGAGGGCAACCCGGCCATCCTGGGGCCGCGCGATCACGCCTTCTGGCTGGGCTCGATCGTGTTCGACGGCGGCCGTGCCTTCGACGGCTGCGGTCCGGACCTCGACCTCCACGCCGAGCGCTGCGTGCGCTCGGCGCAGGCGCTGGGATTGAAGGCGACCAAGACGGCCGGCGAAATCCTCGCGCTCAGCCACGAGGCGATCCGCCGCTTCGGCCCCAAGGCCGAGCTTTACGTGCGGCCGATGTTCTGGGCGATGAAGGGCGGTGCGGGGCCGATCTCGATCGACGGCGAATCCACGCAGTTCCTGCTCTGCGTCTACCATTCGCCGATGCGCGCCGGTACGCCGCTGACGCTCGGCCTTTGCCGCACGATTCGCCGGCCGACCCCGGAGAGCGCGCCGACCGCGGCCAAGGCGAGCTGCCACTATCCCAACTCCTCGCGCGGCGTGGCCGAGATGCAGGCGCGCGGCTTCCAGAACGGTATCGTGCTCGATGCGTTGGGCAACGTCGCGGAAACCTGCAGCTCCAACATCTTCCTGGCCAAGGACGGCGTGGTCGCGACGCCCGTGTCCAACGGCAGCTTTTTGGCCGGCATCACGCGCACACGGACCATCAAGCTCCTGCGCAACGCCGGAATCACCGTGGAGGAGCGCACCGTGGCGCCGGCCGAGCTCGACGATGCCGACGAGATCTTCACCACCGGCAACGCCGGCAAGGTCCAGCCGGTCAGCCGCTACGAGAGCCGCGACCTGCAGCCCGGCCCGATCGCGCGCCAGGCGCACGAGCTCTACATGGCTTATTCGCACACCCAGCGGGTGATCTGACGGCCCGGGCACGGAACGCGACGCGCGCTGGATGCGTTTGCGCCACCATGCTCATCCAGGTCGTCCATTGCCATCCGCTGACCGAGAGTTACGACCACGCGCTGTTCCTCGCCATTGTCGAGACGCTGCAGAAGGGCGGCCACGAGGTGGTTGCCACCGATCTCTACCGTGAAGACTTCGCGCCGGCGATGACCGCGCACGAGCGGCGCAGCTACATGGACAACGACTACGACTTCGGCGCCGTCGCCAAGTACGTCGAGATCTTGAAGAAGGTCGATGGCCTCATTCTGTGCTACCCGCACTGGTGGTTCTCGATGCCTGCCGTCTTGAAGGGCTGGGTGGACCGCGTGTGGGGGCCACGCATCGCCTTCACCTATGACCGCGATGGCAGGCTGCAGCCTAGCCTGCGCAATGTGCGGCTGCTGGGGGTCGTGACGAGCTACGGCTCGCCCTGGTGGACCGTGCGCCTGTTTGCCGGCGATGCCGGCCGCATGGTGGTGCTGCGCGGCATGAAGCCGTTGTGCGCCAAGGGCGCGGAATGGATCTACCTGGCCCATTACGGGATGGACCAATCGACACCGAAGTCGCGGGCCGCGTTCCTGGAGAAAGTTCGCCGAAGGATCGCCCGGATTCGCTGACCGAGGAGGTGGATACAAGGCGTTTGCCTCCTCCCCGTCATACGAGGTGGTCCGCAGGACCGGAGGGGAAAGCCGCAGGCTCGGTGTTATCCTTCGTGTGGCCTTAAGGATCCCTCGCTTCGCTCGGGATGACAGAGCCGCGCTCGGGATGACCGAGGTGGCCCTCACCCTCCGTCCCGTATGACGCGACACCCCCGTCGGTCCGGCGACCCGACGAGCAACCCCTCACGCCCGTCCGCGTTGGCGCGGCACGGAGGAGGCTATGTGGCGCTTGGCGATCCTTTCGATGGGGCTTCTGTTGGCCGCGTGCGACCAGGAACTGGTCGGCACAGACCGCTTTGGCGACGGCGACTATGAGGTCGTCGCGCTGATCGCCGACTAAGGCTCACCCATCGCGTAATTCCCCGCTCTGGTCACAGGTTGGCCACAACGGACGGCCCCGGTCGTTGCGTAGTGCTAGGACCAACGACCAGAAACGGGGTTCATCAATGAATAGACTTTTTGCCGTCGTGGCCATGGCCCTCCTGGCCGCCGGATGCGGCGACACTTGGGGCCAGCGGGCCGTCACCGGCGGCGGTATCGGCGCCGGCTCAGGTGCGCTGATTGGCGCCCTCACCCCGATCGGCTTGCTGCCCGGCGCCCTGATCGGCACCGCGGTTGGCGCCGGCGTCGGCGCGGCGTCCACGCCGCACTACTAATCTTGCTATTCCGCCGGCTGCAGCGCGGTCGCGGCCAGCGCGTCGCGCCGTAGCTCGGCGGTGCCCGCCGCCCACAGTTGCCTCCCCGTAAGACGGACCGTATGACGGGGGGAGGGGAAGAGAGTCACGCGGCCCTGCCCAGATCCTCGCCGGCGAGAGCGCGCTCGATCAGGCGCACGACGTTGTCGCGGCCGTAGAGCTTGATGAAGGCGCCCATGCGCGGGCCCTGCTCGCTGCCCAGCAGCACCTCGTAGAGAGTCTTGAACCACTGCCGCAGCTCGGCCTGCGCGAAGTGCCGCTTGCCGGCCTCGTAGACCTCGTTCTGGATGAACTCGGCGGTCGAGTCCTCGGGCAGCGCGCGCAAGGTGTCGGCGAGATCGCGCAGCGCCGCGCGCTCTGTGGCGGTCGGCAACCGGAACTTCTTCGCCGCCTTCACGAAGTCCTGGTAATAGGCCACCGCGCCCGACAACAGGCGGTCGAGATAAGGCGCGTTCTCGGGCGTCGCACCCGGCACGTAGCGCCGCAGGTACTGCCACAGCACGTCCTTGTTCTCGGTGTGCGCCACGCTCGCGAGATTGAGCAGCATGCCGAATGTCACACCGGCCGCGTGATGGTCGGCCGGCGCGCCGTCGTGGATGTGCCAGGCAGGATTCTCCATCACCCGCTCCGCCGGCTCGGCCGGCAGCTTCTCGACCGCCGCGAGGTAGTCATCGACCGCGCGCGGGATGACGTCGAAGTACAGCCGCTTGGCGCGGCGCGGCTGCTGTTGCATGTAGAGCGCCAGCGACTCGGGCGGCGCGTAACGCAGCCATTCCTCGACCGAGAGGCCGTTGCCCTTGGACTTGGAGATCTTCTTGCCTTCCTCGTCGAGGAACAGCTCATAGTTGAAGCCGTCGGGCGGACGAGCGCCCAGGATGCGCACGATCCTGGCCGACAACTCGGCCGACGGGATGAGGTCCTTGCCGTACATCTCGTAGTCGACATCGAGCGCATACCAGCGGCCGGCCCAATCGGCCTTCCACTGCAGCTTGACGTTGCCGCCGGTCACCGGAGTCTCGACCAGGCTGCCGTCCTCGTCGCGATAGGCGATCGTGCCGGCAGAAGCATCGACCTTGATGATCGGCACCTGCAGCACCCGCCCCGTCTTGGGCGAGATTGGCAGGAAGATCGAGTACGTCGCGCGCCGCTCCTCGCCCAACGTCGGCAGCATGACGGCCTGCACCTCGTCGTAGTGCCGCAGCATGGCCAGCAGCATGTGGTCGAAGCGACCGGACTTGTACCAATCGGTGGCCGACTGGAACTCGTACTCGAAGCCAAACGAGTCGAGGAAGGCACGCAGCCGCGCATTGTTGGCCGTACCGAAGCTGCCATGCTCGCTGCCGAACGGATCGGGCACGGCGGTGAGCGGCTTGCCGAGATGCTGTGCCAACATCTCCTTGTTGGGCACGTTGTCGGGCACCTTGCGCAGGCCATCCATGTCGTCGGAGAAGCAGAACAGCCGGCTCGGCACATCGCTCAACCGGCGGAACGCTTGGCGCACCATGGTCGTGCGCACGACCTCGCCGAACGTGCCGATGTGCGGCAGGCCCGATGGTCCGTAGCCCGTCTCGAGCAGCACGTAGCCTTTCGCCGGCGTCTTGCCGTCGATGCGCTTGAGGAGCTTGCGCGCTTCTTCGAACGGCCAGGCGCGCGCCGCCTCGGCCAGGGTGCGATCGATCTGCGACATGAAGCTGACGAACCTAGGTGCCGCCTTCGTTTGCGTCAATGCGACCGGCAGCCCAAAGTGGCTGCCCAAAGTGCCGCTCGCACAATGAACAGATCCCCTCTCGCGCTTGCCTTCGGCGGGCTTTTGGCGATGGCCGCCGCGCTCGGTGTCGGGCGCTTCGTGTACACGCCGATCCTGCCGGCCATGATCGAGGGCCTGCATCTCAGCAAGGCCGAGGCTGGCCTGATCGCCTCGGCAAACTTCGTCGGCTATCTTGCAGGCGCCTTGCTCGCAGCGGTGCGCCTGCCCGGGTCACGACGCACCTGGTTGCTGGGCGCGTTGGCGGTGAACGCGATCTGCCTGGCCGCGATGGGGGCGACCACCGCAATGCCCCTCTTCCTCCTCTTGCGCCTGGTAGCGGGCATCGCCAGCGCATTCGCCCTGGTGTTCAGCTCGGCACTGGTGCTGGACCGCCTGGCGCAGGCCGGGCGCGGCGGCCTGTCGGCGGTGCATTTCGCCGGTGTCGGCAGCGGCATCGCAGCGTCGGCGGCGCTGGTGGCGATCATGGTGCAGTCGGGGGCCGGCTGGAGCAGCTTGTGGCTGGCGAGCGCCGTCCTTGCCGCTCTGGCAAGCGTCGCCGTCGCCATGCTGGTGCCAACCGAGCCTGCGCAGACGGCGTCTGCCGTAGCGCGCTCGCACGCGGCAATGTCGCCGGAATTCCTCGCCCTGCTGGCCGCCTACGGCTTGTTCGGCTTCGGCTACATCATCACCGCGACCTTCATCGTCGACATGGTGCGCGGCACCGCTGCCTTGCGTCCCCTCGAACCTTACGTGTGGGTCCTGTTCGGCCTGAGTGCGGCACCCTCGGTCGCCCTCTGGACGGCGCTTGCACGGCGTTGGGGAATCCTGCGGACCTTCGCCATCGCGGCCGTGGTCGAGGGCATCGGCGTCGCCGCCAGCGTGCTGTGGCTGCACGCCGCCAGCATCATCGTCGCTGCCCTGTTCGTCGGCGGTACCTTCATGGGACTGACCGCGCTCGGCTTGATCGCGGCGCGTGATTCGGCCCCTGGCGATCCGCGCGGACGGATTGCGCTCATGACCGCGTCGTTCAGCTTCGGCCAGATCCTCGGGCCGACCTTCGCCGGCTTCGCCTACGATGCGACCGGCAGCCTCGCGATGCCCTCGCTGGTCGCCGTGGCGGCGCTTTTCGTCGCCGCGCTGCTGGCGATGCTGACTGAGGTTCGGCAATCCCACGCCTGATGGGCCGCGCCCGACAGAGTGTGCTATCGAGGCCACATGGCTTCCCTGCGGCCTTGGTCGGCCTTGATCGCGACGTCGCGCGGCGCGCTGTGGCGCAGCGCGGACGGCACGATCGAGCGCGTCGCGGGCGCGGACGCCACCTTGCGCGCGGCGGGCAGCCTTCCGCTGGTCTGCCATCGACCGGCCGTCGCGGCGCGCCTTGGCGTGGAGGATCTGCGGGCGCGCGACGCGCTGGAGCTGTTCGCCTTCGTGCGCCCGGCGCAGTTCTGCCTGCCGACCGTGCGCGGCCTCTGCGAGGCGCTCGATCTTGCGATCCCGGCGACGCCGGAGGAGGAAGCGGCCGGGCTCATCGACGCCGCCCGCGCCCTGCTCGATGATCTGGAGGACGGCGCAGCGCTCGCCTCGCCGGAAATGCGCAATGCCGCGGTCGCCATGGCGCGCGGAGGATGGAGCTGGGGCGAGGAGGTGCTTGCGGCACTGGGCGTCGACAACGACGTGAAGAAACCGCGTCCCGGCGCCGGGCTCGACGTCTGGCGGAGCCTACCGGCGTGGGACGAACCGCCGCCGCCACCACCGCCGCGCAGCGAGCCGGTGGAGCCGCGCGAGGCACGCCTGCGCTTGGCCCAGCTGATCGCCGCCGGCCCGGGCCTGGCCGAAGCGCGGCCGACGCAAAGCGACTACGCCTCGGCGGCGAGCCAGGCGTTTGCGCCGCGGGTCGAGGAGAGCAAGCCGCATCTCGTGCTGGTCGAGGCCGGGACCGGCGTCGGCAAGACTTTGGGCTACGTCGCGCCCGCCTCGCTATGGGCCGAGAAGAACGGCGCGCCGGTCTGGATCGCCACCTACACGCGCAACCTGCAGCGCCAGATCGACCACGAGCTCGATCGCCTGCATCGCGACTCGGCCGAGAAGCGGCGCAGGGTCGTGATCCGCAAGGGCCGCGAGAATTATCTCTGCCTGCTGAATTTCCAGGAAGCCGTCCTGCGCAGCGTTCTGTCGCCGGAGAACGCGGTCGGGCTCGGGCTGCTCGCCCGCTGGGCGCTCGCCACGCGCGACGGCGACATGATCGGCGGCGACCTGCCGGCCTGGCTGCTCGACCTTCTAGGCCGCGGCCGCATCACGCGGCTCGCCGACCGGCGCGGCGAGTGCATCTATTCGGCCTGCGAGCACTACCGCAAGTGCTTCATCGAGCGCACCATCCGTCGTGCGCGCCAGGCCGACATCGTGATCGCCAACCACGCGCTGGTCATGATCCAGGCGGCGATGGGCGGGCTCGACGACAGCACGCGGCCGCTGCGCTACGTGTTCGACGAGGGCCATCACCTGTTCGATGCGGCCGATTCGGCTTTCGGCGCGCATCTCACCGGCGTCGAGGCCTCCGATCTGCGCCGCTGGCTTTTGGGCGCCGAGGGACGTCGCGGCAGCCGTGCCCGCGGGCTGGAGCGCCGGCTGTCCGACCTCGTCGGCGACGACGGCGACGCCAACCAGGCGCTGCGCCAGCTGCTGCAACTCGCCCAGCAGCTGCCGTCGACCAACTGGCAGACGCGCCTGGCCGACGGCACCGTGCTGGGGCCGGCGGAGGAGTTCCTTGCCCTCGTGCGCCAGCAGGTCCGGGCGCGCGCCTCGGGCGACGACCAAGGGTTCGGGCTGGAATGCGACATCCGTCCGCTCAATCCCGGCCTCCTCGAAGCAGCCGAGCGTCTGGCCCAAGCGCTGGAGCTGATGCTGGTTCCGGTGCGGCGCCTGCGTGTCGCACTGAGGGCCAAGCTGGACAGCGAGGCTGATTCACTTGAATCGAGCCAACGCGGCCGCATCGAAGGCGTGGCCCGCTCGCTCACAAATCGCTGCGAGCTGACGCTCGAAGCCTGGCGCGCCATGCTGCGCGGGCTGAGCCGCGAGCCCGATGCGGCCTTCGTCGACTGGTTCGCCATCGAGAAGATCCAGAATCGCGAGATCGATGTCGGCATGTATCGCCACTATCTCGACCCCACCGAGCCGTTCGTGAACGCCGTCATCAAGCCGGCGCACGGTGCGGTGATCACGTCGGCCAGCTTGCGCGATTCGCTGGGCGTGCCGACGGCGGCCAACGACGAGGACGCGAGCCTGCTCGACTGGGTGGTGGCGGAAGCGCGCACCGGCGCGCGCCATCTTCAGGCGCCGGCGATCCGTGCCGCCATGGCCTCGCCGTTCGACTATGTCGATGCCACGCGCGTGCTGATCGTGCGCGACGTCAGGCGCGACGATGGCGAGCAGGTCGCGGCCGCCTATCGCGAGCTGTTCCTGGCGTCGAGGGGCGGCGCGCTCGGATTGTTCACGGCCATCGGCCGGCTGCGCGCCGTCTACCAACGGATCGCCGCGGCGCTCGAGGAAGCGGGGCTCCCGCTTTACGCCCAGCATGTCGGCGGCATGGATGCCGCCACCCTGGTCGACATCTTCCGCGCCGAGGAGCATTCCTGCCTGCTCGGCACCGATGCGGTGCGCGACGGCGTCGACGTGCCCGGTCGCTCGCTGCGGCTGATCGTGTTCGACCGCGTACCGTGGCCGCGACCCGACATCCTGCACCGCGCCCGCAAGGCCTACTGGAAGGAGATGGGCGCCGGCGCCAACGCCTACGACGACATGCTCGCTCGCCTGCGCTTGAAGCAGGCCTACGGCCGCCTGATCCGCCGCGGCGACGATCGCGGCGTGTTCGTGATGCTGGATTCGCGCCTGCCCAGCCGCCTGCTCGGCGCCTTCCCGGCCGGCGTCAGCATCGAGCGCGTGGGGTTGGCCGACGCGGTGACACGAGTGCGCGAGTTCCTCGGAGCGTGATGAGCATGGAGCGCGCTTTTGTCATTCACCTCCCCAGCTTTTGCTGGCAGCTTTTGCCGGGAGGTGTCGCCGTCTTACGGCGACGGACGCGGACACCTCCCCAACTTCGTTGGGAAGGCAATCGGAGGGTCGGTCAAGTCGCCGCAGGCGGGGGCAGTGTCGAAATCCCTGGAGATTTCGGCGCGGCGTCGGCCAATGCGCGCGAAAGATTGGCCAGCGATCCCGAGCTCATGCCGATTTCCGATAGCAACGCGTCGATGACGGGTGCCTGGGCGCGATAAGCGAGCGCAGCCGCAACGGCCGATTCCGCCAAGTTGCTGCCGCCGTGCGGCGCCAAGCCGGCGGCCCCGTTCGCTTCCCCGCCGCGGTTCAAGCCGTCGACCTGAACGATCTTGATGCCGTCGATGGCTTTCATCGGCTCGACCGACTTCTCGATCACCGACGGCAGCGCCGTCAGCAAGGCAAGGCGATACTTGAGGTTGCTCTGCGCCTCGCTAAGGAGATTGACCGCCTCTGTGAGGGCACGCTGAACCTCCGCTTCGGCCAGCCCCTTGGCCTTCTCGGCATTCGCCAAACGAATGGTCGCATCGGCCTGAAGGTCCGCGGCATCGCGGTCGGCGCGCGCCTTGGTGGTGAGCCGCAGCGCCTGCGTATCGGCCTCCTTGGCGGCGCCGATCAACGCCACACTCTTGTCCCGGTCGGCCTCGGCGGTCTTGCGCGCGGTCTCGACTGCCTGCTCCGCCCTCACCGCATCGGCCAGCGCCGCATTGGCCCGGGCCTGCGCCTGCGATTGTTCTTCCGACTTGGCGGCGATGGCGATCGCCTTGTCCTGCGCGGCAATCTCGGTGGTCTTTTCCTGCTCGGTCCGCGCGACCTGCACGTCGCGCTCGGCCTCGACCGTGCGCGTGCGCACCGCCTTGTCGCGCTCGATGCCGGCCTCCTGGATCTGTCGATCAGCGAGGATCTGGCTTTGCTCGGCCTCGCGCTTGCGCTCGGCCTCGATGCTGGCGATCTTGGCGTTCTGCTCGGCCTTGCGCATGCGCACTTCCTGCTCCTGCGCGAGCGTCATGAACGCTTCCTGCTGGCTGATCTCGAGCTTGCGCTGCATCGCATCGCGGTTCTTTTCGCGCACCGCGATCTCGGTGTCCTGCTCGATCTCGTTGCGTTCCCTGCGGCGCCGTTCCGTCTCCTGGGTGAGCTTGACGAGGCCTTCGGCGTCGAAGGCATTCTTCTCGTTGAAGTGCTCCTTGTCGGTCTGGTTGAGATGGGTCAGCGAGACGCTTTCGAGCTCGAGGCCGTTCTTCGTCAGGTCTTCGGCCACGGTATTCTGCACGCCCTGGACGAACTTCTCGCGATGATCCTGCAGCTCCTGCATGGTCATCGTGGCCGCAGTCGATCGCAACGCGTCGACGAACTTGTCCTCGGTGAGCTCGGAAAGTTCCGAGACCTTGCTGGTGCGCTGGCCCAACGTCTGCGCCGCGGTCGCCACGCCCTCGATCGTGGGCTTGACGCGCAGAAAGAACGCCACGATCACGTCGACGCGCATCCTGTCCTTGGTGATCAGGCTGTCCTGGTGCGCCCGGTTCACCTCGAGCTTCAGCGTATTCATGTTGATCGGAATGATCTCGTGGAAGATCGGCAGCACCACGGCGCCGCCCGACATGATGACTTTCTGGCCGCCCAGTCCGGTGCGCACGAACGACCGCTCGGCCGACGCCCGCTTGTACAGCCGCGCGAAGACCAGCCCGACGATCAACAGGCCGACCAGCGCGGTAACGCCGACGACCACCCACAAAGTGTAGCTTTGCATCGCCGTTCTCCCGTTGCCCCTCAGAGTGCTCCGCGGCCCGCGGCGTCAGAGCAGATCCGGACGCGGGTTGTGAATCGCGCGAAAGACGCTGCCCGACTTGCGGCTGACCACCAACAGAGCGTCGCCCTGCTTGAATTGAATGTCGGAACCATCGGGCTCGACAAGCAGATAGTGGGTCCGCCCGTGCTCGTCTGTGAGTTTTGCCTCACCGGGAGACCCCGCGCCGGCCGAGGCCGCCGTAAGTCTTGCAACCCGGCCGACGAAGCTCTCCTCCGAAACGACGAAGGTCTCGTCCTTGGGAACGAGACGCGCGAGGCGGCCCCCCAGGACATGGACGGTGGGAACCGCGCACGCCAGGGCGAGCAGGCTGGCGAGAAACGCCGGCAGCGGTTGTCCCACCAGTCCGGTGGCCATCCATTGGATGATCAGGCCGGCAATGGCGAAGCCGGCAAGAAAGATCACGACCAGCACGAGGATCGGCGCACGTCCGACATGCAGCCAGCCGAGAAAATCGCCGCCGGAGAAATCCGGCCCGTGATCCACGTCCGGAGCCAGCACGGAATCGAGGTAATGCGAAAGGCCAACACCGATCAGCAGGGACAAGCCCTCGATCACGCCGATCGCCGCCATCAGGCAAATCGCCACCAGAAACGGCGCGTTTCCGGCGGAAACCAGCTCGTCCATCTCAGCCGGCCGTATTGGCCTCGCCCCTGCTGGCCTTGAGGCGGGCAAGCCGCTCGGCGATGCGATGGTTTCGCTGCAGGGTTTCGAGCTCTTTCAATTGCGCCGGATCGGCGTCGCCTCCGGTCAGGGTCCCGGTCACGCCCGTGGCGTTCGCCAGGACGCGGTTGAAGCCGGCTTCGGCTTTGGCAGCCTTGTCGCGACCCGTAGTGGCGCCGAGTGCCGTGTCCGCCGTCCGCCCTTGGTCCGCTGTGCCACGCGCCCGAGCGTCGACGAACGCCCGTAATGCGGCTTCCATTTCCCGACGCTTGGCGCGCAGTCCGAGCAAGGTGCGTTCGTGCTCGACGGCTTTTTCGCTGGCTTCGGCCAGCGAGCGGTGCAGGGCGGCGATCGTGTCTTCCAGATCGAGCTGGCGGGCGATTCCAGCCGACGCCACGGCGTCCTTTCCCTCTCTCACCGCCACCTCGATGCGTTCGGCGAGGACCTCGATCTCGTTGTTCTGCCGCGCGATCGACGTGGCCGCCAGATGCTTGGCCGCTTCGTCGCGGCCCAGGGCGGCGGCAACTTCGCCGATCGCCTCGTCGAGCTCGCGGATGAACTGGTTCATCATCGCCTCGGGATTGCGTCCCTCGAGACCATCGAGAATCGAATGAGCATTGGCCGACAGCAACCGGATGATGCGATTGCCGAGTGTGTCGCTTGGCATGGTCCTATCGCTCCTTGGTAAGTGCGGGTCGGCGCCGGTCACGAATCAGATCGGCGATTTCGGCGATCTCGGCAATGTACGTATCGAGCACCCCCTGATCGTACGCCGGAACCGTCTGGGTGATCGACAGCCGCAAGAGCCGAACGAGCAGACGCATCATGCGACCGGCGAGATCGGCTTCGATTCGGGTGAGCGCCGCGACGGCGGACTCGTCGTTTGGCACGGCAGGAAAAGCGATTGCCTCAGCCATGACGTCCGGAAGGCCTCCGAGGATGGTCGCCACCACTTCCGAGTGTACCTTTTCCCGTCGTTCGACCGTACTCACCACATCCTGAAACGGGCGCAGGAAATCGCGCAGCATGGCAACACACGCGACATAGTCCGTCGTCCCTTCGCGCTGCCGCCGGTTGGTGGCGATCAACGACCGGATGCGATCGCTAGGGTTTCGGGCGCCGGCGATGTCGAGGGCCATCAGCCATTCGAGGTCCTCATCCGGCACTCGTACGGAAACGGTTTGCATGGTCGTCCCGTGCACATCTTCGCATTCATTCGTCTACGTGTGTATACGATCAATTGCAGTCGTTGGCAAGCGGATTTCGCGACCTTCGCGAGACGGCACCGGGACGAGCTACCCCCAGTTTTTTGCGTCCTCGATTCACAATGGAGCCACGATTTCGATGTATAGTTTTAACTGTCGGGGGAGAGTTGTAAGGCCTTCATGCGGCGTTCGTTTTGGGCGTGGCTCGTCGTTTTTCTGGCGGCGTTGGCGCTGATGCCCGGGCCCGGGCAGGCCGCCGAGCCGCCGCCGCTTTCCGTTCCCATTCTGCTCTATCACCGCCTGGGACCGGTCGCCGCCGACGACATGACGGTGACCACGCCGCTCGTCGAGGCCCAGCTCAAGGCCATCCAGGACGGCGGCTACACCGTCATTCCGCTCACTACGCTGCTCGCCGCCCTCGGCGAGCCGGCGACAACCTTGCCTGAGCATCCCATCGTCATCGTATCCGACGACGGCCACAAGAGCGTCTACACGGACCTCTTTCCGCTGATGAAGCGGTTCCGCATCCCGGTGACGCTGTTCATCTATCCGTCGGCGATCTCGAACGCGAACTACGCCATGACCTGGGAGCAGCTGGCCGAGATCAAGGCGTCGGGCTTGGCCGACATCCAGTCGCACACCTACTGGCATCCCAACTTCAACATCGAGAAGAAGCGCCTGGCGCCGGCTGCCTACGAGAAGTTCGTGCAGGATCAGCTGGTGAAGTCCAAGGCCGTGCTGGAGCAGAAGTTCGGCGCCAAGGTCGACCTCCTCGCCTGGCCGTTCGGCATCCACGATGCCGAGCTCGAGCATGCCGCGCAGGCCGCCGGCTATGTCGCGGCCTTCAGCATCGATCGCCGGCCGGTGACGCGCGCCGACAAGCTCATGGCCCTGCCGCGCTTCATCGTCACCAACTACGACCGCGGGGCTCGCCTGGAGACACTGTTGCAGGGAAACTCAAAATGAAACGCGTAGCCCCGTTGTGGGCGCTTCTCATGCTGCTCCCCCTCGCCGCATGGGCCGAGGACCGCCCGGGCACGGTGATTGACGGCTTCACCGGCAAGCCGATCGCCGGCGCCGTGATCACCGCCGGCAACAGCACCATGCAGACCGATGCTCAGGGGCAGTTCCGCGCGCCCGATGGCACGGCCGCGGTCCAGGTCCGCGCCGTCGGCTACGCACGCGCATCGCTGCCGCAGGACGCCGACCTGCAGGCGATCAAGCTCACGCCGCTGCAGCCCAAGGGCCTTTATCTCACGGTGTACGGCATCGGCGCGCCGTTCCTGCGCGATCCGGCACTGGACGTCATGGCAAAGAGCAGGCTCAACGCCCTGGTCATCGATATCAAGGGCGATCGCGGCCTGATCCCCTATCCCAGCGCCGTGCCGTTGGCCGGCAAGATCGGCGCGCTGAAGGTACGTACCGTGCCCGACCTCAAGGAGATGGTGGCCTCGCTCAAGGCCAAAGGCATCTATCTCATCGGCCGCATCGTCACCTTCAAGGACGACCTTTTGGCGACCAGCCATCCCCAATGGGCGGTGAAGCTTGGCGGCGGCATCTGGAAGGATCGCGAGGGGCTGGCCTGGCTCGACCCCTACCAGCGCGAGGCGTGGGACTATCCGCTGAGCATTGCCGAAGAGGCCGCCGCCGCCGGCTTCGACGAGATCCAGTTCGACTACATCCGCTTCCCCGACGCCGTCGGGCTCGCATTCTCGCGCCCGACCGACGAAGCGTCGCGCGTCAGCACCATCGTCGACTTCCTCAAGGAAGCGAAACGCCGGCTGACTCCCTACAACGTATTCCTGGCGATGGATTCGTTCGGCTATGTCTGCTGGAACGAGAACGACACCGGCATCGGTCAGCGCATAGAGAATATCGCGACGGTGGCCGAGGTGGTGTCGCCGATGCTCTATCCGTCGGGCTTCCAGTTCGGCATCCCGGGCTACCGCAACCCCATCCAGGCGCCCTACGAGATCGTCTTCAAGTCGCTCGAAGAGTGCAAGCGCCGAACCGCCGGCACGCCGCTGCACTATCGTCCATGGTTGCAGGCCTTCACCGACTACGCCTTCGGCGGCAAGGCGTTCGGCGCCGACGAAATCGGCAAGCAGACCAAGGCGGCCCGCGACGCCTCGACCGACGGCTGGATGCTGTGGAATCCGCGCAACGTCTACTCGACGAATGACATCAAGCCCGAGGCGCCTTGAGCCAACCCTTCCTCCCCACGCTGCGCGTGGGGAGGTGTCCGCGCAGCGGACGGAGGGGTCATGGCTCGAACCGGAGAGGAGCATGACCCCTCCGGCCCTTCGGGCCACCTCGCCAGCTTCGCTGGGGAGGAAAGGTAGAGCCTTCCGCCTCCTTCTGATCGCTCTGTTCTGCCAGGTCGCGGCCGCCTGTGGGGCGCCGCCGGCGACATCGGGACCGGCGACGCAGGCGCCGTCGACCAGCCAGGCGGCGCAGGAGATCTCGCGCATCGTCAACGAGGAGATCGCTGCCGGCCATCTCGTCGGCGGCGTGGTGGTGCTGGGCATCGAGGGTCGCGTCGTGCTGCGCCAGGCCTACGGCCAGCGCTCGGTGATGCCCGACGTCAAGCCGGCGACGCTCGACACGATTTACGACGCCGCCTCGCTCACCAAGGTCATGGCGACCGCCGTCGCCGTCATGCAGCTGAGCGAACGCGGCCAGATCGACCTCGATCGGCCGGTCGCCGCGTACTGGCCGGCGTTCGGGGCCAACGGCAAGGACGCCATCACCGTGCGCCAGGTGATGACCCACTACGCCGGCCTGCCCGCCGGTCTTTCCACGCGCGGCTGGAGCGACACCCAGGGCGCCCTCGACGCCGTCACTGCGCTCAAGCCCATCGCGCCGGCCGGCTCGCGCTTCCACTATAGCGACGTCGACTTCATCGTGCTGGGCGAGCTGGTGCGGCGGGTCTCCGGCCAGCCGCTCGACCAATACGCCGCTAAAAACATCTTCCAGCCGCTCGGCATGCGCGACACGACGTTCCTGCCGTCGCCGGCACTGAAAGACCGCATCGCCCCGGCCGACCTCGAGGGCGGCGACCTGCGCTGGGGCGAGGTGCAAGATCCCATCGCCTACCGCATGGGCGGCGTGGCGGGCCATGCCGGCGTCTTCACCACCGCCGACGATCTCACCAAGTTCGCCGAGATGATGCTGGCCGGCGGCAACAACGTGCTGAAGCCGGCCTCGGTCACGATCATGACCACGCCGCAGAGCCCGCCGGGCGGCTCGGCGGTCCGCGGTCTGGGCTGGGACATCGATTCGCCTTACGCGGTGTGGTTTGCACCCTTCTTCTCGACGCGCTCCTACGGACACACCGGCTACACCGGCACGGCGATCTGGATCGATCCCGAAACCAAGACCTTCCTGATCGTGCTGACCAACCGCCTGCATCCCGACGGCAAGGGGAACATCCTGCAGATGCTGCGCCGCATCGCCGAAGTTGCCGGGGCGGCCTCGCGCGGCAGTCGCCAGCAGGTCATGTCGGGCGTCGATGTGCTGGAGGCCTACCAGTTCCGCCAGCTCGCCGGCCGCCGGGTCGGCTTGATCACCAACCGCTCGGCGCGCGACGCCTTGGGCCGGCGCACCGCCGACGTGCTGCATCAGGCGGCTGGACCGCGACTGGTCGCGCTGTTCAGCCCCGAGCACGGCCTCGACGCCTCGGCCGAGGGCAAGATCGATTCGAGCCGCGATTCGGCGACCGGGCTGCCGGTCTTGAGCCTTTACGGCAAGACCATGCGCCCCACGCCGGGCATGCTGTCCGGCCTCGATGCGCTGGTGTTCGACATGCAGGACGTCGGCACGCGCTACTACACCTATCCGACCACCATGGCCTACGCGATGGAGGCGGCGGCGCGCGACGACGTCGACTTCTACGTGCTCGATCGCCCCGATCCGATCACCGCCTCCACGGTTCAAGGCGCCGTGCTCGACGCCGACCTCACCTCGTTCGTCACCTATATGCCGCTGCCGACGCGGCACGGCATGACGATGGGCGAGCTTGCGCGCCTGTTCAAGGCCGAGAAGCAGCTCGACGTGCGCCTGCACGTCGTCACCATGCGCCGCTACCTGCGGTCGATGTGGTTCGACCAGACCGGCTTTGCCTGGGTCGCGCCGTCACCCAACCTGCGCACCCTCGACCAGGCCATCCTCTATCCCGGCGTCGCGATGATCGAAGGCGCCAATGTCAGCGTCGGCCGCGGCACCGACGTGCCGTTCGAGGTCGTCGGCGCGCCATGGATCGACGGCAAGGCGCTGGCCGACAGGCTCAACCGTCGCGCCATTGCTGGTGTGCGCATTGAGGCCACGAGCTTCACGCCGCGCGAATGGGTCTACCCGGGGCAGGTCTGCAACGGCGTGCGGATCACGCTGACCGACCGCAACCGCCTGGACACCCCATTGCTCGGGCTCGAGTTGATGGCGGCACTCTGGAACTTGCACCCAGAC
>JAFAKN010000340.1 GCA_019235415.1 Alphaproteobacteria bacterium
CCCCTAGTAATCAGCTGTTGCGTCCTGACCTGTCTCGCGCACGCCGAAGGCATTTAGCCTGTCCGAGGTGGTCGCCCTCTGCATATCCCTGGGCCAGCGTGTGTCGTCGAACTCCCTGCCACGATGCATCGTGCAGCGATTGTCCCACATGACGAGATCGCCGACGCGCCAACGATGCGCATAAACGAACTGGCGCTGCGTGGCGTGGGTGATCAATTCCTCAATCAGCGTCTCGGTCTCCTCGTCCGTCATGCCACCGATCCGACCGATATGGGATGCGATGTAAAGAGATTCGCGGCCGGATTCCGGAATCGTTCGAACGAGGGGGCGCCGCACCGGCGCGAAGGCCGTCATTTCCTCATCGGTGAAGGTCGTGAATCCAATCCGCTTCCTCGAATAAAGGAGCGAGTGCTCAGCCACCATGCCTTTCAGGCGCGCCTTCGTCAGTACGGGCAACGCGTCATACGCCGCGCGGAGATCTGCAAACTCGGTGTTGCCGCCGATTGGCGGTATGGAACGCGCGTAAAGCAAGGACGCGTATCCGCTGGGCGCCTTGAATGAGCTGTCGGTGTGCCACAGCCGGTTACCCATCATCTGGATCTGGCGCATGCGGCTGTTCTTCTTCCAGACATTGCCGTCGGCGTCGAGATTCGCGATATCCGCCAACTCCTCGCGCACCCGGAGTTTCTGGCGTTCCAACATGGCGGCCACTGTGCGCTCAATCGGACCGAAGTTGGCGGCGAAAGCGAGGTGCTGCTCTGGGCTCAGATTCTGTGCGGGGAAAATCAGCACCGCGGAGGTCGCAAACGCATCTCGGACCGTTTGCAGGTCGTCGAGCGGGAGCGGCTGGTGAAGGTCGATATCGCCTACTTCTGCGGCGAAGTTGGAGACAATTGGGAAGATGGAGATGCTCATGACGGCAAGCTCCAAGGCAAGGCCCACGCACTCTACACCTGTTTCGGGCGTACGAGAAGTTGGGAGCCTACTGCCCGGTAGTTTGGCTGGGAGCGCATCGCGCGCAAGTACACGCGCTAGTCTAACCTCTGCGCCTGCGCATCACGTAGGTGTCCATCATCCAGCCGTTCGCTTCGCGGGCGGCATGGCGGCTCCGGCGTATCTCGTCCGAGACATCGGCCACCTTGCCCTTGATCAGGATCTCGTCGGGCGTGCCGAGATAGGCGCCCCACCAAATGTCGACATCCTGATCGGCGAAGCGCCGGTACGTGTCCTCGCCGTCGAGCAGCACAGCCACGCTGTCGATGCCGGTCGGAAAGCCGTCGGCGAGCCGGCGCCCGGTGGTGAGGGCCACCGGCTCGGCGATGCGGTTGAGCGGAATCTTATGTCGCGCCGCCAACGCCTGCACCGCGGTGATGCCGGGGATCACCTCCCAGTCGATGCCGTGGCCGCCCTTGCTCGCGATCGCCTCGATGTTGCGGATCGTGCTGTCGTAGAGCATGGGGTCGCCCCACACGAGGATGCCGGCCGTCTCGCCGTCCTTCATTTCTTCCGCGATCATCGCCTCGAACACCGCCTGCTTCTCGCGGTTGAGGTCGTCGACTGAGGCTCGGTAGTCCGCGGCCCCTATGTCCCGCGGTGGGCTGGGCGCCTCGACGAAGCGATAGGAACGATCCTTGATGTGCCGCCGGCAGAGCTCTTCGCGCAGCGCGCGCAGCTTCTGCTTCGCGGGCCCCTTGTCCATCAGGAAGACGACGTCGACCCGGTTCAGTGCCTTGATCGCCTGCATCGTGATGTAGTCGGGATCGCCGGCACCGATGCCTATGATCAGGATCGTCTTCAAAGGCCCCTCCGTGGGCGGTCGCCGCGACTGCATGCAGGAACCGGGTCGACTTGACAAGGTGCTTTACTTTATTTAAAGTGTCGCTTATGGTGAACGGGCAAGGAAGAGGGACTCGATGAGCAGTCACCGGCAGTCGAGGCGGCCAGACGGCGCTGCCAACAATACCATCAATACCAGAAATATAGCAAAGCAACTCACTTGCAGTCCGGCGTCTGCGAACGAGGGGTAGCGCTAAGTGCGGGAAGTGCGCGAAGTGCCGGCGAGTCTCGGCCAGCAATACAGTGTCGCTTCAGGCGCCGGTCCAGGCCCGGCGCGTCGTCGAGAAGGCCAGCAGGAGCGAGAAGGCGACGATGCCGGTGGCGACCGCGGCGTAGAGGCCCGAGACGCCCCAGCCCAACCGGTCGAGCGCCAACAGGCTGCCGCCGGCGGCGATGGCGATGCGCGCGAGATTGGCGGCGACCGGCCACACCATCTCGCCGGTGCCCTGCGAAGCGAAGTAGAGCGCCATGGCCAGGCCGAAGAAGCCGTACACCGGCCCGACAATGCTGAGATAGTGCCGGCCCGAGGCCAGCACGCGCGCGTCGCCGGTGAACAGGCCGAGCCAGAGATCGGGCCAGATCGCCACGGTGATGCCGATCAGCGCGGCGACGGCGCCCGACATCAGGGCACCAATCCACGCAACGCGTTGGGCGCGATGGTACTGGCGCGCGCCGATATTGGTGCCGACCAATGCAGTCAGTGCCGCGCCGATGCCGAAGCTTATGGGCACCAGCATGTATTCCAGGCGGCTGCCGATGCCGTAGCCGGCGATGGCATTGTCGCCTTCGCGACCGACCAGGCCGATGACGGTGAGCACGGTGGCGTTGGTCAGGACCACCACGACGCAGGCGATGACGCCGACCTTGAGGATGTCGCGGAACGATTCCCAGCGAAAGCCGCCCGCCGGCCAACGCAGCTTGAGCAGCGCGTCGGATCCCAGCAGGCGCCACGACATCCAGATGGCCGCCAGCGTGAAGCTCGCGACCGACGCGACGGCCGGACCACGGATGCCGAGCGACGGCAGGCCGAACCAGCCCAGCGTCAAGGCGCCGGTCAGCGGCACCTGCAGGGCGGCCGTCGCGACCAGGGCATAGCCTGGGGTCCTCATGTCGCCCGTGCCGCGCAGCACCGAGGCCATCGAGTTGGCGATCCAGTGCGCGGCGCAGCCGAGGAACAGCACGCTGGCGAAGGCCACGGCACGATCGAGCGCCGCGCCGCTGCCGCCCAGCGCGCCGTAGATGGTGCGGCCGAAGCCCACGAACACGACCGCGAACAGGAGCGCCATGCCGAGCGCGATGATGAGCGCATGGGCGGCCGCCGCTTCGGCCGCGGCGCGGTTGCCCGAGCCCAGTGCGCGGGCCACCGACGAGGAGATGCCGCCGCCCATGGCGCCGGCCGACATCTGGCCGAGCGACATCTGGGTCGGGAACACCAGCGCCAGGGCGGCGAGATCGACGATACCGAGCTGGCTCACGAAGTAGCTGTCGGAAATGCTGACCAGGCTCTGCATCGCCACGTTCAGCACGTTGGGCGCCGACAAAGCGAGGATGGTGGGCACGATCGGCCCGTCCAGCATCATCTGCCGGCGTTGCACAGGACTCATGCGGACGTACGTAGCATCGAGCCTGCGCATTGCTCGCGAGGTTATCTCATGGGGCCATCAGCCTCCCGATTCCTCCCCCGTCAGACGGGGGAGGTGGCCCGCAGGGCCGGAGGGGGAAAGCACCAATGGTGCCGTTGACGATTTCAGATCTGAAAATGTCCAACGGGTTCTTTGCGGCCTTCCCCCTCCGCCGCGTAAGGCGCGGCACCTCCCCCGTCAGACGGGGGAGGCGAAGGGGTCAGCCATTGGTCGAAATCCCGCAGCGCTCGCGTTGCGAGCGCCTGCTTGTGCTCCTTGCCGCGCAAGGCCGCGTCGATCGGCGGGAAGAGGCCGAAGTTGACGTTCATCGGCTGGAAGGTTTTGGCGTCGGCGCCGCCGATGATGTGCGCCAGGAGGGCGCCGATCGCCGTGGTGTTGGGCGGCGCGGCCGGCACGCGCCCGCGGCGCTCGGCCGCCGCGAAGCGCCCTGCCAGCAGGCCCACCGCAGCGCTCTCGACGTAGCCCTCGCAGCCGGTGATCTGGCCGGCGAAGCGCAGCCGCGGCATCGCCTTCAACCGCAGCGTCGCGTCGAGCAGGCGCGGGCTGTTGAGGAAGGTGTTGCGATGCAGGCCGCCCAGCCGCGCGAACTGCGCCTTCTGCAGGCCGGGGATCGTCCGGAACAGCCGCGTCTGCTCGGCATGCTTGAGCTTGGTCTGGAAGCCCACGATGTTCCACAAGGTGCCGAGCGCATTGTCCTGGCGCAGCTGCACCACCGCCCACGGCCGGCGCCCGGTGCGCGGATCGCGCAAGCCCACCGGCTTCATCGGCCCGAAGCGCAAGGTATCGGCGCCGCGCGCCGCCATCACCTCGATCGGCAGGCAGCCGTCGAAGTAGGGCGTGCTCTTCTCCCACGCCTTGAACTCGCTCTTGTCGCCGGCCAGCAGGCCGGCAACGAAGGCGTCGTACTCTTGCTTGTCGAGCGGGCAGTTGAGGTAGTCGGCGCCGTCGCCGCCGGGCCCTGCCTTGTCGTAACGCGACTGCTTCCAGGCGATCGCACGGTCGATGCTGTCGTAGTGGACGATCGGGGCGATGGCGTCGAAGAAGGCGAGCGAGTCCTCGCCGGTCAATCTTGCGATCGCTTCGGCAAGGGCCGGCGAGGTGAGGGGGCCCGTGGCGACGACGACACTGTCCCAGTCGGCGGGCGGGAGGCCCGCGATCTCCTCGCGCCGCAGCTCGACCAGCGGATGCTCGAGCAGCGCCGCCTGCACGTCGGCGGAGAAGCCGTGGCGATCGACCGCCAGCGCCCCGCCGGCCGGCAGCTTGTGCCGATCGGCGGCAGCCAGGATCAGCGAGCCGGCGCGGCGCATCTCCTCGTGCAGCAGGCCGACGGCGTTGTTCTGCGCATCGTCGGAACGGAAGGAGTTGGAGCACACCAGCTCGGCGAGCGAATCGGTCTGATGCGCGTCGGTGCCGCGCACCGGCCGCATCTCGTGCAGCACCACCGGCACGCCCGCCTGGGCCAGCTGCCAGGCCGCCTCCGAACCGGCCAGTCCGCCGCCCACGACATGGACCGCAGCGGTGCTTGACGTCATGCCCTCCAACCTCTCATGTCATGTCGACGAAAACCGCCGTTATCCCGAGCGCGATTTCTGTCATCCCGAGCGCAGCGAGGGACCTTTCGTTGGCCTCAAAGGTCCCTCGCTTTCGCTCGGGATGACAGCATTATTCTCGCGATGACAGCACTTCTCCGGGGAGATAGCGATGGCCGCAAAATTCCACAATCCCAAGTCCGTGTCGCTGGCGGGCAAGTACAGCCTGGGCGCCGAGGTACCTGAGGGCGCGCGGCTGTTCTACGTCTCGGGACAGGTCGGCGTCGATGGCAAGGGCAAGCTGCAGGCCGGCATCGAAAAGCAGGTCGACCAGGCCTGGAAGAACATCGCCCAGGTCCTGAAGAGCGGCGGCATGACCTATGCCGACATCGTCAAGGTCAACGTGTTCCTGACCGACAGTCGCTTCATCGCAGCCTACCGCGCCGCGCGCGACCGCTTCTTCCCCAAGGCGCCCTATCCCGCCTCGACCCTGCTGATCGTGGCCGGCCTCGCCGACCCCGGCATGCTGGTCGAGGTCGAAGTGGTGGCGGCCAAATGAGCCGCCTGATTGCCGGCACCCCCATCGCGGTGGCCATCGCCGCGATGGTCGCCTTCGCGGGCGTGGCGCATGCCGTGGACCCGCTGGTTCCCGCGCCGCAAGGCGCGCCGCTGCTTTTGGAGGCGGCGGCCGACGGCGTGCAGATCTACGCCTGCGAAGGCACTGCCAAGGGCTTCGAATGGGTCTTCAAGGCACCGGAGGCCAACCTGTTCGACCAGCAGGGGCTGCAGGTCGGCACCCA
>JAFAKN010000387.1 GCA_019235415.1 Alphaproteobacteria bacterium
CTCCAGCGGCGTGAAGGGCGAGGCGAGGTTGCCGGCGGTGGCGATGCGGCCGGGATAGGGCGAGTGCATCAGGCTGGTGCGCGCCTTGCCGCAGATCGCCGAGGCGAGCGCCTGGGTGGCCGCCGCGACCTCGATGATGATGCAGAGCTCGTGGGCCGGCGTCTTGACCGGCTCGAGGTCGCCCATCACGCCGTTCTTGCCGTAGAGGTGGGGGATGATGCGGTAGCTCTCCGGCGGCACCTCCGCGAAGTAGGCGCGCGTCGCCGCCAGCACCTTGGCTAAAATCTCGTCGATCTGGGCGATGAAGATCGGATCGCGGGCACCGGCGATGAAGATGCTTCGGTAGCCCGACGTCTTGGCGCCTTCGAGTTTCACCGTGTAGTGCCGGCTGGGCTCAAAGCGGCTGCCCGAGACGCGCACCCGCCGATCGGTCACCTGCTCGTAGCTGCAGTGCGACAGGTCGAGCGTGCCGCCGGGGCCGGCCAGCAGGAAGGGATGGGTCTTCTCGTACAGCGTATGGGCGGCAACCGAGGCGGTCGTGCAGCGCTCGGCCGGATTGAGCGGCTCGAGCTCGAAATGGTCGCGCCTGAGATAGCCCATCACGTTGCGCCCCACCGGCTCGGCACAGAGCGCGCCGCATTCCATGATCTTGCCCATGTGCCAGGCGAGCGCCGGATCGAAGCCGGCGCGGATCGCCATCGCGGCGGTCGGCGCCGGATCATAGGCGCGGCCGCTCACGATCACGTCGACCCCTTCGCTCTCATCGAGAGCCTTCACGAAGGGCTCGGCGCCCATCTGCGCCACGATGACGGTCGCTGCCTCCACCTCGCGTTGGTCGAGCGGCGGCACGGGCCCGAGCGGCTCGATCCGGCCGCCTAAAAGCTCGCGCTTGATGTGGCCCTTGTCGATGTCGGCGTAGATCGTCGCGAGCTTGAAGCGCCAACCGCGGCGCTTGGCGATCTTGGCGATGATGTCGCGGAAGACGTCGACATGCAGGTTCGTGCCGTCGCCGCCGGCCGAGGAGATCAAGAGCGGAATGCGCGCCTCGTGCTGGGCCTCGAGCAGGACCTCGATGTCCTTCACGTAGGCCTCTCGGCTGCAGGTCATCTCGCCCAGCCCGAGCTTCTGCGGCCCCGAATCGGTCGAGCCCGAGTCGACGGTGATGGCATGCGGCCGCTGGGCCAGGCCGAGCTTGAAGTGATCGACCGGGAAACCGTAGCCCAGCATGCCCGACGGCGTGAGGATGCGGATCCCGTCGTTGCCCACCGTCGCCATCGCCATTGCTTTCGCCCTCCCCGGGAAAGGCCTCCGCCTACCATTGACGTGGATGGAATGCAATCGGTATACCATCGGCACAATGGATGGTCTGACGACGATCGACCCCAAGCTGTCCGCCGTTGCCTATGGCGCGGTGCTGGACATGGTCCTGAGCGGCACAATTGCACCCGGGGAGCAGGTGACCGAACGGCAGATCGCAGCCCACCTCGGCATGTCGCGCACACCGGTGCGCGAGGCCGTGCGGCGGCTGGAGGGTGAAGGCACCCTGGAACGCCAGCGCAATGGAGCGCTCGTGGTGCGGCCCTACTCCATGGAGGAGTTTTTGCACGCGCTCGCCGTGCGCCGCCTGCTGGAGGGCGAGGCCGCCCGGCTTGCGGCAGGCAAGGTGGCGGCTGACGTGCTGCAGGCAGCCCGCGAGCGCATCGCCCGGCTGCGCCGCGAGGGTCTGGCCGATACAGCCCGCCAGGACGACCGCGACTTCCACGCCGCGATCGCCCAGGCCTCGGGCAACCCCGTGCTCGCCGGCACGATCGCCGACTTGAGAAAGCGCACCGCCATGTTCCGCCTCGGCCGCCTGCCCGAGCGCCTCGACCAGGTGTGCGACGAGCATCTCGCCGTCCTCGACGCCCTGGCCTCCGGCAACGGCGCCGCGGCGCGGATGGCCATGCAGGCCCACATCGACAACGTACGGGAGCACCTGTTGCAGCGGCTGATGGCGATCTAATCCTCCCCCGTCATACGGGGGAGGTGGCCCGCAGGGCCGGAGGGGGAAAGCCGAAGTCGAGTTGCCGCCAGGTTCAGATCTGAAATCTTCAACTTCGTCTGTGCAGCTCTCCCCCTCCCTACCCTCCCCCGTATGACCGGGGGAGGAGTTCTTACGGCACCTCCCCCGCACGGAGCCGTAGGATTACGCTCAGCCCGTGGCCGTCATCCGCAAGATTATCCATATCGACATGGACGCCTTCTACGCGTCGGTCGAGCAGCGCGACGACCCGGTGCTGCGCGCGCAGCCGGTGGCGGTCGGCGGCCGCGAGCGCGGCGTGGTGATGGCCGCCTCATACGAGGCGCGGAAATTCGGCGTGCGCTCGGCCATGCCGTCGGCAACGGCCAAGCGTCTCTGCCCCGAGCTGGTGTTCGTCAGGCCGCGCTTCGACGTCTACAAGGAGGTCTCGCGGCAGATCCGCGACATCTTCCTCGACTACACCCCGCTGGTCGAGCCGCTGTCGCTCGACGAGGCCTATCTCGATGTCACCGACAACCTCAAGGCCATGCCGCTGGCCAGCGACATCGCGCGGGAGA
>JAFAKN010000415.1 GCA_019235415.1 Alphaproteobacteria bacterium
AGGCCAAGGGCCGCAAGGCGCTGACCTACAAGGCTGACGTGGCGCTGTTCGGGCGGGCCCATGAGGTCGTGGCCGACGTGGCCGCGCAGTGGGGCGCCGTCGACTTCCTGTTCAACGACGCCGGCGGTCCCAACCCCAAGGGCATCCTCGAGATCAAGGAGGAGGAGTTCGACCGCACCATCGCCGTCAACCTCAAGAGCTGCTTCAACTACATCCACGCCACGGCGCCGATCATGCTTAAGCAGGAAGGCGGCGGGCGCATCGTGTCGATGTCGTCGCTCAACGCCCTTTCAGGCGGCGTCACCTCGGCCGTCAGCAAGCACTCCTACGCGGCCGCCAAGGCCGGAATCCTCGGCCTCACCCGCTCGCTCGCCAAGGAGCTCGGGCCCAAGATCATGATCAACGCCATCTGTCCCGGCGTCATTGAGACCGAACTGGGCAACAGCCTGACGCGGAGCCGCGGCGAGGAGATGAAACGCGGCAGCATGCTCGATCGCCTCGGCAAGCCGGCCGACGTCGCCCAGCTGGTCGCCTTCCTTGCCACCTCGGAACCCTGCTTCATCACCGGGCAGCACTTCGTGATCGACGGCTTCCAGTGGTCGTGTTGATCTACACTAGCCGTCATCCCGACCGGAGCCGAGCGAAGCGAGGCGAAGTGGAGGGACCTTCCTTGTCGGTGCGACGACAAGACAGGTCCCTCCACTTCGCCCTCCGGTCGGGATGACGGAGTAGGGATCGCAATGCGTCTTAGGTGTTAAGCGAACCCGCTGTGCGAAGAGCCGCCAGGGACGGCGTTCCATACCCGGGCGTCCCACAGCCTGATGCCGCCAGTGATGCCGGCATCGTTGGACGAGATCCGCACGTTCTTCGGCAGCTCGACGTCGATATGCGAGGCGTTGCCGCCGCCCAGGAACAGCACGTCGTAGTGCAGCAGGTCGAACACGATCTCGATCATGTACAAGACGCGCTTGTTCCACTTCTTGCGGCTGATCTTGCGCTTGACCGCCTCGCCCAAAAAATCGTTGTAGGTCTTGTCCCTGCGCAGCGGATGGTGCGCCAGTTCGAGATGCGGCGTCATGGCACCGTCGGTGAACACCGCGCTGCCCACACCTGTCCCCAGGGTCAGCACGACCTCGAGCCCCTTGCCCTTGATGATGCCGAGCCCCTGGATCTCGGCGTCGTTCAAGAGCCGCACCGGCTTGCCGAGGCGCCCCGACAGCGCGTCGGCCAGCGGATAGCTCTGCCAGTTGCGGCCCTTGAAGTGCGGCGCGGTGAGCACGCGTCCTTCGCGCACCACGCCGGGGAAGCCGACCGAGACGCGATCGTACGGCGGCAGGCGCGACACGAGGTCGACCAGCGTGTCGACCAGCACGCCCGGCGGGGTCGGGTAAGGCGTATCGACCCGCACCCGGTCGACGACCATCTTGCCGTTCTCGTCGAGCACCGAAGCCTTCAATCCGGTGCCGCCGATGTCGATGGCGAGCGTCCGTGGCGGGGTCGCCATGCTATTTCGCAGGAGGCATCGTCACCGGCCGCCAGCGCCGTCGTTTGCCCAGCAGCGCATCGGCATCGGCCGGACCGTCGCTTCCCGAGGCGTAGTTGGGAAAGCCTTCCTTGTGGCCCGCCCAGTAGTCGAGGACCGGCTGTACGACACGCCACGCCTGCTCGACCATGTCGGCCCGCATGAACAGCGACTGATCGCCGATCATCACGTCGTAAAGCAGCGTCTCGTAGCCGACATTCTGCTCGCGCTCGAACCAATCGTCGTAGCGGAAGTCCATCTGCACCGTGGCGAGCTCCATCGCCGGCCCGCGGCGCTTGACCTCGAACTGCAGCGAGATTCCCTCGTCCGGCGCGATGCGCAGCACCAGCCAGTTCGGCGTCAGCGCCTCCACCGGCGTGTCGACGAAAGCCGTCAGCGGCGCCTGCTTGAAGCAGACCGCGATCTCGGTCAGCCGTCCCGCCATGTGCTTGCCGGTGCGGACATAGAACGGCACGCCGGCCCAGCGCCAATTGTCGATGGCAAGCTCCATCGCGACGTAGGTCTCGATGTTGGAATCGGGCGCGACGTTGGGTTCTTCGCGGTACCCCTTGACCGGCTTGCCCAAAACGCTTCCCGCTCCGTACTGGCCACGCACCGCCTTGTCGGGCGTCACGGCCGGCATGCAGGCGAGCACGTCGGCCTTCTTGGAGCGCACGGCGTCGCTGTCGAAGCAGGTCGGTGGCTCCATCGCCACCATCGTCAGCAGGCTGAACACATGGTTGGGCACCATGTCGCGCAGGGCGCCGGTGACCTCGTAGAAGCGGCCCCGCGATTCGACCCCCACGGTTTCCGCCGCGGTGATCTGCACGTGGTCGATGCGATCGCGGTTCCAGATCGGCTCGAGCAGCCCGTTGGCGAACCGGAACGCCATGATGCTCTGGACGGTATCCTTGCCGAGGAAGTGATCGATGCGGTAGATCTGATCTTCCCTCAGCGTGCGCAGGATCTGGGCGTTGAGATCGCGCGCCGACTGGACGCTGTGGCCGAACGGCTTTTCGATCACCACGCGGCGCCAGAATGCCGGTTTGCCGTCCTTGACCTCGCCCTGCTCGTTGAGCTTCGCCTTGCCCAGCTGGTCGACGACCGTACCGAAGAAGCGGTCGGCGACGGCGAGGTAGAAGATCGCGTTGCCCCGCGTTCCATGCGCCTTGCCGACCTCCTCGAGCGTGCTGCGGACCCGCTCGTAGGTGTCGTCCTGGGTGATATCACCGCGTACGAACGCCATGCGCGAGGCGACCTTGTTCCATACCGCCTCGTCGATACGATCGGCCTTGAACT
Source organism: Alphaproteobacteria bacterium (assembly GCA_019235415.1). GTDB lineage: Bacteria > Pseudomonadota > Alphaproteobacteria > Reyranellales > Reyranellaceae > Reyranella. The sequence continues at coordinate 2,822 of JAFAKN010000415.1, forward strand.
CCGAGGTCGGATTGCCGACGAAGCTTTTCAGCATGTCGAACAGCTGGCCGCGCCATTCCTCGACCGAACGGTCGTTGCGATCGACGCCGACCAAGACGAAGTTCTCGGGCAGCACGCCGGTGCGCGCGAGATTGTAGAGGGCCGGCACCACCAGCCGTCGCGTGAGGTCCCCGGCGGCGCCGAAAATCACCAGGGCGCAGGGATCGGCAGGCTTCAGCGTGCGCGACGGCTTTGCCCGCTCTTCTGCAGCCGAGCGGACGAGGATCGGGGTGTCGGGCATGGCTCAGTCTGCGGCGGCGGCCGGCCGGCGCTGGGCCACCGCGCCCAGGAGCTTGTCGAAGGCTTCGGAGAAGGATTGCACGCCTTCGACGACCAGTTCGTCGGTGATCTCCTTCAACGAGATCCCGGCCTTCTCCAGCATCTCGAGATCTGCCTTGGCGGCGGCGAGATCGGTCTCGACGGCGTCGGGTATGATCTGGCCGTGGTCGCGGAAGGCATCCATCGTCACCGGCGGCAAGGTGTTCACGGTGTCGCGCCCGATCAGCGTCTCGACGTACATCGTGTCCTTGTACGAAGGGTCCTTGGTGCTGGTCGACGCCCACAAGAGCCGCTGCGTGCGGGCCCCTGCTTTGGCGAGCTTGTCCCAGCGCGGACCGGAGAACAGCACCTTGTAGTGGGCGTAGGCGACCTTGGCATTGGCGATGGCGGTCTTGCCGCGCAGCCGCGCGGCCAAAGACTTGTCGGCCAGCTTGGCGAGCCGCTTGTCGGCAGCGCTGTCGATGCGGCTCACGAAGAAGCTCGCAACGCTTGCACTCTTGCCGATGTCCCCGCCGTTCTTGTGCAGTTCCTCGAGCCCCGCGAGATAGGCTTCGGCCACCTGCTCGTAAACCTGCACGGAGAAAAGCAGCGTGATGTTGATGTTGAGCCCCTTGCCGAGCAGCGTGCGGATGGCGGGCAAGCCGGCCGGCGTGCCCGGCACCTTGACCATCAGGTTCGGCCGGTCGACCGCCTTCCACAGGCGCAGGGCCTCGACGATGGTGGCCTCGGTGTCGTTCGCAAGGTAGGGCGAGCATTCGAGGCTGACGTAACCGTCGCGGCCGCCCGTCGCATCGTAGACCTGGCGCAGCACATCGGCCGCGGCACGAATGTCGGCGATCGCCAAGTGCTCGTAGACCGCCATGTCGCTGGGGTTGCCTTGCGCCCGGAGAGACTTGATCTCGTCGAGATACTCGTCGGTCTCCGCGATCGCCTTCTCGAAGATCGACGGGTTGGAGGTCATGCCCTTCAGCCCGTCGCGATCGATCAGGGTCTTGAGCTCGCCGTTGGCGATAAGACTGCGTTTCAGATAGTCGAGCCATGGCGCCTGCCCGACGGTCTCCAGTTGCTTCAACGGATTCATGTGCGGCTCCTCGACTGCTCGAGTGGATTTCCAGTGGATGCTGGGCGACTTAATGCTTGGCGGGTGGATGCTGGGCGAGTTGATCCTTGGCGGCGGCGACGATCTTCTCGACCGTGAAACCGAACTTCTTGTAAACGTCCTTGTAGGGGCCGGACGCGCCGAAGCTGTACATGGCGATGCGCGCGCCGTGGCGGCCGACATAGCGGTCCCAGCCGATCGGCGAGGCCGCCTCGACCGAGACGCGGGCCACGACCGTCTCGGGCAGGACGCTCTCGCGATAGGCCTCGTCCTGGGCTTCGAACAGCTCCCACGACGGCATGCTGACGACCCGGGCCGCGATACCTTCGCTTTTCAGTTTTTCGAAGGCTTCGACGCACAGCGACAACTCCGTGCCCGTGCCGATCAGAACGACCTCGGGCTTGCCCGGCTTGGCATCGCTCAGCACATAAGCACCGCGCGCCACGCCACTTGCCGGCGCGTAGCGGCTGCGGTCGAGAGTGGGAACGGCCTGCCGGCTCAGCACCAGCAGCGCCGGCCGCTTTTTCTGCTGAAGCGCAATCTTCCAGGCTTCGGCCACCTCGTTGGCATCGCCCGGTCGCAGCACGAGCATCCTCGGGATGGCGCGCAGGCCCGGCAGCTGCTCGATCGATTGATGGGTAGGCCCGTCCTCGCCCAGGCCGATCGAATCGTGGGTGAAGACGTGGATCGCCGGCAGGTCCATCAGCGCGGAAAGCCGAATCGAGTTCTTCATGTAGTCGGAGAAGATCAGGAAGGTCGAGCCGAAGGCCCGGACCCCGGAGAGGTTCATGCCGTTGACGATGGCGCCCATGGCATGCTCGCGGATGCCGAAGTGCATGTTGCGCCCGCCAAGGTTGCCCGGCTCGAGGTCGCCCGCATCCTTGAAGGTGAAGCGGGTCTTGGTCGAGGGCGCGAGGTCGGCCGAGCCGCCAACCAGGCCGGGATAGTGCTCAGCGACCGCGTTCACGACCTTGTTCGAGGAATCGCGCGTGGCCAGGCCCTTGGCGTCGGCAGCGAACGCCGGTACGGCCGAATCCCAGCCGTCGGGTAGGTCGCCGGCTAGCATGCGGTCGAGCGCATGCGCCTCTTGAGGATACTGCTTGCGATAGGCCTCCATCAGCTGCGCCCACTGCTGCCGGTGCTGCGCGCCGCGCTGCCCGATGCCGGCGTCGAAACGCTCGTGCACGCCGTCGGGCACCAGGAATTGCGCATCGGGCGGCCAGCCATAGCTCTGCTTGGCAAGGCGTACCTCGTCGGCGCCCAACGCCTCGCCGTGCGCTGCCGCTGTGTCCTGCTTGTTCGGCGCGCCGTAGCCGATGTGGCTGTTGACCACGATGAAGGTCGGCGCATCGGTCCGCGAGTTGAACTCGGCCAGCGCCTTGGCCAGGGCTTCGCGATCGTTGGCGTCGTTGACGTGCTCGACGTGCCAGCCGTAGGCCTTGAAGCGCGCACCGACATCCTCGTCGAAGGCGAGGCTGGTCTTGCCTTCGATGGTGATGCCGTTGTTGTCGTAGATCCAGCAGAGGTTGCCGAGCTTGAGATGACCGGCCATGGACGCCGCTTCGCTCGCGACGCCTTCCATCATGTCGCCGTCGCCGCACAGCGTGTAGACGTCGTGGTCGAACAGCGCGAAGCCCGGCTTGTTGAATTGCTGGGCGAGCCAGCGCGAGGCGATCGCCATGCCGACGCTGTTGCCGCAGCCCTGGCCCAGCGGGCCCGTCGTCGTCTCGACGCCCACCGTCAGGCCGTATTCGGGATGGCCCGGGGTCTTGCTGTCGACCTGACGGAAGTGTTTCAGGTCGTCCAGGGTGAGCGCCGGTCCCGAATGGCCTTTCAGGCCGGCGAGAAAGATCAGCGAGTAGAGCAGCATCGAGGCGTGGCCG
>JAFAKN010000433.1 GCA_019235415.1 Alphaproteobacteria bacterium
ATGGTGAATGGTGCGGGGCTCGCCATGGCCACCATGGACATCATCAAGCTCTACGGCGCCTCGCCCGCCAACTTCCTCGACGTCGGCGGCGGCGCCACCAAGGAGCGCGTGACGGCGGCCTTCAAGAGCATCCTGCGCGATCCCAACGTCGAGGGCATCCTGGTCAACATCTTCGGCGGCATCATGCGCTGCGACGTCATCGCCGAAGGCGTCGTCGCGGCGGCGCGCGAGGTCAACCTGCACGTGCCGCTGGTCGTGCGGCTGGAAGGCACCAACGTCGAGCTCGGCAAGAAGATCCTGAAGGAATCGGGCCTCAAGATCACCTCGGCGGAGAACCTCGCCGACGCTGCCGACAAGATCGTCAAGGCCGTCAAGGAGGCCGACTGATGGCCGTACTGGTCGACAAGAATACCAAGGTCATCTGCCAAGGCTTTACGGGTGCGCAGGGCACGTTCCACTCCGAGCAGGCGATCGCCTACGGCACCAGGATGGTGGGCGGCGTCACACCCGGTAAAGGCGGCACGACGCATCTCGACCTGCCGGTGTTCGACACCGTCGCCGAGGCGGTGGCCAAGACCGGCGCCACGGCGAGCGTTCTCTACGTGCCCGCGCCCTATGCCGCCGATACGATCCTCGAAGCGGTCGATGCCGAGGTGCCGCTGGTGGTGTGCATCACCGAGGGCATCCCGGTGCTCGACATGGTGCGCGTGAAGCGCGCGCTGAGCGGCTCCAAGTCGCGGCTGATCGGGCCCAACTGCCCGGGCGTCATCACGCCCGCCGAATGCAAGATCGGCATCATGCCGGGCCACATCCACAAGCGCGGCAAGATCGGCATCATCTCGCGCTCGGGCACGCTGACCTACGAGGCGGTGGCCCAGACCACGGCGGTCGGACTGGGCCAGACGACCTGCATCGGCATCGGCGGCGATCCCGTGAACGGCACCAACTTCGTTGAATGCCTCGAGATGCTGCTGCCCGACCCGGAGACCGAGGGCATCGTCATGATCGGCGAGATCGGCGGCGACGCCGAGGTCAAGGCCGCCGAATACATCAGGGCGTCCAAGACTAAAAAGCCGGTGGTCGGCTTCATCGCCGGACGCACCGCGCCGCCCGGACGGCGCATGGGGCATGCCGGCGCCGTCATCTCGGGTGGGCACGACACGGCCGAGTTCAAGGTCGAGGCGATGCGTTCGGCGGGCATCAGGGTGGCGGATTCACCAGCCGCGCTGGGCGACGAGATGCTTAAGGCGATGGGGGGTTAGACCCATCTTGTTCATCCGGACCGCGGGCGTCTCGCCCGCCCAGATGCGGGCGAGACGCCCGCGGTCCGGAAGAGGAGACCAATAAATGCAAGCGGAGCAGACATCCTTCCTGTTCGGCGCCAATGCGCCCTTCATCGAAGAGCTCTACGCGCGCTATCTCGCCGACCCGGCGGCCGTCGATCCCGAATGGCGTACCTTCTTCGAGGCGCTGGGCGAGCAGAAGGAGAGCGTGCTGGCCGAGGTGCGCGGTGCGTCGTGGGCGCCCAACGGCGCACACATCATCGGCGCCGTCGATCCGGAGAACCTGCCCGCCCCAGTCAACCGCAACGCGCCCAATCGCAATGTGAAGGGCAATGGTGCGGCCGTCCCGGCGGCGCTCGCCGCCAAGACCGAGGAGGAGATCCGCGCCGCGGCCTGGGACACGCAGCGCGCCTGGCTCCTCATCCGCTCCTATCGCATCCGAGGCCATCTCGCTGCCGACCTCGATCCGCTCGGCCTGGTGAAACATCCGCCGCATCGCGACCTCGATCCGGCGTCGCTCGGCTTCACCGATGCCGATTGGGATCGGCCGATCCTGATCTTCGGCACGCTGGGCCTGGGCGAGAGCGCGACCTTGCGCCAGATCATCGACCGCCTGCGCAAGACCTACTGCGGCAAGATCGGCATCGAGTACATGCACATCGCCGATCCCGACCAGAGGGTCTGGATCCAGGAGCGCATCGAGCACATCGAGAACCACACCGAGTTCACCGTCGAGGGCCGGCGCGCCATCCTCGAGCGCGTGGTCGAGGCGGAAGGGCTCGAGCGCTATCTCGGCGTGAAGTTCGTCGGCACCAAGCGCTTCGGCCTCGACGGCGGCGAATCGCTGATCCCGGCGATCGAGCAGATCCTGAAGCGCGGCGGCCAGCTCGGCATCCGCGAGGTGGTGATCGGCATGCCGCACCGCGGCCGCCTCAACACGCTGGTTCACGTGCTGCACAAGAGCTACACGGCGCTGTTCTCGGAGTTCCAGGGACGCTCGTCCCTGCCCGAGGAAATGCGCGGCTCGGGCGACGTGAAGTACCATCTCGGCGCCTCGGCCGATCGCGAGTTCGACGGGACTGCGGTTCACGTCTCGCTGTCGCCCAATCCCTCGCACCTCGAGGCCGTGAATCCCGTCGTGCTCGGCAAGGCACGCGCCAAGCAGGACCAGCGCGGCGATACCGAGCGCAGCCAGGTCATGGCGATCCTGATGCACGGCGATGCCGCCTTCGCGGGCCAGGGTCTGGTGGCGGAAAGCCTCGACCTCAGCGACCTCGCCGGCTATCGCATCGGCGGCACCATCCACTACGTGGTCAACAACCAGATCGGCTTCACCACCTTGCCGACGGCGGCGCGTTCGGGGCCGTACTGCACCGAGGTCGCCAAGGTGGTGCAGGCGCCGATCTTCCACGTGAACGGCGACGATCCGGAGGCCGTGGTGCATGTGGCGCGCATCGCCACCGAGTACCGCCAGCGCTTCAAGCGCGACGTCGTCATCGACATGTTCTGCTACCGCCGGCACGGTCACAACGAGTCGGACGAGCCGATGTTCACCCAGCCGCTGATGTACAAGCAGATCGCCGGCCACAAGACGGTGAAAGAGGTCTACGCCGCCCGCCTCGAGGCCGAGGACGTGGTGACGCCGGCCCAGGTGTCGGAGATGGATGCGACCCTGCGGCGCAAGCTCGACGGCGCGCTCGAAGCGGCCAGCCAATACAAGCCCAACAAGGCCGACTGGCTGGAAGGCCGCTGGGCCGGGTTCACCGTCGCGCCAGGCGAGGAGGACCGCAAGGGTACCACCGCGGTCGAGCTCGAGCAGCTGACGGCCGTCGGCCATGCGCTCTGCGAGGTGCCCAAGACCTTCGACGCCAACCGCAAGATCGCCCGCCAGCTGCAGGAGAAGCGCAAGACCATCGACACCGGCAAGGACATCGATTGGGCGACCGGCGAGGCGCTGGCCTGGGGAACCCTGCTGGCCGAAGGCACGCCGGTGCGTCTTTCAGGCCAGGACTCCGCGCGTGGCACCTTCTCGCAGCGCCATTCGGTATTGGTCGACCAGACGGCCGAGACCCTGTACGTGCCGCTCAACCACGTGGCGCCCAAGCAGGCGCATTTCGAGGTCATCGACAGCCCGCTGAGCGAGGCGGGCGTTCTGGGCTTCGAGTATGGCTACTCCTCGGCCGAGCCCAATGCGCTGGTCCTGTGGGAGGCGCAGTTCGGCGACTTCGCCAACGGCGCGCAAGTCATCGTCGACCAGTTCCTGTGCTCGGGCGAAAGCAAGTGGCTGCGCATGAATGGCCTCGTCATGCTGCTGCCGCACGGCTACGAGGGCCAGGGCCCCGAGCACAGCTCGGCGCGGTTGGAGCGCTATCTGCAGCTCTCCGCCGAGGACAACTGGCAGGTGATCGTGCCGACGACGCCGGCCAACTACTTCCATGCGCTGCGACGCCAGGTGCGGCGGTCGTTCCGCAAGCCGCTGATCGTCATGACGCCCAAGTCGCTGCTGCGCCACAAGGACTGCGT
>JAFAKN010000028.1 GCA_019235415.1 Alphaproteobacteria bacterium
CGTCTGCTGCGCGCTGTACCTGCAGCGCGCCGGCTTCGCGGTGCGGCTGATCGAGAAGGGCGCGCCGGGCCGCGCCGCCTCGTTCGGCAACTCGGGCAGCTTCGGCATCGCCTCGTGCGTGCCGTTCGCCATGCCGGGCGTGCTGAACAAGGTACCGCGCATGATGCTCGACGCCGACTCGCCCTTGAAGCTCAGGTGGAGTCACGTGCCGAGCGCGCTGCCCTGGTTCCTGCGCTTCGTCGCCAATGCCCGGCCCTCGCGCGTCGAGCAGATCGCGCGCGAGCGCAACAGCCTCCTGGTGCACACCTGGGACGGCTATCGGCCGCTGATCGAGGACGCCGGCGCCCTGCAATGGGTGAGCGACCAGGGGCTCATGATGGTGTTCGAGAGCGAGGAGGCGTTCGGCAATGCCGCCTACGCGCTCGACCTGCGGCGCCGCAACGGCGTGCACATGGACGTGCTCGACGGCAACGAGGCGCGCCAGATGGAGCCCGCGCTGTCGGACAAGGTGGTCAAGGCGGTGTCGCTGCCCGACGTGCATCGCACGATCGACCCTTATCGGCTGACCGATGCGCTGGCGAAAAACTTCTTTCGTCGCGGCGGCGAGATCGTGAACGCCGAGGTACGCGGCTTCGAGCTGGGCGGCGAGGGCCCGACCAAGCTTTTGACCGACCGCGGCCCGATGCCGGTCGACAACGTGGTGCTGGCGGCCGGCGTCTGGTCGCGGCCACTCGCCGCGCAGCTCGGCACCCACGTGCCGCTCGAGGCCGAGCGCGGCTATCACGTGATGTTCGCCAATCCCGGTTTCGAGCTTCGGCGGGCCCTGGTCTCGGCCGACCGCAACGTGTCGCTCGCCCACATGCACGAAGGCATCCGCGCCACCGGCATCGCCGAGTTCGCCCCGCCCGACGCCCTGCCCAACATGGCGAACGCGCGCCTGGTGCAGCGCCACGCCCAGGCGCTGATCCCCGGACTGAAGGGCGAGCCCGCCTCGCAATGGATGGGACCCCGGCCCTCGCATCCCGATTCCAAGCCGGTGATCGGCCGCTCGCCGCGCCATCGCAACGTCTACTTCGCCTTCGGCCACGATCATCTCGGCCTCACCATGGCCGGCATCACCGGCAGGCTCATAGCCGAGCTCGCGACCGGCCAGCCGAGCACGGTCGACCTCGCGCCGTTCCGGCCAGATCGATTCTGATGGCGTACAAATGGGACTTCGGGGCGGTCTACGCCTACCTCAACCTTTGGCTGAAGGGGCTGGGCGTCACGCTCGGCTACTCGCTCGGCACGGTGCTGGGCGGGCTGGTCATCGGCGTGGCGTGCGGCATGTTGCTGCTGTACCGCCGCCGCTGGGTGACCTTGCCGATCCATTACTACGTGGAGATCTTCCGCTGCACGCCGCTGCTCGTGCAGATCGTCTGGTTCTACTACGCGCTGCCCATCGTGCTGTCGGTCGAGCTGCCGGCGTGGCTGGCGGCGGGGCTCGGCCTCACCCTCTACATGGGCGCTTTCTCGACCGAGATCTTCAGGGGCGGTATCATCTCGATCGATAAGGGCCAATGGCAGGCGGCGCGCGCGCTCGGCATGACCAACGCCGAGCTGATGCGCCACATCATCCTGCCGCAGGCGATCAAGCGGATGGTGCCGCCGTTCGTCAACCAGTCGATCATCCAGCTGAAGAACACCTCGCTGCTCTACGTCGTGGCGGTGCCCGACCTTATGTATACCGGATCGGTCGTGGTGGCCGACACCTTCCGGCCGCTTGAGGTCTACACCAGCGTCGCGGCGATCTACTTCGCCATCCTCTATCCGCTCACGCTTTATGCGGCCCGCCTGGAGGCCCGCGTTGACCAATAGTTCGACCTACAGCGATCCGGCGGGCGACGTGATGGTGCGCGCCTCGGGCCTGCGCAAGAGCTACGGCACGGTCGAGGCGGTGCGCGGCGTGTCGCTCGAGGTCAAGCGCGGCCAGGTGGTGGTGCTGATCGGGCCGTCGGGCTGCGGCAAGTCGACCTTCCTGCGCTGCATCAACCTCTTGGAGACGCCGTCGGCCGGCACGCTGCAGGTCGGCCGCCGCGCCATCGATTTCGCCTCCAGCAGGTCCATGCCGCACGGCCGCGACCTGGCGCGCTTTCGTGCCCGCATCGGCATGGTGTTCCAGCAGTTCGACCTGTTCCCGCACATGACGGCATTGCGCAACGTGATGTCCGGCCCGGTGATCGTGAAGAAGATGCCGCAGCGGCAAGCCGAGGCGATCGCCCGCGAGCTTTTGGGCAAGGTGGGGCTCGGGGCCTTCACCGAGCGCTATCCACGCGAGCTGTCGGGCGGCCAGCAGCAGCGCGTCGCCATCGCCCGCGCCATGGCCATGGCGCCCGAGATCATGCTGTTCGACGAGGTCACGTCGGCGCTCGATCCCGAGCTGGTCGGCGAGGTCCTGGACGTCATGAAGCAGCTCGCCACCGACGGCACCACGATGATCGTCGTGACCCACGAGATGGCCTTCGCGCGCGACGTCGCCGACCACGTCGTGGTCATGGACGCGGGCCAGGTGGTCGAGCAGGGGCCGGCGGAAGAGATCCTGCTGCAGCCCAAGAATCCGCGCACGGTGTCGTTCCTGTCGCGCTTCCACAGCACGATCGGCGAGCGCCGGGCATGATGGCGCTTTCACATGTGCGGCAGCCAGCCCAGCGCCTGCGCAAGCAGCAGCAAGGTTTCGACAGTGACGCTGACCTGCAGCAGGCGGTACACCGCATGGCGCGCCTCTTCGGACGCGGTGAAGCGGGACGCGACGGCCGCGCCGATCGCGGTGCCCCCGGCCAGCCAAGCCGCAACCGTCCAGTCGATCTTGCCGGCGTCACCGTAGAGGGCGCAGGAAATGGCAAACAGCGCGAGGCCGGTGACGACCTTGATCGGATTGGCCTTGTTCAGCGGAATGCCCATGAACAGCACCATCACGATCAGGCGCAGGATGGCGCTGTCCACCGCCACCACGCCGCCATAGGCGCACAGCAGCCCATAGGTGACGGCGCCTGTTCGCTCCGACAGAAGATGCCGCGTGCTCCCCTTCGAAAGCCAACGGTTCGGCTGGACGAACACCAGGATCAGGGAGACCACGGAGGTCGCCACGATGATGGCGAACATGGCGGTCGAACGGACCATCAGGCCGAGCGACGTCCCGATCACCGCGCCGATCACCGTGGCCAGCAGCAGCGATTTGGTCGCTCGCCAATCGACTTTCTTGCTCCTGATCAGCACGATAGTGGCGATGATGCCGCCGACCACGAGATTGAAGCGGCTCGTCGCATTGGCCTGGTCGGCGGAGAGGCCCAGCGCCAGCAGCACCGGCAGCACCACCGTGACGCCGCCGCCTGCGAGCACGCTCATGACGCCTGCGAGGATGCCGATGGCGAACGTCACTGACGCATCGGGAAGTGCCACGAGCCCGTTCCGAGAAAACACCGCGGAGGGCCGCGATCATCGCTGCCGGCACGCGGCCGAACAAGGGGAGCAAGCGACCTGACATGTTTCCGTCAAAGGACGATCTGACGATCTGCTTCGCGCATGCCGCCTACCGCATGCAGGACCGCTTCGAGCTGCGCCGCACGGGCATCCGCAATTTCCAGGTATGGGGCTACGACGATTTCGTGAAGCGCATTCCGGAGGCCGACGTGGTCGTTGTCTCCGGCATGTGGCGCAACGATCTCATCGCCCATGCCGGCAACTTGAAGTTCATCCAGTCGATCAGCTCCGGCATGGACCAGTATTCCAAGGAGCAGCTGGCGGCCAAGGGCGTGCGGCTGGCGAGCGCGGCCGGCGTCAACGCGCGTGCCGTCGCCGAGCATGCGCTGGCGCTGATCCTCGCGGTCATGCGGCGGTTGCCGGAGGCGCGCGACAATCAGCACCGGAAGATGTGGCGCGGCATGCTGGGCGACCTCACCGAGCGCGAGGATGAGCTCGGTGGCAAGACGGTGCTGATTGTCGGCATGGGCCGCATCGGCAGCCATCTCGCCAAGCTCTGCAAAGCCTTCGACATGAAGGTGCTGGGCATCCGCCGCGATCCGGCGCAGGGCGCCAACGGCGCCGATTCGATCCATGGCATGGCCGAGCTGGTGAAGCTCGCGCCGCAAGCCGACTTCGTGGCGCTGACTTGCGCGCTCACGGCCGAGACCACGGGCTTGATGAACGCCGCGGCCTTCGCCGCCATGAAGCCCTCGTCGGTGTTCGTCAACGTGGCGCGCGGCAAGGTGGCCGACGAGGCGGCGCTGATCCGCACGATGCAGGAGGGCCGCATCTGGGCGGCCGCCATCGACGTCACCGCCGAGGAGCCGCTGCCCGAGTCGTCGCCGCTCTGGACCCTGCCCAACGTCTTCGTGACGCCGCACACCGCGGGCGAGACGCGCGCCTACGAAGACAACGTGCTCGACATCCTCTTGGACAATCTCGGCCGCCTGTGGCGCGGCGAGACCACCCTGCGCAATCAGGTCCTGTAGCTTTTTCGTTTAGCTGTCGACCCGACAGCGAAGGAGGCGCCAGCTGGACCATGGCTCACGACATCGTGGATAAGCTATCCTTCAATGATATCTAAAGTTATATAACGTAGCTCCTCCGCGGTCGTCGTCAAAAGTCTTCACCTTGCGGCGACGGTTGGACCTGTGTGGAGGATCTCATGGCTAGGCAGCGGCTATCCAACTACGTACCCGGCTTCCGGGTCGGCATTCCCAATGATGTGCCGGGATTTCGCGTAAGAGCCCCGGGCTTCAATGTCAGTGAAAGTGAGCCATCCAGCAGTGGCGTCGGCGCGCCGGGACAAACAAATGAGTTCCCGGCCAATCCCTACCTATCACTCGCCGCCGGCTACTTTGGGGGCGACCGCAACTGGCATACATTGCCGCTCTGGCCATCGCCGCGGGACTACTCTGCACCTGTCCCAAGCCCTGAATGGAGGTTGCCTGAGCAAGGCGACCCCAACGTCATTCCCACGGGCTCGCGCGCGCCAATCACGCCCTGCACTGATGGGATCTGCACTCAAGGTGGAACGTCTGGAAATGGAGGTGTAATTCCTCACCCGACGCAACCGGGAAAATTCCTGTGTCCTGATTGTGCGTTCAAGCTTTTTGACTTGGACATTAGTGATCCGAAGGTGCGAGACCTACTGGATTGACGAGAACATAGCTACGTTGGAAGTGGCCCATGACCCGATCGGACGACCCATCAGGCAGTGAGCGCAAAGTTGCGTTGATGTTGGCGGGTTCCAGACCTCTAGCCGTCTTTAACGACGTTGCGTTTGTCGATACCGGCGAAGACGAAATCGATCGCAGCTTTAACCGGCACGTCAAAAACGGGCGCATTACCTATCGGGAAGAGCGAGATGTGTGGCCGGAGCCCCATGAGATAGGAGGAAGGCTTGCCGTTGCCAGTCGTCTTCGCCTTTACGTATTGCCGGAAGAGACGTGGCGGATCGAGGCCTATTTGCACATGATCAAGGCCTCTAGGGGTACTCCTTGGAATGATGCTTTGGAGCGGCTTTCTAGATCTTTACTCGGATACACCGAGCAGGAGATCAATGAGCTCCTGGCCAAGTTTCACGAGGAGCGCGGCGACTGGGGCGGGATACCTGCGTACGCGAAAGTCTCGGCCGTCAACCTGGAAAAGCTGCGGCAGCTCGGCTTCAAGGCATTGCCGCCCGACCTTGCCGACACGCTCGTCTTGGTGCTTTCCGAGCGACGGCCGGGAAAAGTGCTGCTCGATTCACTCTACCAAGCCGGACCTTGTGCACTGATCAGGTTCTGCTTGGACACGAAGTTCGTGTTGCGCTGTACACGTGAACAGGTCGGCGATGCAAACATTCTGCGCGCACCGGCCGCACTGCTTCCGGAACTCAACCTCAATCTCCGGAGTGCCATCGAAGTTCTCCAGGGCAGCGAAGTGTAAGGGTCACTTCTTTTCGTTGTTCTGATTCTGATGCTGCTGCGGCGGCTGCGGCGCCGGATGCGACTGCTGCGGAGCAGGGGCCTGCGCCTGCTGCGGCGCTTGGACGTGCTGCGGCTGCGGCGGGGGCGGTGGAGCCTGGACGTGCTGCGGCTGCGGCGGGGGCGGTGGGGCCTGCACGTGCTGCGGTTGCGGCTGAGGCGGCGGTGTCTGCACATGCTGGGGCTGCGGCTGAGGCGGCGGTGCCTGCACATGCTGCGGCTGCGGCTGAGGCGGCGGTGCCTGCACATGCTGCGGCTGAGGTTGAGGCGGCGGCGCCTCGCCCTGCTGCGGCGGGTGCGGTGCCGGCTGTGGAGGCGGGTTGGCGTGCTGCGGCTGCGGCGCCGCGCCCTGGTGCTCCGCCGGATGCGGCGGTTGCGCCGGCGGCGTCACGTGCTGCGGCTGCGGCGCCTGCACCTGCTGCGGCGGTGCGTGCTGGACTGGCGGCGTCGTCGGCTGCGGCCCGGCATGCTCCGGCGGCACCGGCTGGGCGACATGCGGCGGCGGCTGGGTCGCGGGCTTGGTTGGCTCGACGGGCGCGGCATGCTCGGCCGGCGGGGTCGCCGTTTGCGGATGGGCCGGCTCCCCTGGCCGCGCAGGCTGTGGCGTCACCGGCGTCACGTTGCCGTGCAGGACCGGCGGCGGCAGACCTTGGCGCGGGGCGAGCGGCGGCAGGGCATGCTTGGAGGTCTCGGCCGTCGGTGCGGTCGGCTGCGTGGCCGCGAGCTTGGGGCCTGGCGCCGGCGGCATCGCGGGCTTTTCCAGCTGGGTCGGTCGCGCCAGTGCCGGCATCTCGGCCAACGCCGTCTTGGCGACCGGTAGGTTGGGCGTCGGCGCCAGCGCACGCGGGTCGGTCGGTTGCTTGGCCGACGCCAGCGATGCTGTCGGCGCGGGCGGCGCTGCAATCGGGGCCACGGGTGCGGCTGCGATGCGGTCGGGCGCCACTTGCAGGGCGGCGCGCGTCACGGGCTGCGAGCGCACGAAGGCGGCGGCCGGCATCACGGTGGCGAAGCGCTGGTTCATGAACGGCGCGTTGCGTTCCGGTGCGGCCTCGCGCCGCTCGGCGCGCTGCCAGCGTTCGCTCAGAATCTCGTCCTGCACGCGCGCACCGCGATTGACGCGCAGATAGTAGTCGCGGTCGGCGCTGTAGGGCGGGACGTAGGCCTCGCGCGGACCCAACGGGAACCAACCCACCGGTGAGGCGGCGCGATTGCCGAGAACGGCGGCGAGCTCGACGCCGCCCACGAACGCGACCAGTGCCGGCGCGTACATCGGCCGTTGCTCGCGCTCGGGCGGCACCCAGGCCCAGCGCGAGCCGACATGCGCCCAGCGGCCGTAATGGTAGGGCGCGAAGCCCCAAGGCTGGTCGTCGACCCAGGTCCAGCCCCACGGCGGCTGGTAGACCCAGCGGCCGGTGCGGTAGGGCTCCCAGCCCGCCGGCACGGCGCGCGGATACCAGACCTCGCCGTAGGTCGGGTCGTTGGTCCACGCGCCGTAGGCGTTGAGGTCCTCGTAGCCCGTCACGCTGGCGGTGAGGTATTGCGGCGGCTGGTCGTAGACGACCTGTCGGTCGCGCACCGCCCAGTAGCCGGGCGGCGGGGGCGGCGCGGTATTGACGATGCGGATCTGCGGGTTGTCGGGGTCGCCGGTCAGCTCGGCGACCTCGCCGGGATGCACCGGCACGGTCTGGCCGTTCATCGCCTGGAACTCGGCGGCGCCGCTGCGCACGCCGAGCCGGGTCGGATCCTGGCTCGAGCCGGACTCGATGTAGTAGTCGCCCTGGTCGGTGAGGCTCGCCGTGCCGCGCGGCGTCAGCACCTGGTAAGGCTGCTGGGTATCCATCGCGAAGCTGCGCACGTCGATGCGGCCCTGGTCGAGCTGCAGGCGCGTCTGGCTGTCGTCGACCGCCAGCATGTCGAGCTGCGTGGCGCCCTCCATGCGGATGCGCGTGCCGCTGAGCGAGACCTCGCTGTGGGCGTTGGGCTCGGTCCAGATCGCATCGCCCGAGGTGAGCGGCGTGTTGACCATCGCCGGCGTCCAGCCGTCCTGCTGCGGATCGTGGAACGAGACGGTGCCTTGGGTGAAGGCCAGCCGTCCGACGCGGCCGGGGGGCTCGCTCTGGGCTTGCGCGGCGCACGAAAAGGCGACTGCCGCGATCGCCACGAAAACGACCCCGCTGCGACGAAAATGGTCGCTCATCCCGGTTCTCCTGCTAGGCTCTTCCTGCAATCGACGGAAAACGTTGTTTGCACGGTACGGTTCCAAACGAGGGGAAGAGCATGAGTGTGGCTGACCCACATCGTATGATTCTCACAGGCGAGAATCCTTTCATCCGTCTGACCGAGAAGGACGGCGATCCCAATTCCACCGATGCGAGCTTCTGGCGCATCGTGTTCTGCCCGGCCGGCCCGGGGCACGTGCTCTATCTCAAGAGCGAGCTGACGCACGGCCACTGGCACATCTATTCCGACAACATCGCGATGGCCCGCTGGCTGCAGCAGACCGTGCAAGGCATGCTGAACGCCGAGCTCAAGGACCAGTCGATCCCGGTGACCGAGGCGGCGTTCTCCAAGTCGGGCGATCCGCGCTATTTCTGGACCGAGTACGTGAGCGCGCACGACGCGGAGATCGCGCTCACCTGGTACGACATCGGTGAGCCGCTCCTGATCCACACCGAGCCCAACCAGCCGCCCAATGGCCGACCCTATGGCGTCTGCACCGTGCTGGTGCCGGCGATGGGCGCCCGGCTGACCATCAGCGGCCAGCAGGCCCGCGGTCAGCCCTGGAAGCGCGAGCGCGAGGGCCGGCCGTTCAGCACTTGCGCGCTGGCCTTTTCGGAGAGCTGGACCGAGCCGCGCTAGGCTTCGCTCACGAGGACTGAGGGCCGACTGTCCCGAGCGCGGCCGAAGGACCCGCCCGCCTCGACTCAAGCGGGCAGGGACGCCCGTGGTCCGTCGTCTGATGCGATACCTGTGACGCGGACGAAGCAGGTGGAGCTGGCGCACCTTCCAGCCTCAAGGTGACGACTGCGGTCTTCTCAGAGAGCCCACTCGATGGGGCAGCCACACAATCCGCGCTGGACCCCTTCCAGGGTGACGATTTGGCGGAAGAGGGCGCTTGACTACCTTAAGTAAAACTGCGATATGCATTATACACACTAACGGAGCAGGGGGAGATCCGCAATCCCTGCGCCTCTCCAGGAGGTCAGACCGATGTTCAACGTGAGCAACACTGTACCTGGATTTCGCGTCGGCACAGCCAATGATGGGTCGGGCCGGGTGGACTCCGATCCGATGAGCGCATCCTACGAAATGCTTTCGCCGACGGCAGTTCTGGCACGCAAGCCATACCTCCGTCTAAGTAACGCTGTCCGTGGCATCGGAGTTTGGGAACCGTCGAGTGGAGGTGCAAACGCCGCTGAAGAGTGGATTTCACAACTTCCATCCGCGGTTGGAGACGCGGGCGAACTGTGTCAGGAAGTCATGAGAGCCGGACCCTATTGCGTGCATCAATGTCCCAGTGGAGAGTGGGTAGCCACGCCCAGCTATCCAAGTGGACCCTGTCCTCCGTTCCAAGTCTCCGGTCGCGGGACCTTCACTTGGGGAGATCGACAACGTCCTAGGTGAGGGCTTGCATGAAGAAGATACGGATCACCGCGGAGGCCGTCATTCTCGTCAATCAATGGGCGGGGTGGGCCGAGCCGAAGATAGGCGCGGGCTATGTGCCCGTCATCACGTGGCTAGTGATGGATACCGGTGATCCCGACTTTGCTCCGCACCTTGGAATCGCCTTTGAAAAATCTGGCGTTGTCGATCGGTCGCGTGCCATGCAATGCGACGGGAAAGAGGTCGAGATCTTTCAGTACGTTCCTGACGAGCTGTTTGGGCAAGAGAGGCAAAAGTTCATCGATGTGGTGAACAACGAGCTTGTTCTTGCTGAAGACTCGAACGGTCCGTAGCACCCCTTGGAACGGAAGGCGTCGCAACCACAGGTTCGTTGCGACAGCGCCGTCTAGCTGATTTATGCGCCGGATAAGTCATTGGGCGCAGGTGGTCGAAAGTCCATCGATTTGAGAAACGGCAGATTCATTGTTGCCGAAGACTGATCGAAATCGGTCCCCCGTTCCGGGTTCGCGGCATCGGCGACCTTCCTTGGGGGGACACGCCAAGTCCCAGGTGAGGGGCATATGAGGAAGGTGAAGATCACTACCCGAGCGGCGGCCTTTGTCGATGCGTGGACAAAGTGGGCTGAACGCCAGATCGGGCCAGGGTATGTGCCCGTAATCGACTGGGTGGTAATGGCCAGCGAGGATCCTGACTTCGTTCCGCAGCTTGGGCTGGCCTTCGAAAAGGCCGATGTCGTCGATCGTTCACGTGTCATGGAATGCGACGGTAAGGATATTGAGATCTTCCAATATGTGCCCGACGAGTTGTTCGGCGAACACGTGCAAAAGTTCGTCGACGTGCGAGACAAAAAGCTCGTTCTTGCCGAAGAATGATCGGCCTCGGCGAGGCGAAACTGCGCGACTGCCCGGAACTCGTGGAGGGTCTGCGCATCCCTCTTCCGATCCAAGTAAGGGGCCAATATATGAAACTATGACTCGGGCTTCGTCATGGCCACGGGCGTCCCGCCCGCTTCGTGAGCTACAAGCGGGCGGGATTCCTGGGCCGTGCTGAGGACGGGCACCCGCGATCCTTGCGTCGACTCGGCCGGAGCAAAGCCCATGGCGCGGGCGAGATGGGTGTAGCTCGTGCGCCGCACCTCCTCGTCGTGCGTCCAGGTGACCACCGCCATCTCGTCGACGCCGACCTTCTGGCGCAACTCCTCGATGCGCGCCGCCACCTCGGGGCCGGTGCCGACGAAGGAGGTCTGCCGGAAGCGCTCGACGCGCGCCGGATCGAACTTGGCGAGCGCCTGGGCAGCGACGTCGGGCGGGTCGAGCGGCGCCAGGATGCCGCGGTCGCGGTTGAAGCGCGACAATGCACGAGAGGTAAAGTGGTGCTGCGCCTCCTCCATCGTGTCGGCAGCCAGCGCCCAGACACACAACCCGCTGCGCGGCTCGGGATGGCGGGCGCTCGGACGGTAGGTGCGCCGGTAGAGATCGATCGCATGCTCGCCGGTCTTGGCATCGCCGAAGAACCAGGCGTAGGAATAGGGCAGGCCGAACAGGGCCGCGACCTGCGCCCCGTAGTCCGAGCTGCCCAGTATCCATATTTCCGGCGCTGTCGGTCCTTGCGGAAAGGCTTTGACGGCGGCGAAGGGATGGCGCTCGACCAACGGCTCGTCGTGCACCCAGGCGATGAGGTCGCGCACGTCGGCCGGGAAATGCTCCGGCCGCTCGTTGGCCAGCGGATTGAGAGCGAAGGCCGTGCGGCCGTCGGAGCCGGGCGCGCGCCCCAGGCCGAGATCGATGCGCCCCGGCGCCAGCGCGTCGAGCACGCGGAACTGCTCGGCCACCTTGAAGGCCGAGTAGTGCGGCAGCATGATACCAGCGCTGCCGATCCGGATGCGCTCGGTGGTGGCGGCGATGGCCGCGATCAGGATCTCGGGCGCCGTCCCGACGATGGTCGGATGGTTGTGGTGCTCGGACACCCAGAACCGCTCGTAGCCCAGCGCCTCGCAATGGCGGGCCAGCGCCACGGTGTTGCGGATCGATTGGTCGTGGGGGCGCCCGTTGACGGCAATCGATTGATCGAGGACGGAAAGACGACGCATGACGGCCGCCGCTCAAGTAGTGTGCGGCGCCTAGTCCGGCAAGCCCGAGATCTGATACAGGCTGGCCAGGATGGGGCTCGGCGTGCTCAGCACCCCGAACGCCGTCTTGAAGATCACCGTGATCTCGCCGCGGCGATAGATGTGTGACAGTGCGGTGTCGACCGCCAGCCGGAAGTCGCTGTCGCCCTTCCTGAGCGCAAGTGCGATCGGCTCGACGCTGAGATAGGTCTCGGCCATCAGGAGGTTGGCCGCGGCCTTCTCCTTGCGCAGCAGGAAGGTGAGCGTGGCGCGGTCGGCGAAGTAGGCGGCGACGATGCCCTTCTCGACGGCGTCGATGCCCTCCTGGTTGGTGTTCACCAGCACGATCTCGGCGTCGATGTGCGTGCCGGTGAGCGCCCGGCGCAGCTCCTGCTCGGTGGTCGTCCCGGGCAGCACGGCGACCTTCTTGCCGGCCAGGAATTTGACGTCGCGCGGCCCATCCGGGCGGATGATGAAGCTGGCACCGTCGATGAAGATCGGCAGCGAGAAATCGACAATCTGGCGGCGCGACAGCGTGGCCGTCGCCGATTCGCACAGCAGATCGGCCTTGTCCTGGGTGATGACGTCGAAGCGGTCCTTCGAGTCCACCGTCACATAGACGATCTTGAGGTCGGGGAGCTTGAGCTGCTCCTTGAACTGATCGGCGAGGGCGCGGCAGAGCTCGATGGAATAGCCCTGCGGCTGCGCCGTCGGCGGGCTGCCGGGCACGATGTAGGAGAACGGCGGCGCGCCAGGATCGTAGGCGATACGCAGCGTCTTGGTCTCGCGGATGCGGTCGAGCGTGGCCGCATTCGCTTCCACCCCGAGCAGGGCGCTCGCCGCGAGCGTCAGCACGCCGAGTGCCTTCCTTGTCCAACCCATGATCGTCCCCCGCCTTTGATTGGCAATTTGTCGAAAACAATCCGATATATCGGCCCCGCTCACAATACGCTTTAGGATGCCGGGAGGTGCTGCATGGCTCGCGTCTGCAAGGTGGTCGGCATCGACCACATCTCCATCCGGGTCAGCGACTACGAGAAGTCGAAGGCCTTCTACGGCAAGCTGTTCGACTTCCTGGGCTTCGAGATCTCCGACGAATACCCGGGCACGATCGGCTGGACCAACGGCAAGACGCGCTATTGGATCGCCGGCGCCGAAGGCCGAAAGAAGTACCAGATCGGCGATGTCGGCCTGCACCACTATGCCTTCGAGCTGCGCAGTCGGAAGGACGTCGACGACCTGCAGGCCTTCCTCGAACGCGAGGGCATAAAGATCGTCGATCCCGCCGACGAGTACTACGAGGACTATTACGCCGTGTTCTTCCTCGATCCCGATGGCATCAAGCTCGAAGGCATGCGGTACGGCGAGCTCACGGAGAAGAAGCGTAAAGCCAAGGCCGCGAAAGGAAAGAAGTAGCTTCCTCTGTCATCCCGAGCGAAGCGAGGGACCTTTCCTGTTACCGCCCAAAGGTCCCTCGCTGCGCTCGGGATGACAGGGGCGCCAGGGCCGCACGAGAAGGCGCTACACGAGCATGGATTTCCGCCGAGAAGATCCAGGCCGCGGTGCGCATCGCCGAAACCGTGCACGCCGTTGCGCGCACGCTCAGTGCGGAAGAGGCATTGGCGGTGCGGTTGGCTGCGACGGCGGAAAGCTTGAGGCTGGTTGGCGTGCGGGCCAAACTCCGGCCCGATTTCTGGATCGCCCGGAGGAGCCCCGCATGTCGACCACCACCCAAGCCAAACCGCAAGCCACCTCGCTTGGCTACAAGGGGATGCTGATCGACGGCCAATCGGTCGACAGCGCCTCGGGCGCGCGCATCACCGTCGAGAATCCGGCCAAGCTTCAGCCGATCGCCGAGGTGCCGCGCGGCAACGCCGCCGACGTCGACCGTGCCGTGGCAGCCGCCACCAAGGCTTACGGCGAATGGCGTAGAATGCCACCGCGCGAGCGCGGCAAGCTCCTGCTCAAGATCGCCGAGGCATTACAGGCGCGCACCGAGGAGCTGGCCCGCACCATCGCGCTCGAGACCGGCAATGCGCTGCGCACCCAGGCGCGCGGCGAGGCCAACATCACGGCCGACATCTACCGCTACTTCGGCGGGCTGGGCTCCGAGCTCAAGGGCGAGACCATTCCGCTCGGCGAGAACGTCCTCTCCTACACTCGGCGCGAGCCGCTGGGCGTGGTCGGCGCGGTGATCCCGTGGAACGCGCCAGTGATGCTGGCAGCGCTCAAGATCGCGCCGGCGCTCTGCGCCGGCAACACCATGGTCATGAAGGCGGCCGAGGACGCGCCCCTCGGCGTGCTGCTGATGGCCGAGATCTGCCAGCAGTTCCTGCCGCCCGGGGTGTTGAACGTGCTGACCGGGTTCGGCGAGGAATGCGGGGGCGCCATCGCCAGCCATCCCGGCATCCGCAAGCTCTCGTTCACCGGCTCGACCGAGGTCGGCAAGATCATCATGCGGGCCGCCGCCGAGCGCATCGTGCCGGTGTCGCTCGAGCTCGGCGGCAAGAGCCCGTCGATCGTCTATCCCGACGCCGACGAGGACTGGGCGGTCGACGGCATCATCGCCGCCATGCGCTTCACGCGGCAGAGCCAGAGCTGCACGGCCGGCTCGCGGCTCTTCCTGCACGAGGACATCTTCGATTCCTTTCTCGCCAAGCTCGAGAAGAAGGCTACTGCGCTCAAGATCGGCGATCCGCTCGACGAGGCGACCGACATCGGAACCATCATAAACAACAAGCAGTTCACCAAGGTCTGCCGCTACATCGACGAGGGCCTCAAGCGCCCCGACGCCAAGTTGGTGTTCGGCGGCCTGCCGCCCAAGACCGGGCCGCTGAGCGAAGGCTACTTCACCATCCCGACGGTGTTCGCCGATCGCTCCAACGACTGGCGGCTGGCGCGCGAGGAGATCTTTGGGCCGGTGCTGGTGGCGATCCGCTGGAGCGACGAGGCCGAGGCGATCCGCATGGCCAACGACAGCCACTACGGGCTCGCGGCCTATGTCTGGACGCACGACATCGGCCGCGGCCTGCGCGCCGCGCATGCCATCGAATCGGGCTGGGTGCAGGTCAACCAGGGGCTCGGCCAGGTGCCCGGCATGTCGTACGGCGGTTTTAAGCAGAGCGGCATCGGCCGCGAGTTCTCGCTCGAGGGCATGCTCGACAGCTTCACCCAGCGCAAGAACGTCACGGTCAACCTGATGGTGTGACGCTGGACGCGATCTCGTTGATCGAAGAGATCAGGTCGTGCACGGTCTGCGAGTCCGAGCTCGCGGCCGGCCCGCGGCCCACCGTGCAGTTCAGCGACCGATCGCGCCTGGTCATCGTCGGCCAGGCGCCGGGCTCGCGCGTGCATGCCAGCGGCATCCCGTGGGACGACAAGAGCGGCGACCGGCTGCGCGAGTGGACCGGCCTCTCGCGGGCCGAGTTCTACGATCCCGACAAGGTCGCGCTGGTGCCGATGGGCTTCTGCTATCCCGGCCGCGGCAGGAGCGGCGACCTGCCGCCGCGCCGCGAATGCGCGCCGCTGTGGCACGCCCGCGTGTTCGGCCTGCTCAGCGATGTTCGCCTGACCCTGCTGGTGGGTGGCTACGCCCAGGCCCACTACCACAGGGCACGAAGGGCAAGGCGCAGCCTGACCGAGACCGTGCGCGACTTCCGCACCTGTGGCGACGGCCTGTTCCCACTGCCGCATCCGTCGTGGCGCAGCACGATCTGGATGCGCCGCAATCCCTGGTTCGAGAGCGACGTGCTGCCCGCGCTGCGCGCGACCGTGCGCGCCGCCCTCGCCTGAAGGACTACGTGCCTCCGGACCGCTCTATGTCATCCCGAGCGTAGCGAGGGATCCTTGAGGCAAACGGAAAGGTCCCTCGGCCTGCGGGCTCGGGATTACAGGTGCGGGCGGGACGCCCTCGGTCCTCGCTTGAAAGAGGTTCGCCGAACAACTAGCTTCCGCGTTCCCTCGAGAGGACCTGTGAGCAATGGATTTCCAACCGACAGCAACCGCCAATCTTTTTGCCGTCGGGGAAATCCATGTCTGCTTCCGCTTCCATCACGCTCGCCGATCTCGCCTGGTCCACGCCTGACGGCCGGCCGCTTTTCTCACATCTCGATCTCAGCTTCGATGCGGGCCGCCACGGCCTCGTCGGCCGCAACGGCGTCGGCAAGACCACGCTTCTGAAGCTGATCGCCGGTGAGCTGCAGGCGCATTCGGGCGCCGTGAGCGTCGCCGGGACGCTCGGCGTTCTGCACCAGGCCGTCCAGATCGCCAACCACGAAACGGTGGCCGACCTGTTCGGCATCGGTCGCCAACTCGCCATGCTGCGTCGCGCCGAAGCCGGGCAGGCGACGGGCGACGACATCGCGGAGATCGACTGGACTCTCGAGGCGCGGCTCGCCGCGTCGCTGGCGCGGCTCGGGCTGGACGCAAAACCCGAGACGCTGCTGTCGTCGCTCTCGGGAGGCCAACGCACACGTGCGGCGCTCGCCGCGCTGGTCTTCGCCGAGCCCGACTTCATCCTGCTCGACGAGCCGACCAACAATCTCGACCGCGAGGGGCGGGCGATTGTCGTCGACCTGCTGGCCGGCTGGCGGTCGGGCGCGATCGTCGTCAGCCACGACCGCGACCTGCTCGAGACGATGGACTCGATCGTCGAGCTCACCTCGCTCGGCGCCACGCGCTACGGCGGCAATTTCAGCCACTATCGAGAGCGCAAGCGTCTCGAGCTGGCGGCGGCCGAGCACGACCTCGCCGACGCCGAGGGGCGGCTCGAGGAGATCGACCGGCAGGCGCAAGCCAACGTCGAGCGGCAGGCCCGTCGCGACCGCGCCGGGCGCAACACGCGACGCCGCGGAGACATTCCGCGCATCGCGCTGAACACGATGCGCAACACCAGCGAGAACACCGGCGGCGCCGGTGCCCGCCTGGCCGAGCGGCGCCGCGCGCAGGCAGTCGAAGGAGTCGTCTCGGCGCGCCGGCGCATCGAAATCCTGCAGCCGTTCACGGTCGCCATCCCGTCCTGTGCGCTGCCGGCCGGCAAGCGCGTGCTCGCCGTCGACGACGTGACGGTCGGCTACCGCCCCGGCGAGCCGGTGCTGCGTGGGTTCAGCCTCCTCGTGACCGGTCCGGAGCGCGTGGCGATCACCGGGCCCAACGGCTGCGGCAAGACGACGGCGCTGGCGCTGATCGCCGGGCTGCTGAAGCCCTGGACCGGGACGGTGCGGTTGACGACTGACTTCGCCTTGCTCGAACAGAAGGTGAGCCTGCTGGACCCGGTAGAAACCATCCGCGACAACTTCCTGCGCCTCAACCCGGAGGCGGACGAGAACGCCTGTCGCGCGACTCTGGCGCGCTTCATGTTCCGCGCCGACGCGGCGCTGCAACCCGTCGCCAGCCTGAGCGGCGGCCAGATGCTGCGCGCCGCGCTCGCCTGCGTGCTGGGCGTCAGGCCGCCGGCGCTCCTGATCCTCGACGAGCCGACCAACCATCTCGACATCGAGTCGATCGAAACCGTCGAGGCAGGACTACGGGCCTACGACGGCGCCCTCCTGATCGTGAGCCACGACGAGCCCTTCCTGCAGGCGATCGGAATCACGCGCACAATTCAGCTTCCGTCGACAGAGCCGCTGGGGGCGCGCCAGCTGCGCGCGGAGTAACCTCCGCGCTAAGTGGCGCGATCATTCAACGGTGAAAAAGACGCGTCGCTGGATGACGTGCGCCCAGCCCCATTGCGCGTCAAGGCCTGAACTGCAGTGCACGCGGCGCCAGGCGCGAAGGTTGCGTCACAAGGCGCCAAGTATCGGCCAGCCATTCGCAGACCAGCCGGCGGGTGTCGCGCGGGTCGATCATCTCCTCGATCTCGAAGCGGTTGAGCGGCCCGATCGGCCCGCGCACGCTTTCGATGCGGGCGTTGATCTCGGCGCGCAGCGCGGCCGGATCGGCGGCCTCGGCGAGCTGGCGCTTGTAGGCCGCCTCGATGCCGCCTTCGGGCGGGATGCCGCCGACGTCGGCTGCCGGCCAGGCCACGCGCGTCGACGCGGCCGAGCGCGGCGTGGCGTAGTTGTTGCCGGCGACGCCGAAGCTTCGGCGCATCAGCACCGTGAAGATCGGCACGCTCACCTGGGCGAAGGCCACCATCCATTCGCCGCCCTTGCGGATGGTGCCGGTCATCTCGTGCTCGATGCCGACGGCAAAGCCCGGATTGTCGATCAGGTTCAGGATCGGCAGATGGAAGAGGTCGCAGAGGTCGAGATGGCGGCGCAGCTTGTCGCAGCCGTCGGCGGTCAGCGCGCCGCCGTTGATGTGCCGGCTGTCCGACGCGATGACGCCCATCGGATAGCCGTTGAAGCGCACGAAGCCCGTGACCTGGTCGGTGCCCCACAGCGGACCGATCTCGAAAAACGAGCCTTTATCGGCCATCAGCCGGATGGCGCGGCGGATGTCGAACGTCGCGGTGCGCTTGCGTGGCACGAGGGTCAGCAGCTCTTCCTCGCGACGATCGGCCGGGTCGGCGAGGTCGGCGGCAATGATCGGTGGCGCCTCGTACACGCTCGACGGCAGATACGACAGGAACCGCCGCGTCATCGCCATCGCGTCCTGCTCGGTCTCGGCGAGGTTGTCGACCGAGCCGTTGCGGCAATGGATGTGCCAGCCGCCCAGGTCCTCCTTGGTGACGTCGTAGCCCATGGCGTGGCTGACGACCGGCGGGCCGGCGACGAACAGCTGGGCGATGGCGCGCGCGACCACCGAGAAGTGGCCGAGCACGGCTTTGGCGGCGCCGATGCCGACCACGCTGCCCAGCAGCAGGTTGACCACCGGCACGGTGGCGAGCTGCTCGACGTAGTAGGTGCTGCCGAGATGGCCGGGCAGGAACGAGCCGCCGCCGCCCACCACGCGTGGCCGGCCGGCCTTGATGGCGCCTGTGCTCTCCTTGATCGTGCTCTCTTTCGCCGACGCCTCACCCGATTGCTTGGGCACCATGGTCGCCACGCTGCCGCCGCCCGACGAGCCGTCGAGCAGGCGAATCGACGGCGTCCTGAGCTCGATCGACAGCCGGTCCAGATAGCGCGACTTCTGGCCAATCGCCCCGTCGGCGTGGCCGCCGCGCGACGTGAAGTCGTCGGCGCAGACGATGCAGGGCCGTCCTTCGATGCGGCCCTGGCCACCGACGTGGCTGGCCGGTGTGAACTCCAGGATCCCGCCCGCCTCGTCGTAGCTCGCGAAGCCCGCCAGGCTGCCGATCTCGCGGAAGCTGCCGGGGTCGAGCAGCGCGCCGATACGCTCGCGGCAGGTGAGCTTGCCGCGATCGCGCTGGCGCACCACGCCGGGCTCGCGCGACCCAGGCGCCAGCCGCGCGTGCGCGATGGCCTGCAGGCGCGCCACCTTGTCGAGCATCGGCGTCCAGCCTTCGTCGGTCACCGCGATGGCGGCCTTCGCACCCGAGGGACGGATCACCGCCAGCACCTGGCTACCATCGACGGATTGGCCCACCGCAAGCGGCGCCACGCTCGCAATGACACCGGGGCAGGGAGCTGCGACCGAGGTTTCCATCTTCATCGCCGAGACGACGAACAGCACCGCGCCGGCCAAAACCTCGTCGCCTTCGCGCACGCGGATGTCGACCAGCGAGCCGGCGTGTGGGCTCTCGATCGGCTCGTGTCCCTCGGGGATGGCGAGCGGCGGGCGCGGGATCGCCATCGGGCTTGCGGGCCCACGGCCACGATTCAGGGCTTCGGCCTGCTGCTCGAGGAACTGCAAGGGCGCCGGCTTGCCTTTGTTGGCCGCGGCGGCGAGCTCCGGCGCCTCGCCGAGCAGGGTCGTGCGCGCGTCGCCGGCGCGGAACGCGGGGTGGTGCAGGATCGCGCGCAGCTGAGCGATGTTGGTCGGCATGCCGGCGACATGGAATTCGTCGAGCGCGCGCTGCAGACGGTCGACCGCCGAATCAAACGTTCCTGACGAGCCCGACTGGGCGATCAGCTTGGCGAGCAGCGGATCGAACTGCGGCGGCGGCGCCAGCCCCACGTAGCCGCAGGCGTCGACGCGAACGCCGGGGCCGGACGGCTCGCGATAGGCGGTCAAGGTGCCCGCGCCTGTCGCTACGACGCGCGCTTGCACCGCAAAGCCGCGCGGCTTGGGGACCTGGTCCTGGGCGGCGAGCCCGAGCTCCGCCAGTGAGGCGCCGGCGGCGATGCGGAACTGCGCTTCGACGAGGTCGAAGCCCAGCACCTGCTCGGTGACGGTGTGCTCGACCTGGATGCGCGGATTGCACTCGATGAAGAAGTGCGCGCCCGCTTCGGGGTTCACGAGGAATTCCACGGTGCCGGCGTTCTCGAAACGGGCAGCGGTGGCAAGCTTCACGGCATCGGCCAGGATGCACCGGCGAAGGGCTTCGTCGAGATTTGGCGCCGGCGCGACCTCGACGACCTTCTGATGGCGCAATTGCACCGAGCAGTCGCGCTCGTGGAGATGCACGACCTTGCCGTGGCCATCGCCCAGCACCTGGACCTCGATGTGCCTTGGCCGCGGCACGATCTTCTCCAGGAACACGGCGCTGTCGCCGAAGGCGGCCTGCGCTTCGCCCTGGCAGCGCGCAAACGCCTCCTCCATCTCGGCGTCGCGGGCCACGATGCGCATGCCGCGCCCGCCGCCGCCGGCCGAGGCTTTCAGCATCACCGGATACCCGACCGCCTGTGCAAGCGCCTTGGCCTCGGCCGCGGAGGCGAGCGCCGTCGGCGCGCCCGGGATCACCGGCACGCCGTGCGACTGCGCGAAGGCGCGCGCCTCGACCTTGTCGCCGAACAAGGCGAGAGTCGATGCTGCGGGCCCGACGAACTTCAGGCCGGCATCGTGGCAGCGCTCGGCGAAGTTGGCGTTCTCGGCCAGGAAGCCGTAGCCGGGATGCACGCAGTCGCACCCGGTCTCTCGCGCGATGGCGAGCAGCGCGTCGATGTCGAGATAGGCGCGCACCGGGTCGGTGCTGGCGCAGCGAGCTTTTAGCTCGCGCGCCGTGCTCGCGAGCCTGGTGTGCAGCGACTGGCTATCGGCCGGCGCATACACCGCGACCGATTCCAGGCCGAGCGACGCCGCCGCCCGCGCGATCCGGATCGCGATCTCGCCGCGATTGGCGATCAGCACACGCTTCAACATTTGTTCTCTCTTCTTTCTTCTCCTCCCCAGCGCAGCTGGGGAGGTGTCGCCGCCTTGCGGGGACGGAGGGGTCATGAATCATGAGCTTGACCCCTCCGTCGGCTACGCCGACACCTCCCCTCGCGAGCGAGGGGAGGAAGTCAAGGCAATCGATAAACCCGCCGCGCCGTGTCCCTGAACAGCGCCGCCTTCTCGCTCGCTGAGGCGCCGGCGGCCATCAGCTTGAAGGCGTTGTACAGCACGGCGTAGCCGGTCGAGAGCTTGTCGACCGGGAAGTTGCTTTCGAACATGCAGCGGTCGGCGCCGAACGCCTCGATGCAGGTCTCGATCCACGGCTTCCAGGCGTCGGCGATGTCACGTGACGTGGGCGGCACGGGGCGGTGCATGTGGCCGAACATGCCGATGTCCATGCCGAGCCCGCCCAGCTTGACGACGACGTTGGGGCATTTCCCAAGCTCGGCCATGTCGGCCTTCCAGTTGGCGAACACCTCGTCCTTCTTGCTGGCATAGGGGCCGATACCGAGCGGCCCGCCGCAATGATTGAGGATCATGGTGGTCTGCGGCACGGCGCGCGCCAGCGCTGTGACCTCCTTCAGCTGCGGATGGTACTGCCAGGCTTCGTAGGTGAGGCCGAGCGCGCCGAGTTGCGCGACGCCTTCCCGGTAGTTGGCCTGGGCGTAGAGATCCTTCGGCGGATTGGTGTGGCTGTTGCGCACGTCGGGGCTGGGATCCCAGCCGCCGGCGTGGCGGATGCCGCGGAAGCGGCCGTCGCCGGCCGCGACGTGCGCCTCGAGCACCGCGCGGGCGCGCGCTCCCAGCGTCATGTCGACAAAGGAGACGATCCCGGCGCAAGCGCGCGTCGGACCGTAGAGGCCGCTGGCGCTCATCGCCGCCACGCCGTTGGCGAACTCCGTCTCGCCGACCGGCTTCATCTCGGCGGGACCGTCGGCACGATACATCGAGCGGCAGTCGATATAGACCGTGGCGGTGATGTTGTGACCCGAACCGGTGTCGGCCAGCAGCTCGTCTAAAAGATAGCGGTGGTTGGCGTGGTCCCACAGGTGATGGTGGGGATCGACGATCGGCAGGTCCGGCTCGAGGATCGGCTCCTTCGCCTGCTTGGCGAGCCAGGCCTCGTCAGGCACGAACTGGCGCCGCTGGCGTTGGACGGTGATCGCTGTGGCCATGGCTACTCCCTTCGACGGTCTTGGCGCCGTCGCGAGTGACGAAATTCGTAGTGCGTTTCGCTCGGCGCCGATTTTGGCACGATAAAGAGCGCGTCGTTACCGTCACCTATCGCTTGGCGGTCTGGCCTCGTCTCGGCCTCCGTTAGAATGAACGCAACATCAGCGGAGGAAACGAACGATGGCAAAACGATTGCGCTTGGGCGTGGCGTACGACTTCCGCAATCCGCCGGAGTCCGGCATGAGCCATCCCGAGCTCTATGCCGCGATCCTGGAGCAGGTGGCGTGGCTCGACGGGCTCGGCCTCGACCTCGTGTGGTTCACCGAGCATCACTTCGTCGATGACGGCTACCTGCCGTCGTGGATACCCGTCGCCGCGGCGATGGCGGCGCGCACCAAGCACGTGCGCTTCTCGTGCGACGTCTGCCTGCTGCCGTTCAACCATCCGGTCCGGCTTGCCGAGGATCTCGCCGTGCTGGACAACATCAGCGGCGGGCGGGTCGAGATCGGCGTCGGCATGGGCTACGCGCCGCACGAGTTCCGCGGCTTCGGGCTCCCTGTGCCGCGGCGCGTGTCGCTGACCGACGAAGGCATCGCCGTGCTGCGCCGCGCCTTCACCGGCGAGAGCTTCAGCTTCGAGGGCAAGCGCTACAGCTTCCAGGACGTCAAGGTCACGCCGGGCTACGTGCAGCCCGGAGGGCCGCCGCTCTGGGTCGCGGCGATGTCGCAGCCCGGTGCACTGCGCGCCGCGAGGTTCGGCGCCAACCTCCTGCCGCAGGGGCCGCGGGCGCAGGCGCTCGATCCATGGCTGGCCAAGATGAAGGCTGACGGCCGCGATCCGGCCGACTTTCGCGTCGGCATCATCCGCTCGTGCCTGGTGAGCGACGACCGCGAGCGCGATTGGGCCGCCGTGCGCGTCGCCGAGCGCCGCCGCATGGAGATCTACAACCGCTTCCGCGAAGCCGCCGGCGGGCATGGCGGCGTGGCCGGCATCACCGAGGCCGACCGTATCCCGCAGACCTGGGTGGTCGGCAACGTCGAGCACTGCGTCGCCGAGCTCACCGCCTTCATCGAGGAATACGGCTTCACCGACATCGTGACCTGGGCGGTGCCGCCCGGCTTGCGGCCCGACGAGATGAACGCCAGCCTCGAGCGCTTCGCCCGCGAGGTCGCCCCGCGCCTGCGGGCGAGGTTCAGCTAGGAGAGAGGCGGTCCGCTGGGGGCGCGCCACTCCAGTGGCGCGGTCTTCCGCGGTATCGACAATGACGCGCGACTGGAGTCGCGCGCCCCCAGCAGGATGGGGTTCGGTTAACGCTGCACCGAGACCAGCGGCAGGGTGAATGTCGCGTTGGGGCCGGGGATCTCGGGCGGCAGCGGCGCATAGGGCGAACCCGAGCGCACGCCGGCCAGGACGCCGCGATCGAATTCGGGATAGCCGCTCGATCGCGCAATCTCGACGTCGAGCAGACGTCCGTCGCGCGCGATCACTACGCGCACGACGGTCACGCCCTGGCTCGCCTCGACGTGCGCGTGATAGCTGTAGCCCACTAGCTTGCGCACGACTTGCCAGAGGTAATTGTCGGCGACGCGCGCTCGATTGTAGCTATCCGCCGGGTTGACGAACGGCGACGACGACGGCCGGTCTGCCGGCGTCGTGACGGTCGGCGCCTGGCGCAGCGGCGAGGGTTTTAGCGGCGAGGGCAGCAGCTCGGGACGTCGGCTGAGCGGGCTGGGCGGCGGCGGAGGCGGCGGCACGGCCATCGCATGCTGCTGCGGCGCCGGCGGCGTCGGATGAGGCGCGGGCGCGGGCTTCGGCGGTTCGAGCTCGGGAGGGCGCGCGGCCGGGTGTGGCGCCGGCTCGGCCATCGCCTGCGTCTGGGGTTCCGGCGGCTTTGGTGTCGGCTGTGGCGCGGGCGCTGGCTTGGACGGCTCGAGCTCGTGGGGAATCTTGGCTTCCTGCGGCGGTTCAGGTCGGATGACGGGCGGCATGACCGGCGTGCGCGAGTTGGGTTGCGGTGCCGACGCTTCCTTGCCGGGGGGCGCGGGCGGCGGCACCTGCGTCGGCTTCTCGGCCGTGATGTCGGCCGGCGGCCGCAAGCTTTCCGGGACGACCGGCGCGGGCTTCGGCGCCGGGGCCGGTTTCGGCGCCGGCGGCGGCGGCTGCGGCTTGGGCTGCTCGATGGTGACCTCGATCGGCTCCTCGTCGGGCGGCTGGCGCGGCATGGCATGGGCCATCCACCACAGCGCCGCCGCCACCGCGGCATGCAGCAACACCGCCAGCGCGATGGCCGGGGGCGACATGCGTTCGTAGCGCGAGGCTGAAGCGCTGACGGCGTGAGCCATCGAAGGATTTTACCGCGGCACGCGGCGTCAGTCCGCGACGCCTGATGGCGCAAGGCGCGCCGAGCGCAGGGGTCGCAGCACGGCGATACCCAGCACGGCGGCGGCGAGGTTCATGCTGACGGCAATAGTGAACACCATCTCCCAGTTGCCCGTGGCCTCGACCAGCGGCGCGGCCAACGGTACCAGGATTGCGGCCACCCCTTTGGCGGTGTGCAGCATTCCGGCATTGGTCGTGGCATAGGCCGGGCCAAAGTAGTCGGTGCATGTGGCGGGAAAGAGGCTCGCGACCTCGCCCCAGGCGAAGAACACCGCGCCGACCAGCAGCACGAAGGTCGTGGGATCGTGACCCCAGCGGCCGAACGCGAAGATGCTGAGCGCCCCCAGACCGAAGGCGAAGAACATGGTGTTCTCGCGGCCGATATAGTCGGACAGCCAGCCGCACAAAGGCCGCGACACGCCGTTGGTGATGCGGTCGAGCGTGAGGGCGAAGGTGAGCGCGGGCAGGGTCACGCCGATCAGCGTCACGGGCATGCCGGCGACCTGGAAGTTGCGTGCGATGGCTGCGAGGTGGGCGGTGAAGGTGAGGCCGGCCCCCGTGACCAGCAGCGACATGAGGAACAGAACCCAGAACAGCGGCGAGCGCAGGACCTGCGACGGCGCGTAGTCGCGTGCCGTCTGGAAGACGTGCGGCGGGTGCGTCGTCGCCGAATGATGCGGCGGCTTCACCAGCATCAGCGCCGCCAGGAAAATGATCCCGCCCTGCGCGACGCCGAACCACAGGAATGCCGCTTCGTAGCCCTGCTGTTGGATGGTGTCGTGCAGCGGGATCAGCAGGAAGGCCGACCCGACGCCGTAGCCGGCGACGGTGAGGCCGGCAGCAAGCCCGCGGCGATCGGGAAACCATTTGAGTGCGCTGCCGATGCAGGTGCCGTAGACGCAGCCGGCGCCGATGCCGGCCAACGCCGAGCCGAGGTAGAGCAGGGGCAGCGAATCGGCGAACGAGCTCACGATGCCGGCCGCCGCCACCAGCGCGCCGCCCAGCAACGCCACTGGCCGCGGCCCGATGCGGTCGACGAACCAGCCCTCGAACGGCACCAGCCACGTTTCGCTCAGGATGAAGATGGTGAAGGCCCACTGGATGGCGGCGCGTCCCCATTCATATTTCACGTTGATCGGATGCACGAACAGCGTCCAGCCGTGCTGCAGGCTGGAGATCATCACCATGCACACCACGCCGATCACCAGCTGCAGCCAGCGATTGGCGAGCAGGGTGACGGCCTTGGGCGAGGTTTTGGTCAGCGACATGTCGGGTGCAACATCCCCCCTCTACCCGATTGCGGTCTTGGCCGGCAAATCACACTCGTCTGTCATGCGCCGTGCCGCAGGGCGGCGCACTTGAATTGCCGACGGCCGAGCCGGCAATCTCGTGCGCGCCATCCATCGAGGGGAAGTCCATGACAGTTGCCCAGCTCGAGAGTCTCGTCGGCCTGCTGCGGTCGCGGCCGATGCCCAAGGACCCGGAGATTGGCAACGCGCGCGCCCGCTTCGAGAAGATGGGGGAGTTTCTAGGCGGCGCGCCCGACGCCAAGTGCGAGAAGGTCGACGCCGGCGGGGTGCCGGCCGAATGGGTCGCCGCGCCCGGCTTCGACCCGGATCGCGCCGTGCTCTACCTGCATGGCGGCGGCTACGCCATCGGCTCGATCAACACCCACCGGCGCCTGGCCTACGACCTCTCGGCCGCCTGCGGCGCGCGCTTCCTGGTGATCGACTATCGCCTGGCCCCCGAGCACCCGTTCCCCGCAGCCGTCGAGGACGCGACCAAGGCCTGGCGCTGGCTGATCGCCCAGGGCTTTGATACGCGACGCCTCGCCATCGCCGGCGATTCCGCAGGCGGCGGCCTCACCATCGCCACGCTCGTGAACCTGCGCGACCAGAAGCTCGGGCTGCCAGCCTGCGCCGTGGCGCTCTCGCCCTGGATCGATCTCGAAGGCATCGGCACCAGCATGACGACGCGCGCGGCGCAGG
Source organism: Alphaproteobacteria bacterium (assembly GCA_019235415.1). Taxonomy (GTDB): domain Bacteria; phylum Pseudomonadota; class Alphaproteobacteria; order Reyranellales; family Reyranellaceae; genus Reyranella. Next base: position 26,397 of record JAFAKN010000028.1, read on the forward strand.
ATCCCATGGTGCAAAAGGACGGGCTTCTATGGATGTCCGGCATGTACCTCAACGGCAAGGATGCGCGCACGCCGCTGGCCGCGCCGCTGCACGCCGACCTCAAGGGACTGCCGCCGGTGCTGGTCCAGGCGGGTACCGCCGAGACGCTGCTCGATGACGCGACACGGTTGGCCGAGAAGCTCCACGCCGCAGGCGGCGAGGTGAAGCTTTCGATCTGGGCCAACATGCTGCACGTCTTCCCGCTGTTCGCGCCCGTCCTGTCCGAAGGCCGCGAAGGCTGCGTCGAGATCGGCACCTACATCCGCAGCAAGACGGTGTAGTTCGCCAACCTGTCATCCCGAGCGCCATAACTGTCATCCCGAGCGCAGCGAGGGATCCTTGAGGCCGCAGGAAGGATCCCTCGCTATCGCTCGGGATGACAATAGCTACTGCCCGTTCACCGCGAAGGCGATCATGCGGTCGTTGCGGAAGGTGATGATCGTCGCGCTGAACGGCGACTGGCCGGGCCCGCTCCAGCGCGCCACGGTCGTCGGGCTGCCGCCGGCATTGTTACTGCGGTCGATGGTCCCTTGGCAGCCGATCAGTTTCACGACATCGCTATAGGTCATGCCGTCGCGCAGGTTGGCCAGCGTGTCCTCGGTGGTGCGGCAAGTGCTGCCGATACTGGCGCCGCCGACGCAACCCGAGAGCAGGAGGGCCGCGACCAGAATTCCTCCCCTTTGCGGATTCCGCAAAGGGGAGGTGTCCGCGAAGCGGACGGAGGGGTCGTGAATCTTTGTCGTCATTGAACCTTGACCCCTCCGTCGCGGTATGACCGCGACACCTCCCCATCGCGGGTTCCGCGATGGGGAGGAGAACTAGCGGGCACCGCGCACCAGGCGGCCGGGCAACGCTCCCGTCGCCGCCCCCTCGCGATACGTTATCGCGCCCGCAACGATCGTGGCGCGGTAGCCTTCGGCCTTCTGCTCGAGGCGCCGGCCACCGCCCGGCAGGTTGTGCACGGGATGCGGGGCGGCGATGCGCAGCCGGTCGAAGTCGATCAGGTTGAGGTCGGCCTTGTAGCCGGGACCGAGCCGGCCGCGGTCGCCGAGCCCGACGGCACGGGCCGGCACGTCGGTCAGCTGCTGCACCGTCCAGCTGAGCGGCCAGCGCTCGCCCTCGCGGTCGCGTGTCCAGTAGGTCAGCGCATGCGTGGTGTAGCTCGCGTCGCAGATCATCCCGTAATGCGCGCCGCCGTCGCCCAGCGCCATGACCGTGTTCTCGTGGCGCAGCATGCTCGCCATGCTGGCGTCCGAGCAGCCGGTGTAGTTGGCGCCGGGTTGGAACAGGATGGTGCGGCCATCGCCCGAGACCAGCAGGTCGTAAGCGAGCTCGAGCGGCGTGACCCCGAGGGCCGCAGCGCGGGCATCGAGCCGCTGCTCGGCCGGCGGCGTGTAGTTGGGCGGGTCGCCCAGCACGAACATGTTGGCGACGTTGCGCATGAAGGCCAGCATATTGGGATTGCTGTAGACCGGCTCCTCCTTCAACAAGCGGGCTCGCAAGCTTGGATCGCGCAAGCGCGCGAGCTTCTGCGCCAACGGCAGCTCGGCGACCTCGCGATAAGACGGGCAGGTCGAGAACGGATGGAACGACAGCTCCAGTCCGTACAGGATCGCCACCGGGCGGGCCGCCACCTGGCCACGGATCGCCAGCCCGTCGCGATTAGCGCGCTCGACCTCGCGCAAGAGCGTCTGCCAGCGGCCGGGATAGACCGAGAGGTCGAGCAGGGTGAAGGAGAGCGGCCGGCGCGACTGCGCCACGAGCCTACGCAGCATTGCGAACTCGGTCGAGCCTTCGTCGTCTGTGTCCTGGAAATCGTCTAAAAGCTGGATGACGCCTTTGCCGGCGCGGCCCATGGCGCGGGCGATGGCTGAAAGCTCCTCCTCGGCTGCGGTGATGGTGGGGGTGAGCGCACCGTCGGGCCGGCGATGGAACAGCGACCGCGACGTGCTGAAACCGAGCGCGCCGGCTTCCAGGCCCTCGGTCACGAGCGCGGCCATCTGCGCCATGTCTTCGGCCGTCGCCGGCTCGCGATCGACGCCGCGCCGGCCCATCACGAAAACGCGCAGCGGCGCATGCGGCACCTGCGTCGCGAAGTCGATGTCGCAGCGCCGCTGGCCGAGCGCCTCGAGATAGTCGGGAAAGCTCTGCCAGTTCCACGGCAGGCCCTCGCGCATGACGATCTCGGGAATGTCCTCGACGCCCTCCATCACCGACATCAGCGTCTCGCGGTCCTCCGGCCGGCAGGGCGCGAAGCCGACGCCGCAATTGCCCATCAGCACCGTGGTGACGCCGTGGCCGGACGAGGGGTTGAAGCGGTCGTCCCAAGTCGCCTGGCCGTCGTAATGCGTATGGATGTCGACGAAGCCCGGCGTGACCAAAAGGCCGCTTGCGTCGATCTCCTCGCGGCCGGCGCCGGCGACGCGGCCGATCTCGGCGATGCGTCCGTCCTGCACCGCGACGTCGGCTTCGAAAAGCGCGCCGCCGGTACCGTCGGCGAGCGTGCCGCCGCGAACCACGAGGTCGAAGTGCGCTGCCATCGGTTACTCCCTTGCCAGCCTGGGCTGGGTTAGCAGCTTGCGGCGCGCTTAGTAAGCCGCTTCGAGGAGCTTCATCGCCTCCGCGATCTGGGTTTCCTGCGAACGCGCGCCGGCGTTGGCGTTGAAGTTCTTGACCGTCTCGGCGGCGATCTTGGCGAAGTCCTCGCGCGGGACGTCGATGTCGCGCAAGCGGATGGGCATTCCCGTGCCGACATAGAGCTGTTCGAGCGTGTCGGCCACGGCGAGGGCTGCCTGCTGTCCGTCCATGCCCTCGCGCCACACGGCCAGCGACTCGGCGACCCGCCGCGCCGACGGCAGCTCGATGCTCTCGGACAGCCGAATCTTGGCGGCATGCACGACCGCAGTCGATTCGCCCTGGCCGACACGCGGATAGCGTACATGCAGCGCCGTCGAGACGGCGTAATTGCCGGAGAAGGCTCCGCCGCGGAAGCGGCGCAGGCCGTCGTCCTCGGCGCGGTTCTGCAGGAAAGCGGCGAGGCAGAGGTCGAGGCGCAGGGAAGCGTCGCGCGGCGCGTCGGCTAGCCGGAGATAGGCGCGGTGCGCCAGCCGGAAGGCCTGGGCTTCGTCGCCTTCGGCCAGCGGATTGGCGTCGAGTTGGGCGCGGGCGCCGACAAGGCTCGCGAACACCGTGGTCGCGGTCGAGCGCAGCACGTCGTCGGGTGTGGCGAGCAGCACGTCCTCGTCGAGGAAGATGGCCTGCGGCCGCGTCTTGGGGTCGAAATACTCCATGCGATGGTCGATGTCCGGATTCTTGAGCCCGGTGCCGGCCCGGTTCATGGCGCTGGTCGGCGTCGTCGGCACGTTGACGATCGCGGGCTTGGGCGCCATCAGGCGCGGGCTGTAAGCGGGCTTGCCCTCGGGGTACTGCGTCATGAGCTTGAACGGGTCGCCGGTCTCGGCCATGAAAATCGCCACGGCGCGCGTCGCGACGATGACGCTGCCGCCGCCCACGGCGATCAGCAGATCGGCGCCGGCCGCGACCGCAGCTTCCTTGGCGGCGCACACCGAGCGGTAGGTCGAATCCTTCTCGATGCCGTCGAACACGCCGGCGAAAAGATCGCCCAGCGCCGCTGCAATGCGCCGCACGCTGTCGGTCCGCCGGTTGATCGAGGGCGAGCAGACGACGAAGGCGCGCTTGGCGCCGGCGCGCACGACGGCCTCCTTGAGGCCTTGCTCGATCGCCGCGCGGCCGCAATGGAGCCGCCAGGGGTATCCGGCGGCACGGAACGTATGGCTCACGGCAGCTCCCCCTTCTTGAACGCCTGGCTCGCGGCCGCCGCGGCGATGATCACTGCGGCATCGTCGGGCAGGAGGAAGCCTTCGGCTTCGAGCGCGCGCGCTGCGACGCGAATGCGGTTCACGTAGTCGTCGCGATCGGCATAGCGCTCGGCGATCGAGAGCCGCGGGTCGTTGGCCTTCTCGCGCGCCTCCTTGGTCGCGGCGAACGGCAGGAAGGCGCCGGCCAGCGCGCAGGCGAACGACTTGGGATCCTGCTGGGCGGCATGCGTGCCGAGCGGCACGGCGACGTCGGGCAGGCGCACGCCGCCCATCGCATTGCCGTCGCCGTCGCGGCGCGGTCGCATGACGGTGGCTTGCGCCAAGTGCGCCGGCGCGCGCAGCACGTCGGGGTCGGCCCCGGCCGGCTCGAGCGGCATCAGCTCGCTGGCGGGCGGCGGCGTGTTCCGGGCCACCCAGCGGTCGAGGTGCAGCAGGGTGGCGCGCGAGACAGGGCTCCAGTCGAGCCGCTCGCGCGGCAGCTTGCAGTCGGAGTTGAGCAGCACGGCGTGCGGGGCGCCGGCGACCTCGTACATGCGCACATTGGGTGGGAGCGGCTGGTCGACCGTGCCGCTGGCGCCGGTGCGGCCGAGCGAGGCGCGCAGCGACAGGAAGTCGGTCGTGCTGCTGATCATGATCATGCGCGGCGGGATCTCGCCGCGCTTCTCGAGCCTGGCGATGATCTCGCCGATGGTGAACGGCCCTTCGTGCACGCCGCGGAACTCGGGATTGCTGAACGACGGCGCACCGTTGCCGCTCGATTCCGGACCGGGCGAGGAGCGCAGGATCGGCAGCAGGCCGGCGCCCGACACGAACACGTGCATGCCGTCGAACACGCGCCGGCCGTGCACGCTGTTGAAGCCGGCGAGCAGGAATGTCTTCAGGAACCGGCCGGTCTGCGACTTGCCGCTGGCCAGGGTGCGGTTGATGGCGCCGCGCAGGGGATTGGCGACGCCCGTGCCGTCGGCCCAGGCGTGCGCCAAGAACTCGGCCGCGTCGCGCACGATCGCAAAGCCCACGCCCTCGACGTAGAGCGTCTTGCCCGTGCCGTCGACGAAGGAGGGCAAGTCGGCGCCCTTGCCCAGCTCCCATTGCACCTCGGCGAGCGCAAAGCCCTGGTCTTCGAGGAAGCCGGTGCCTTGCGCGGTATTGCCTGATTCGAATGGCTCGTCGCGCGGGCTGTTGTAGAGCGCAATGCCGTAGACCCGGCCGCGGTTGGGCACGTCGACCAGCAACGCGCCGTTGCCCTTGGCGGGCTGCGCCGGCATCAGCAGCGTGAGGTCGGTCGCGTACTCGACCTTGCCGCGGGCGTTGGGCTTGACCTTGTCGAGGTCGGGGATGGCTTCGTCGGCTGAAAGCTCGCCGTGCAGGCGGCCCTTCCACAGCACGTATTCGCCGGGCCTAAAAGTGCCGTACGAGCTCTTGCTGGTGATCTCCAGCCGCGTGACCTCGGCCGACGATGGTTTCGTGAAGGCAACGCCCAAGGCCGCAAGACACAGGCAGAATAAGCCCAAGCGCATAGAAATTCCTCCGCGCGACATTGTCGGTGCCGGCACTTTCCCGCGCGCCGTTTGGCGGCCATCCTAATCGGCAACGCGGCGCTTTACAGCGCGCAGCAGGAGGAACCGCATCATGAAATTCGGCGTCACCGTCGTGCCGCGCATCGCGGACTGGAAGCTGTTCGTCGATCTCGAGGCCATGGGCTACGACTGCGCCTGGGCCGCCGATTCGCAGATGCTGTATTCCGACGCCTATGCCGTGCTGGCGCTGGCGGCGGCCAGCACCTCGCGCATCCGGCTCGGCACCGGCGTATCGGTGGCCGGCGTGCGCATCGCGCCGGTTACGGCCCATTCGATCGCCAGCATCAACCAGCTCGCGCCGGGCCGCGTGTTTTTAGGCATCGGCACCGGCCACACCGCGATGCGCGTTATGGGCAAGGACCCGGTGAAGGCCGCCGCCTTCCGCGAGTACCTGCGGGTGCTGCGTGCGCTGCTGCATGGCGAGGAAGTCGAGTACGACCTCGGCGGCGAGCGGAGCGACATCCGTTTCCTGCATCCCGACATGGGCTTCATCGACGTCGAGCACCCAGTGCCGATCTATGTCGCGGCCGACGGCCCGCTGGCGCTCAAGACTGCGGGCGCTTACGGCGACGGCCGCGTCTGCTCGCACAACCAGACCCGGGCGCGATTGCAGAAGAGCCTGGAGACGATGCAGCAGGGGGCAGCCACCGTCGGGCGCACCTTGCCTGGCGACTTCCACACCGCGGCGCTGAGCTACGCCTGCGTGCTCGAGCCCGGCGAGAAGATGACGTCGGATCGGGTGATCGACGAGATCGGCCCGATGGCGGCCGCGACGCTGCACTACTGGTGGGAGCTCTACCAGAAGGATGGCGACACCAGCACCGTGGCCCAACGCTGCCGCAATCTGTGGGACGAGTATCTCGCCTTCACCCAGCAGATGGGCACGCCGCACGCCAAGCGCTACCAGCAGGTCCACTACGGCCACTGTGCTTTCCTGCCGCCGGAGGAGCGCCGCTTCATCACCGAGGACCTGATCCGCTCGACCGGCGGCCTGGTCGGCACGCCCGACGAGATCATCGGCATGCTGCGCGAGCGCGAGGCAATGGGGCTGAGCGAGATCACGCTCCTGCCGGCAATGCGGACGGCGCGGCGCAATCTCAAGGACTTCGCGGAGAAGGTGATCGCACGGTACTAGAGCGATGGTATTTCGTCATCCCGACCGAAGCGCCCCTCGACTTCGCTCGGGATAAACTCCACGCGTAGTGGAGGGACCTCTCTTATTCTGACGACGACAAGAGAGGTCCCTCCACTTCGCCTCGCTTCGCGAGGCTACGGTCGGGATGACGGGTAGATTGGCGCCAGGCGCGCGTCAGTCGGATGCCGCTAGGGTCGAGCAGCGCGCCGGATCGGAACATTGCTCCAGGGCCATGGCCGCCTGGCCGGCGAGCGCACGCCAGCGCTGCGCCGCCAGCCGCATTGCGCGGCGATCGGCGGCGCTCGTCATGAGGCGCATGAGCATCAGGCAGTCCGCGGCACACCTCTGATATTCGTCGTAGTCCTTGTGCGCTTCCATGTTCGAGGTGCCCAACGACCATGGGATGTGGTGGTTGCAAGCATGCGAAGGCGAGTACGCTATAGTACCTTCGAGCGGCGCTAGCACGGCTTGCCAACGTCCCTGGAGCGCACGAAGCGCGCCAGATCCTCGGCGAGCATCGGCTTGGCAAGCAGGTAGCCCTGCGCCTCGTCGCAATTCAAAAGCTTGAGCTTGGCGAGCTGCTCGGGTCGTTCCACCCCTTCCGCGGTGACCTCGAGACCGAGGCCGCGGCCGAGCAGCACGGCGGCCTCGGCGATGGTGGTGTCGGCCCCTTCGTCGGCGATGTCCTCCACGAACACCTGGGCGAGCTTGATGCGGTCGGCCGGCAGGCTGCGCAGGTAGACCAGCGAGGAATAGCCGGTGCCGAAATCGTCGAGGGCGATCGTCATGCCGCGGGCGCGCAGGCGGCGAAGCAGATCCCAGTGCTCGCGCGTGACTTCGATGAAGGCGGATTCGGTTATCTCCAGCTCGAGCCGCTCGGCGGGCAACCCGGCTTCGGCCAGCGTCGCATCGAGCGCCCGCTCGAACCCGGCGGCGTCGCGGAACTGCAGCGCCGACACGTTGACCGCCACGCGCCCTACCTCCAGCGCGGCCTCGCACCATTCGCGCATCTGCCGGCACGCTTCGCGGACGGCCCATGTCCCGAGCTGATGGATGAAGCCGCCGCTCTCGGCGACCGGAATGAATACCGACGGCGACAGAAGGCCATCGGTGGGATGGCGCCAGCGCAGCAGGGCCTCGACGCCGGTGATGGCGTTGGTGCGAATGTTGAAGCGCGGCTGGTAGACCAGGAAGAACTGCCCTTTGCCCAGTCCCTGATGCATGTCCTGCGCCAGCCGGGCCCGCAGGCGCACCTCCTGCTCCAACGACGGCGTGAAGACGGCGAGACCCCCGTGGCCGTTCGATTTCGCCCGGTGCAGCGCCATGTCGCTCTGGCCGACGGCGACTTCGGCGCGGATCCGCTCCGCGCCGTAGATCGATACGCCGATGCTGGTCGTGTTGTGGACGATGGTGCCGCCGAGATCGTAGGGCTGCCGCAAGAGCTCGAGAAGCTGTCGCGCGAACCGCTCGGCATCGGCGGCCTCGCGCACGTCCATCCGCATCACCGTCAATTCGTCGGCGCCGAAGCGCGCCGCGAGGTCGGACGGACCGAGCGCTGCCCGCACGCGTGCGGCGACCGCCCTGAGCAGGGAATCGCCAAAGGCATAGCCCATCGTTCCATTGACGTCCGTGAAGTCGTCGACGTCCAGGCAGAGCATGGCAAAGCCCAGCCCCTTGCGGACGGCGGTCTCCATGTTCTGCCGGGCGCATTCGAAGAAATAGCCGCGATTGGCCAGGCCGGTGAGGCGGTCGTAGCGGGCACGCTCGACCAGCGCCTGCTGCGTCTGCCATCGTTCGGTGTCGTCGACCGCCACGAACACGACGCCTTGCAGCGAGCCGTCGGCGCCGGCGATGGGCGTCGCGGTGACGTTGAGCAGCCGCCGCCGGCCAACGCCGTCGAGCAGGTCGGTGGCATAGAGCGCCGGCTCGCACGGATCGGGCACGGGATGGTCGCGCCAATGCGCCTGCAGCACCGGATCGAGGTGGAAGGGATTGGCATTCTCCTGGCCCGGCGGCAGGCCAAGCTTGTGGAATTCCCGGTTGCCCAGGACGGCGCGAAGGTCGCGGTCGACCAGCAAGAAGGGTGCGCCGCTCGAATCGATGATCGAGTTGATTTGCCTGTGCTGCCGGTTGGCCTCCTGCCACTTGGCGTCGTATCGCGCCGAGGTGCCGCGGACGAAGTAGACCAGCGCGAGCGCGCTCAGCGCCGAGGTGAAGGCGGCGGCGGTGAGCACCCACAGGGCCCAATCGTAGTGCTGGGCAAGATCGTTCTCGAACTCGAGGCTCTTTTCCAGGACGTCGTCGTGCAATTGCATGACGTCGGCATGCAAGGCCTGGAGCGCCTTGCGCGCAGCGGGACTCAAGAGGCGATCGGGCGGATCGAACGCGGCGACTTCCCGCTCGATCAATGCGAGCCGCTCCGCAGGCGATGCGCAGACCGCCGGCAACGCGTCCGAGCGGGCCACCAAGGCGGCGGCCCTTCGGCAGTAGTCGTCGCGCAGCTGCTCGAACGAATGCCAGTCCGAACGGACCGCCGAGCCTCCCGTCCTGGTTTCGCGGGCGCCCGACGAGAGCTCTTCCACCCCGTGCATCAGGTCGCGGTTCGCCTTGGTCAAGGTCAAGGTGCGCAGTTCGCGGTCGCGGCTCTCGGAAATCGCCGACGAGCCGAGCGAACCGACGAGGACCGACGCGCCGAGCAGGCAGCCCGCCAATCCCGCCGCGACCGCCAGAGCGGCGAGCAGCGCGCCCCAGGAGCCGAGGGTCAATCGAAGCTGCTGGACCAGCTTCAGGAGCGCTGCGCGCCCTAAAGCGAGCCTGGCCTTTCCGTCCAGTACCGGGACCGTGCTTGCCACCGCAAACCCCCGATAAACCTCCCAACCTTCCCTATTCAGCACGATACTGAAGAACCGCTGCGCACGCACGCAATTTGAAGTTGCACTAAGACTTTACTTTCGGGGCGTGGACGTCCGAGTGAGCGAATCCGAGGCCATACCAAGGGACACTATCGGCGGTTCGACAACCGGCGCATGAATGGCCCGCCTACCCCAGGAGGGCGTCGCACTCGTGAACCAACCACCAGGAGGTATGTCATGAAGATCGTCGTCATCGGCGGAACCGGACTAATCGGATCGAAGACCGTCGCCATCCTGCGCGGCGCCGGCCACGAGGTCGTGGCCGCCTCGCCCAACAGCGGCGTCGACATCCTCACGGGCGAGGGCGTCAAGGAGGCCGTGGCCGGCGCCGAGGTGGTGATCGACCTCGCCAATTCACCGTCGTTCGAGGACAAGGCGGTGCTGGAATTCTTCGAGACCGCCGGTCGCAACCTTCTGGCGGCGGAGGCCGCGTCCGGCGTCCGGCATCACGTCGCGCTCTCGATCGTGGGAATCGATCGCAGTAATAACGGCTATTTCCGCGGCAAGGTCGCCCAGGAGAAGCTGATCGTGGCCTCCGGGATTCCCTACACTGTCATTCGTTCGACCCAGTTCCTGGAGTTCCTGCGCGGCATCGCAGACTCGGGCGCGGAGGGAAACAAGGTCAGGATCGCGACCGGCCTGTTCCAGCCCATCGCGGCGGACGACGTTGCCGGCTTGCCGACGTGGCGCTGGCCGCGCCGCGCAACGGCATCGTCGAGATCGCCGGTCCGGAGCGCGCGCCGTTCGACGAGATCGTTGCGCGCTACCTGAAGGCGATCGGTGACCCGCGGCAGGTCGTGCGCGACCCCGCGGCCCTGTACTTCGGCGGCCGGGTCGAGGAGCACTCGCTGGTGCCGTTGGGCGACGCGCGGTTCGGCCGCATCGGTTTCGACGAGTGGCTCCGCCGTTCGCGGGCTGCCACCTGATCTTTCGCCGCGCACAGCGACGAGACCGTGCTCACGACCCTATTGAGGAACTGAGGTACACTGGGTTCGTCCGGGGGGGATTGGGTAACGGAGTTCCGCCATGACCGAGCAAAGTCGCGAGGCGAACGCACCGGCTATCGAGCCGGCCTCGAATCGCGGCGTCGATCCGGGGCCGGGCCGAGAGACGCCGCCCGGTTCCGCGGCCGCGTCACCGGAGAAGCCGAAGGCGGGCCGGCGGCGGAAGCTGGTGATTGGCGGCGTCGGCGCCGCGATCCTGGCAGCCGTTCTCGCGGTCGGCATTCCGTCGATCCTGAATGCGCTCGACACCGTGTCGACCGACGATGCGTACGTGAACGGTCACGTCACGTTCGTCGCGCCGCGCGTGCGCGGCCAGGTCGCCCGTGTCCTGGTCGACGACAACAACCGCGTGCATCGCGGAGATCTTCTGGTCGAGCTCGACAAGGAGCCGTACCGGACCGCGGTCGCCATCAAGCAGGCGACGGTCGATACGGCGCAAGCCGACCTGACCTTGGCGACCGCCACGGTGCGCGGCGTCGAGGCGGAGGCGAGAAGCCAGTACTGGAAACTGCGGCTCGCCATGGAGGACGTCGCCAATCGGATCGCCGAGCTGCATGCGCGGGTTGCCACCGTTGATAAGAGCAAGGCGGCGCTGAAATTGGCAGAGCTCGAGTTCGAGCGGGCCAGGCAATTGGTGGCGTCGGACAATATTCCCCGCTCGGAGTTCGATCACCGCCAGGCGACCTTGGTGACGGCGCGCGCCGATCTCGTGCAGACCCTGGCCGACGTGAACCAGACCCGCGTCTCCCTGGGGTTGAAGACGCTGCCCCTGGAGAGCCCGGATCTCGGCAAGGTGCCGCCGGATCTCGATCAGAACTTCTCGGCCGTCCGGCAGGCGCAGGCGGCGCTGATCAAGAGCGCCGCTCAGCTGGGCGTGCTGCACACCTACAACCAGACGCCCAGCGCGATGATGGAGCAGTTCGACAAGTCCAACTCGGGCGACATCGACCGCACGCTCGCCCAGCTGGCGGCCGACGCGCCCGCGGTCAAGCAGGCCGAAGCCAGGCTCGAAGCGGCCAAGCGCGACCTCGCCCAGGCCGAGCTCGATTTGCGCTACTGCGACATCGTGGCCGAGATCGACGGCGTCATCACCCGCCGCAACGTCAACCCGGGCAACAACGTCCAGGTCGGCCAGGCGCTGATGGCGATCCGCTCGCTCGACGAGATCTGGGTCGACGCCAATTTCAAGGAGACGCAGCTCGGCGACCTGCGCATCGGCCAGCCGGTCGATCTCAACGTCGACATGTACGGCAGCCGCCAGACCTTCAAGGGCCGCATCGCCGGCTTCACCATGGGGACCGGATCGACCCTGGCGCTGCTGCCGGCGCAGAACGCCACCGGCAACTTCGTCAAGGTCGTGCAGCGGTTGCCGGTGCGCATCGACCTGGTGGGCTACGATCCGGAGAAAGACCCGCTGTTCATCGGCACGTCGGTCGAGCCGGTGGTCTATATCCACGAGCCGGCGACCGGCCCCGATGCCGGGAAGTTCCTGCAGGCCCGCCCGCCCGGTCGCCCGGCGGCCTCGGTTGCCGGTTCGGTTGCAGGCGCGCCCGGCAGCGGCAAATGACGGTCCTGGCGGCATCCCGCGCCCCGGCCGCCGGCAATCCGTGGCTGGTGGCGGCGATCGTCGTGGTGCCCACCTTCATGGAGGTGCTCGACACCACTATCGCGGTCGTGGCGCTGCGCTATATCGCAGGCGGCCTGTCGGCGACCGTCGACGACGGCGAATGGGTGCTGACCAGCTACCTCGCGGCAAACGCCATCATCCTGCCGATGACCGGCTGGCTGTCGGCGCATCTCGGCCGCCGCAGGTACTTCCTGCTGTCGATCGGCGTCTTCACGCTGGCCTCGGGCCTCTGCGGCATGGCGACCAGCCTCGACCAGCTGATCCTGTTCCGCGTCGTCCAGGGCCTGGCCGGCGGCGGCCTGCAGCCCAGCAGCCAGGGCGTGCTGCTCGACGCCTTTCCGCGCGAGAAGCAGGGCACGGCGATGACCCTGTTCGGCCTCGCGGCGCTGCTGGCGCCGGTCGTCGGCCCGACGCTCGGCGGCTGGATCACCGACCAGTATTCCTGGCGCTGGGTGTTCCTGATCAACGTCCCGGTCGGCCTGCTGGCGTTCGGCGCCTGCTACCTCAAGCTGCGCGACCCGGACTATCTCACCGAGGCGCGCCTGGAGCTGCGCAAGCGGCCGTTCAGCTTCGACTCGATCGGCCTGTCGCTCCTGGTGCTCGTGATGGTCAGCTGGGAGGTGATGCTGAGCAAAGGGCAGGAATGGGACTGGATGGGCGATCCTTTCTGGCGCGTGCAGATCCTGGCGATCCTGTTCGGCGCGGGCCTCGTCGGGCTGATCTGGTGGGAGCTGCGCCATCGCAGTCCGGTGGTCAACTTCCGACCCTTGCGCGAACGCAACTTCGCCGCCTGCTGCCTGATCATCTTCTTCGCCTATGCCGTGCTGTACGGCGCGAGCACGTCGCTGCCCGGCTTGCTGCAAACCCTGTTCGGCTACGATGCCCTGACGGCGGGGTTGGTCATGTCGCCGGCCGGGCTGTTCGCCCTGATGGCGATGCCCGCCATCGGCATGCTGCTCGGCCGCGGGACCGACGCCCGCTGGCTGCTCGTCGCCGGCCTGCTGGTGATGGCGGCGGGCAACTATTGGATGTCGCAGATGAACCTCGACATCAGCCCAGGCCAGGTCGTGTGGCCGCGTGTCCTGGTCGTCCTCGGCCTCTCGATGTGCTTTGCGCCCGCGAATGTCGCTGCCTACCTCTACACGCCGTTGGAATTGCGCGGTGCGGCGGTCGGCCTGCTCAGCCTGCTGCGCAACGAAGGCGGCAGCTTCGGGACCTCGATGGCGCAGACGCTGCAGGAGCGCCGCGACCAGTTCCACACGCTGCGGCTGGGCGAGACTCTCGATCCCCTCAACCCCGCCGTCAGTTCCTTCATCGAGCAGGCGCAGGGGCAATTGGCCACCGGCGACCCCGCCGCCCAGCAGCAGCTCGCCCTGCAGGCGCTGGAGAACCTGCGCCAGCAGCAGGCCTCGGCGCTCAGCTATTTCGACTGCTTCTGGATCTTCGCCATGGTGACCTTGGCGCTCGTCCTCGTGGTCCCGCTGATGAAACGCTCGGTGGCCGCGAAGGGCGCGCACATCGCGAGCGAATGATCAGACCTGTCCGGACCAGAACTCGTCTTCCGTCTGCTGATCGCCTTGGAACTGCCGGAAGGCGACCGCGCGTCCCTCGCTCACCGTCCAGACATGGACTTGCGGCGACGACCAGCTGCGGTCCCCGCGCCTGGCGCTCTCCGTGCAGAGCACGACCACGCGGTCGCCCTTCGCGAGGATATCGTCGATCCGAATGGCGAACGTGCCGCCCGACAGCTCCATGAAGTGGGCAAAGAAGCCGAGCACCTCGGCATGGCCGCGGTAGTCTCGCGACAGCGGGCCGCGCCCGGGAACATGCCAGAAGATGTCGGGAGCGAAGGCGGCGAGGACGCCGGGAACATCGCCGCTCGCGAAGGCGTGGTAGGCGCGCGTGATCAATTCGGCGTTGGCTCGAGGTGCGGCGGCTGCCTCGACGGCGACATCGTTCATGACGCTTTCTCCGGTTTGCAGGTCACGGCAGACATCATGATCCTCGCAGCACGGCCGCCTCGCTAGCGGGTGGCCACCCTCGATTTTTCCTGGGCCAGCGCCTTGTCGAGCTCGCCGCGCGTCGCAATGCCAAGCTTGCCATAGGCGCGGGCGAGGTGGCCTTCGACCGTCTTGATCGCGAGGTACAGACGTTGCGCGATCGCGCGGTTCGAATGGCCGGCGTGAGCCAATCGGACAATGCGCAATTCGCTCGGCGTCAGTGCCTCGAGGCCGATGCTGAAATCCCGGCGCGGGCGCCCGCCCGCGACTTTCAACTCTTCTCGCGCCCGCGCCGCCAACGGGCGGGCGGCCGAGCGCGCGGCGGCATCCAAGCCCTGCGCCAGGACCGGGCGTGCCTCGCGGCGGCGTCCGGCACGCCGCAACGCCGCGCCCCATTCGACCAGCGAGGCCGCCCGTTCCAGCGCCGCCGGGCAATTGCCCAACGACGCGACGGATTCCTCCAGTGCGCCGAGACCGGCCTCGCCACCCCGGGCCAGGCCGGCGACGCGCAACGCCACGCCGAGGGCGCGCGGGCCGCCGAACCGGCGCGCATCGGCGAGCTCGGCTTCCGCAAGCGCGCGCGCCCGATCGGTGTCGCCGAGGGCGAGCAAAGCCTGGGCCGCGCCCGAACGGGCATGGAGGTAGCCGGCGTCGCGCATGTCGAGCCGCCAAACCTCGGGATGCCACAGCGCCATGCAGGCTTCGAATTCCGCGAGAGCTTCGCGGGCGCGTCCCTGGGCAAGGCGCAGGCGCCCGCGTGCCGCTGGTATGAGCACGCTGCCGACGCCGGCCGGCAAGTTGCCTTGCGGCAGCAGATCGAGCAGGGCTTGCGCTTCCTCGAGCGCGCCGCTGGCCACGGCGACATCGGCCAGGATCGTCGCGGCGAAGGCCAGGCCCGGCGTGAAATCTCCTTCCTGCATTACCCGCAAGGCAATGCGCGCCGCGCCATCGGCTTCCGGGAGGTCACCGAGGCGGTATTTCAACAGGGCGAGCGTGCTCTGGACGGCAACCAGGCCGCGCGAGCTGCCGGAACGCTCGGCGCGCTCGGCGGCGTGCTGGAGCGCGGTCTCCACGGCGGTGAAGCGTTCGGCCGTGATCAAGCACCACCACAGCGCCGCCTGCGTGTCCCAATCGTCGTTCGACTCGTCGTTCGACGAGCCCAGGCGCGCGAGCGCCGTTTCGAGCGGTAGCGCAGCCTCGTGCGCAGGCTGACCGGTCATGATCGCGACCATCCCTTGGGCGGCGGCCACCGCCGTCGCCGTCGCGCCCGACAATTGCCGATGCAGCAGACGCTGCATCACCTCCAGCGCGCGCGGCGCAGTCCGGGCATCCTGCAAGCCTGCGGCGATCAACTGGCTCTCCAGGCGCGCGACGATTTCATCGGGCGCATCCCGCAGCGCGACCAGCGCCTGATCGAGCACGCGAACCGCGTCGATCCAGCGAAACAGCGCCGCATGCGCTCGGGCAAGCTGCGACACGAGTTCGGCTCGCAGCGCCTGGTCGTCGCAGATCGCCAGGGCCTCTTCGAGGCGTTGGCAGGCGACGGCGCGGCCGGCCTGCTG
>JAFAKN010000656.1 GCA_019235415.1 Alphaproteobacteria bacterium
GTCGGTGATCACCCTCAGTCAGATCGAGACGTTCCTCACGCTCGTCGAGGAAGGCGGGGTTGCCCGCGCGGCCGAGCGCATGGCTGTCGGGCGCTCCACGGTAAGCGCCCACGCCAAGCAGATTGGCGACGAGATCGGCCATCATCACTTTCGTCGCCACTCGTCCGGCCAGATCGTCACGGATGCGGGTCTCGAAGCCTATGGCAAGTTGCGCGCGATCTTCCTGCAGGCCGCCTTCTGCGCCGAGCAGTTCCGCAGCGCCAATCTCCGAACGCCCGGTTTCCTGCCGGTGCGCGTGCCATTCGGCTTTCCCGGCGCCTCGATCGACCGGGCGATCGGCCGGACGAGCCGCCGCCTCGCCGGCGTCTGCCTGCTGCCGGACTATCAGCGAACGGCACCGACCGACGAACTCGGGATCTCGTATCTGCCGTGGGCGGCCGCGGTGGACCTGGTGGCCGATCGCTGGCTGCTGATCCGTCACGGGGCCGCGAAATGCGCCACCGCCACCCCCACGCGGGTCAGCGAGCTCACGGGGGTGCGGTTGCATGCGCCCCGGCTGCCCGCCGCGCTTCAATCCAGCCTCGTGGCCCTGGCCGACCAGGCAAATGTGTCCCTGGAGCTGTCGGAGGCCAGCTTCGCCGAAATCTTGTTGGTGGTAGCCAAGTCACCCAGGTCGGTGGCGGTCATGCCGGCGAGCCTGTTCAATCCGGGGCTCCTCCATGGCCGACCGGATGGGCCGTTCGGCGTCGCCCTGCTCGAGAGCACTGCGTTCGATCCAGCGATTCGCGTCTCCGGCCTGGAGCATCCCGAGATCGCCAGCTTCCTGCGGCAGGAGCTGGAAACCGAGCTCCGCCAGCGACTCGTCGCGCCCGCAACGCGATCGCCACGTGCGCCCTCGCCCGAACTGCTGACGCTGAAGTACTGCCGTTCTTTCTTGGCGCTCTACGAGGAGGGCAATGTCGGACGCGCCGCCCAACGGCTCTCGATCGTGCAACCTGCGCTCACCGTGCAGCTGCACCGCATCGAGGAGACGGTGGGCTGCAGCCTGTTCAGCCGCTCGCACCACGGTCTTTCAGCCAACGACCGCGCCGACACGCTATACCGGCTGGTGCGTCCGCTGCTCGCGAACTTCGCCAGCACGCTTCGCCACCTCGGCGCCTCGGCCGAGAAGGACACCGCGGCGATCCGCATCGGCTTGATGCCGGCGCTCGACGACGAAAGCCTGATGAGCCAGGGCTTCGCCATCGCGCTTGACCGATGGTCACGCCGCCATAGCGACGTGGTGCTGCAGGTCATGGAGGGCTACTCAGGCACGCTGATACGCTGGCTGCAGAGCGGTGCCGTCGATTTCGCGCTGGTCGACCGGCTGTTCACCGATCCCGACCTCACGCTGGAACCGATCGTCGAGGACAAGATGGCGGTCGTGATTTCCGCCGGCTCCGACCTGCTGGCCGCGGGGCCGGTGACCCTGAAGCAGCTCGCCGGCCTGCCGCTCGTCCTGCCGTCCAACCGGCACGGCCTGCGCACCCTGCTGGTCCAGAGCCTGCACAAAGCAGGCTTGGCCCTGCAGCCGCGCATGGAAGTCGATTCGATGGCGGGCTGCCTCAACATGGTGAAGATCGCCCGCTACGCCACGATCCTGCCGCTGGGATCGGTCTACAAGAGCAGCGACCGGCGCGGCGTAAGCGTACATGAGATCGTCGATCCGCAGATCGTGCGTACCATCTGCCTCGCTCGACCGCGCTCCAAACCCTGCCGGGCGGCGGAGGCCGATTTTCTCGATGAGCTGCGACGGGCCTTCACCAGGGCCGACCCGGCGCCGGCCGGTCTCCCATCCAGAGATTTTTATGGCCCGGCTCGCCAGTTTTCATGAGCCCCTCACGGGAACCGCAGGCAGAGTCCCGCTCGACCGCCAAAGACCGGAGCTTTCATGAGCATGTTTCATCTCGGATGGTTTCTCGGACCGGGCATTACGATCCAGGGCTGGAACGAGCCGGGCTTCGCCTCGGGCTACGACTGGACCAAGCCTGACATCTTCGTCGATGCCGCCCGCGCCATGGAACGCGCCTGCTTCGATGTCTTCATCCTCGAGGACTCGTCGGCGGTTCCCTATGCCTACAAGAACAGCATGGACTTCTATCTGAAGCATGCCGTCATGACGCCGAAGTTCGATCCGGTGATGGTGACGCCCTACCTGATCGCGGCAACCAGGCATCTCGGCCTGGCGCCCACGCTGACCTCGACCTTCTACCCGCCGTGGCTGCTGGCGCGGTCGCTGGCGACGCTCGATCACTATTCGAGCGGCCGCATTGCCTGGAACATCGTGACCGCGACCTCGGACGCCGCCGCGCAGAACTATGGCCTCGACAAGCAGATCGAGCACGACCTGCGCTACGACATGGCCGATGAGTTCGTCGAGTGCGTGAGCCAGCTGTGGGACGCCTGGGAGCCCGACGCGGTCGTCATGGACGAGGCGAGCAACACGTTCATCGACCCCAAGAAGGTCAAGGCCGTCAACTTCGAGGGCAAGTACTACAAGACGCGCGGGCCGCTCAACGTGCCACGCTCGCCGCAGGGCCGGCCCGTCTTCATCGCGCCCGGCGGCTCGCCGCGCGGCCGCAAGTTCGCCGGCCGCAACGCCGAGATCGTGCTGGCGGGCGGCGAGACGGTCGAGGACATGAAGGGCTATCGCGACGACGTCATGAACCACGCGAGATCGCTCGGCCGCGACGCCGACAAGATCAAGACGATGTTCACCTGCGTGCCGACGGTGGTGAAGAGCCCGAGCGACGTGGCCGACATGAAGGACCAGCTCGCCAGGCAGCGAGCCCATCATTTGGAGCGCGGGCTGGCTGCCATGTCCTTCCTGTCGGGCGTCGATTTCTCGCAGTTCGATCCCGACAAGCCGATGGGCGAGTTCAAGACCAACGGCATGCAGACCCTGCTGCGCACCTTCAAGAACGCTGGCCCGGACGCCACCCTGCGC
>JAFAKN010000664.1 GCA_019235415.1 Alphaproteobacteria bacterium
GAGCGGCGCGGTCGAGATCGGCACCGGCGCGCTGACCGGCGCCGCCCAGATCCTGGCCGAGGAGCTCGGCATCGACCTCGCCGACATCGACGTGGCCCAGGTCGACACCGAGGCGACGCCGTTCGACTACGGCGCCCAGGGCAGCCGCACGGCTTTCTCGGTCGGCAACGCCTGCCGCGTCGCGGCCGCCGACCTGCGCCGCCAGGTCTTCGAGATCGCCGCCAAGCAGTGGAACGTCGCCACGACCGACGGCATGGAGCTGCGCGACAAATCCGTGGTGCTGGGCAACCGGACGATGTCGCTGGCCGAGGTCGCGAGCCTGTCGCAGCGTTCCGGCGGCGGGCTCATATCGCACGGCACCGCGATCCAGCCGATGCCGGCCTACGACCCGACGCGCGTGAAGAACCATCCGCTGCCGGCCTGGACCAGTCCCTCGTTCCACGCCCACGCCGTCGAGGTTTCGGTCGACGACGCGACCGGCGACGTCACGATCGAGCGCTACGTGGTGGCGCAGGACGTGGGCTTCGCCATCAACCCGACCTACATCGAGGGCCAGATCGAGGGCGGCGTGGCGCAGGGCATCGGCCAGGCGCTGAGCGAGGAGATCGTCTACGAGGGCGGCCGCGTGTTGAACGCCAACCTCACCGACTACAAGATGCCGACCGCCATGGACATGCCGCGGGTGGAAACCATTTTAGTCGAGCACGCGAGCGTTAACGGCCCCTACGGCGCCAAGGGCGTCGGCGAGCCGCCCTGCATAGAACCGCCCGCGGCCATCGCCAACGCCATCGCCGCTGCATCAGGCGTGCGCGTGCAGGCGGTGCCGATCACCGCGGAGAAGATCGCGCTCGCCCGCGCCACCCCCTGTCATCCCGAGCGAAGCGAGGGATCCTTAAAGCAACAGCAAGAACGCCAAGGGATGATGCCCAGGCCATGATGCAGGTCACCGTCCGAGCCTGGGGCAACCTGCGCCGCTTCATGCCTGACGGCGAAGGCTCGGCCGCGGTCCAGGTCCCCGACGGCGCCACGATCGACGACCTCGCAGTCCAGCTCGACATGCAGCACGACCTGTGGGCGGCGGCGGTCAACGGCGCGGTGGTGCCGTTCACGACGCGGCTCAATACAGGCGATCAGGTGTTTCTGTTCGACCATCTACACGGCGGGTAGAGGCGCTATGGGTAACGCCGTAGAGGACGGGGGAGAGCATGCGGGACGGAATTGCAATCGCCTGGGCGGCGTATGTTGCTGCCGCAGCGTTGGTGCTGGGCGCGCCCGTGCGGGCGCAGACCCTCAAGGTGTGTGAAGGCACGTTCGCCCTCTGCACGGTCGCCTGGTGTGATCCCATACCTGGCAACGACAAGCAGGTAAATTGCCATTGTACAGTCAACAAGGGCTATTCGGCGGGCCTGCAGGATTGCTCGAGCGTGGTTGAGACGCCGAAAGGACAGCAGGTGTTCTCGCGCTATTTTCCGATCAAGAGTTACGTCGCCTGCTCCAATGGCCGGCCGTGGGCAGCCTGCGGCGACAAGCCCTGCGTCATCGACATGAACAACCCGCAGGCGGCCGACTGCACCTGCGACCTGAAGAAGGATCTCGGCCCTTACGTCGTCGCCACCGGCGAATATACGCCCGCGACCTGCACCAGCGGCCTCGTCTCCTCGGCGACGGTCCAGGAAACCGAGCAAGTCACGGAAGCGCTCAGGAACTCGAAAGTCCTGCCGTCCTTTCCGCTCGAGGTCCTGAACAAATAGCGGCCCCTTTCAGGAGGCGGCTTCCTCGCGCTGTTTCCGGAGAAGCGCAAGCTTCGCCTCCTGCTCGGTGATGCGTTGCGACAGCAGCTCTTCGTTCGCCGCGCCGGAGGACGACGCGGCTTGTTCCACCAGTTGACGCAGATTGTCCCGCACGATTGCTATTTGGTTGTCGATTTCCGCGACGGCCGGCGGTGTTGCAGCTGCCTTCCGACGCGCCACGACTGCGGCGACAGCTGCCTTTGTCTGGCGGGTCGAAGCGGCCTTCTTGGGCACAACGGGCCGTTTGCGCGTCGCGGCGGCTTTCTTTCCGGCGGCGCGCTGCTTGGCGGGCTTCGGGGCTTTCTTGGCCGCCACACGTGGCTTCCGGGCTTTCGCCGCTTTCTTGCCGGCGGACTTTCTCGAAGAAGACTTTGATACAGCCATGTCCGTTCTCCCTGTCCGTAACCTTACTGCAACTTGTGCTTGTAAGCCATATGGAAGCTGCGAATCCCCTATCGATCGGGCAGTCGATCGGCAGGCGAACGATACGGCGGCGGGGGCATCAAAGGCTCACTGTGACGATCGGCACGTTTCGGAACGCCGGAAAGTGCTAGCCTTCTCCCGGGTAGTCCGACGGTTGTAGCGCGTGTAGCACGCGATCGGCGAGGCGTTCGCAAGGAGGGACCATGCGGCGTAACGTTTCCAAGGCCAATCCCGAAAGCCCGGCGATCGGCGAAGTCGCCGACGTGATCGAGCGCTGCTTCCCGGAGATCACGCTGTTCACGACCAACAACGAATCGCCGGGCACGCGGCATACCTCGGGCCTGGCGATCGACATCATGCTCGATTCGAACAAACCGGCCTTGCGCCACCGTGCCGAAGGCATGATCGCGGCCTTCATCAAGCTCGAAAAGAGCATGATGTGGTCCGACATCATCTACACCGACTATCACATTCCGGCAGGGCGCGGCGGCTACGGCGGGACGCGCTTCAAGCCCAATCACTACACCCAGGATCGGCGGCATTTCGACCACATCCACATGGACTGGGTCGATTTCTCGCTCAAGAACAAAGGCGCCGAATACCGCCACATCCCGTACCAGTGGTCGGAGGCCGCGAAGACCACGGGGTTCGCTGACGCGCTCTACAAGGAGCTGGCGTTGCTGGCCGGCGCCGCGCCGGCTCCGCTGCCCGTCATGGTCAACTGGATCGACGGTTGGTGGGAGGTCGTCCAGGAAGGCTCAAGCTATTATTATATCCTAAACAGCGCCGACGGCTCGGCCGCCTGGACCTACCACCGCCCGGCCTCCAGCACGGCCCCGCGGCCGGCCGACCCCGAGAATCGCGGCACGTTCTTCGTCACAGCCGCCGACCGCTTCGTCATCACCTGGGAGCGCTGGTCGACCATGTCGACGGTCGAGCATTTCCAGCGTACCAACTCAGACAACAGCGACCTCGCCGGCACGTCCAATCGAGCCGGCCCGCTCACCGCGACGAAGATCGTCTAAGGGCAACGCGCGAAGAGCGAAGCGCTGCCCTTCGATCCCTTTGAGGACTTTGTCCGGACGTTCGCGGCCCAACACGCCAGCTTGGCATGATTGCTGTAGCGGGCGCGATCGTCTCGCATTGTATTTCGCGCGACGCGTGTGTTGGCTTGCAGCCGTCGGCGGGGGCCGAAGCGCGAGCGAGGGGGAGAGCATGCGTGCAATCGGCGTCATCGGCGCGTGCGTCCTGTTGGGCGCGTGCTCGACGATCATTGAGGGAAGAAGCCAGCAGGTCGTCGTGAACACGAACCCCCGGCGCCGATTGCGGACTCTATCGTCAGAGCCTCATGATCGGCCGCGTCCAGAACACGCCGGGCAGTGTGCTCATCGATAAGACGAAATACGATATCTGGATCGCTTGCGTGAAGCAGGGTTACCAACAGGCGACCCTCTACAATCACTCCGGCGTCGCTGCGGTATCCGTCGGCAACGTCCTCGCGGGCGGCTTTATCGGTTGGGCCGTCGACAGCGCGACCGGCTCGGACAACAGGTACGACAGCCCCGTGAACATCACCTTGATGCCGGTGCAACCGGGACAGCCGCAGGCTCCGGCGAGTCTGCCCGATACGTTTGTCGGCGTAATGCCGCCGCCAAGCCCGCAGGCGGCGCCAGCGCAGCAGCCGCCGGTGCAACCGCCGCCTGCAGGGCAGCAGACGCCCGGACAAACGGGCCCGCTGACAGACTGATCCCCTGACTCGTATCACTATCCGCCGTGACGGCTATCCGTAGAGCTGCTGCTGGCCAGTTGCCCCGGGAAGCCATAGCTGTATCCTGAACGCTCAGGGCAGTTCAGCTGCGTAGAGTGACCGGTGTTGTCGTCAATGGTGGAGGGGCCAATGTTGATCTCGCGTCGCGTTGGGCTGGCCGGTCTTTTGGTTGCCGGCATCGGAACCTTCTCGAATGCCTCGTTCGCAGCGCCGCCCGTGGCCCAGTCGAACGGCTATGCGATCGGCGGATACGACGTCATCGCCTATTTCACCAAGCAGGCTGCCGTTCGCGGCAAGCCGGAATTCAGTCACGTCTGGCACGGCGCCACGTGGCTGTTCGAGAGTGCCGCGAACCGCGACAAGTTCGCCGCCAATCCCGATGCCTTCGCCCCGCAATATGGCGGCTACTGCGCCGTAGGCATGTCGAAAGGCGGACAGGGAATCGCCGATCCGCAGGCGTGGAGCGTGCGCAACGGCAAGCTCTACCTCACCGCAAACCAGAAGGTGCACGCCAAGTTCGACCAGGACGGCGACACCTACATCTCCAAGGCGGATGTTTGGTGGCAACGCCTTGCCAAATAGCGATCGCCAAATAGCCGTTGCAAGCGCCCTCTGGCTGCGTCACCTCTCAGCGACGCAGGTCTTCACGTAGTCCGCTGCCACGGAGGAGAGGCCGATGTCAGTGTTTACCGTCTTCAATCACGGCACGAACGCCAGCCGCGACGGCGAGGGCGAGATCGTCGCCGAATTCGGGCGACTGGCCGTCGGCACCGAATACAAGAATTTCCTGATCTGCGACGGGCCGGGCAGCAATCCACGTACCAGCGTGATTCCGGGTCAATTCAATCCGTTCACGAAAGACAAGCAGCCCAAATCGGTCTTCGGGAAGACCGAGATGGGCAACACCCACATCAACTCAAAATTGATGGGCACCCTGAAGGGTTCGGGCTGGGACGACAATGTCATCCATGCGATCGCGACGATCGCCGAGCTCAATCCCGCGCCCACGACCATCAACATGCTGGGTTGGAGTCGCGGCGCAGTGACCTGCACGAAACTGGCGTTCCGGTTGCGCGAAATCTTCCCGCAGATGGCGGTGAACATCTTCGCCGTCGATCCGGTCGCCGGCATCGGAAACAAGGGCGACCAGGATGCCAGCACGATCCGCGGCAACGTGAAGAACTATCTCGCCGTTCTGTCGATGCACGAGACTCGCGGGTTCTTCAAGCCTCAGGACATCAAGCGGGTGACCTTCACGAACCAGGGCACCAACGCGATCTATATCCCGTTTCCAGGCAACCATTCCGGCCAGGTCAATCTCGACAAGAGCGTGAAGAAGGACCTGGGCGAGTCGGCCCAGATGGTGTGGTTCCTCGCTATGACGTTCCTGGAAAACTTCGGGACCACGTTCACGTCCCAGCCGTCTCCAAGCTACGATCCTAGAGAGCAGTGCAATTTGTATGCGAAGATGCAGCTCAAGATACCCGGGTATAAAAAGACCAGCCCGGGCCTGAGCGGCGCGCTTCTCGGCGGCAGGAATACCCGCGATTTCATCAATCATCGAATCGACCAGTACGTGAAATATTCGGACTTTTTCATCAACGAGCACCACCGTCGCATCTTCAAGCGGACCTTCCCCAAAATGTACGCCTGGGTGTTCGAGGATCAGGGGACCGATGCCCAAGGCGTCGCGCAAGAGTTCAGCACGACCATCTTCTACAGTGCCCTCAAGCAGACGCTCCTCGACATCGGTTTCGTGGAGGGAAAGCCGCCGAACACGCCTCCGTTGATTCCGATTCGCGGCAGCGGCCGTCAAGCGGTGGCCATCGCCGGCCAGCAGATCACCGCCAGCATGTCGGCCATGGGATTTTATGCTTGAGGCGACCCACGACGCGTAGAAGCTGGGGATGAGCTTCACGTCGGCTGGTCCGGGACACGGCAAGCAAGCGGCTTCACCGCTGTTGCGGCTCTACAGGTGGGCGCTCCCGTCCGTGCGCGATTGGCCGGCCGCGCCAATGTCATCGTCGCTTTACGGCTACGTCCTCGAGGTGAGCCGCCGGCAGCAGGTCCGGCTCGGCCTGCTCACGCTGACGGTCTTTCCTCTCTCGCTGGTGCCGCTCGAACTGCAGCGACGGATCGTCAACTACGCGGTGGCGCACTCTGCCATCGAGCTGCTGCTGGCCTATGGTGGACTGTATCTCGCCGTCCTGCTGCTGCAGAGTGGCCTAAAATTCCTGCGCGACGTCTACATGCACCGGATCGCCGAGGGCGTCACGCGCCTGCTCCGCAGGAAATTCGTCCAGCGCGGGCCGCTCGATGCCGGCGTTGCAGAAGGCACCAA
Source organism: Alphaproteobacteria bacterium (assembly GCA_019235415.1). GTDB lineage: Bacteria > Pseudomonadota > Alphaproteobacteria > Reyranellales > Reyranellaceae > Reyranella. Next base: position 6,323 of record JAFAKN010000664.1, read on the forward strand.
GCAAGCCATCATTTCGGCGGAAGCGGAGAAGGTTGGCGGCTTTGTCGCCGAGAGCATCTCGCTGCCCATGCTGCAGGCCGGCACCGTGCTCAGCATCGCCGCCTACATGCTGATCATTGAGCCGCTGGTCGCGCTGGTCGCGATCGCTTTCCTGGTGCCATCGGTCGTCGCGGTCGGCCTGGTGCAACCCATCCTCGACCGGCTGTCCCGGTCGAAGATCACCGTCGTGCGCTCCCTGGGCGAAGCTGTTCTTCGCGACGGTCGGCGCGATACTGCGAAAGCAGCAGAATCGGACGCGCTCGTCGAGCGCATCCATGACCTGCGCCTGCGTTTCGCCAATCTCAAGGTCGCCACGAAATCGTTCAACCAGCTGATCACCGGACTGGGGTTGCTGAGCATTCTCCTGGTCGGCGGATGGCTCGCCATTCAGGGCCGGACGGAAATCGGCATCATCGTGGCCTTCATGTCGGGGTACGAGCGGATGACCAGCCCGGTCCGCGACTTGTTGAACTTCTATCGCCGACTGTCGGTGATGCGCGTGCAGTACAAATTGGTGGCCGACGCCAGCGAGCGCGTCGGCGGTCGGCCCTGACCGGAGTCGAAAATGACTCTCGCCGCCAATCTCGCCGCTATGATGAACAGGATGAAACTGTTGCCCTTCGGCTTGGGCGCCCTATCCGCGGTCGTCTTTCTCGCGGCGCTTCACCCCGTTACAGGCTTGATTGGCGGCTTGGTTTATTTGGTAACCGGCTGGGCTCTGCCCAGCATCATGGTTATCGCGTTCGCGCTCGGTCTGGCATGGCTGGTCCCGGCGTCGCTGGCGGTTCGTGTCGGCATCGCCGTGGTCCTCGCTTTCGTCTTGGGCCTGAACACCCTGTTTTTGGCCTTTGGCGATTTGCTCGACTACAATCCAGCGGTCTCCTCCGACGTGCGGCGCGCCGTGATGTGGAGCGCCGAGCGGCACGCCGTTGTAAACGTAAAGAAACGTCCGTGGGGAGCAATCTTCGTCGTGCCTTTCGGGCCGCGCGTGCGGGTCGGGGGCGACGAAGGCTGCGGCTGCATGTACTTCCTCGACGCAAATGCGCTTTATAGTGAGCGAGTAGTCGCAACGCTTTTCGACGTCGTCGGCGAGAGGGGCGGCGTGACCGACTACACGGGCTCGACGCCTGAGCGGGCGGACGTCCATATCGACCTGACGTTCTGGGAGGAGCCAGACGGTTTCCGCGCCCTCGTCGAGTTTTTCGATCATGGCGAAAAGATCGCGG
>JAFAKN010000256.1 GCA_019235415.1 Alphaproteobacteria bacterium
GCGCAGGCGGCGCTGATGGCGCCCGGGCTGTTGTTCCTGCCGCTCGGTGGCTCGGTGGCGGATCGCGGCAATCCGCGCCGACTGCTGCTGGCCTACCACCTCGTCTACGCCACGCCACCGTTGGTGTTGGCGTTGGTGTTGTGGCGCGGCGGACTGAGCTATGGGCTGCTCATCGTCTACGGCATCACGGTCGGTGCCATAGGTGCCTTTGCGATTCCAACCCGCGACGCTCTGCTGCCGCTGGTAGCAGCCAAAGCCGGCCTGCCGCGCGCCGTGGCGCTGGTCACTGCGCTGCAGTTCATCGGCCAGCTCCTGGGCATCGCCTGCGCGTCCACAGCCGATCGCTTCGGAGCGCCCGCTCTGCTGCTGCTGAACACGGGGCTGCTTTTGCTCGGCACCCTGGGCGTCGTGCGCCTGCCCGACCCAGCACCGCATCAGCGGGCCAAGCATGCGAGCTTCTGGCGCAGCATCGTCGAAGGTGTCGCCGAAGCGGCTCGCTCGGAGCAGATCTGGCCGGTGCTGCTGCTGAACTTCGGCGTCGGCGTCTTCTATGTCGGGCCGTTCATGGCGGTGCTGCCGCTGGTCGTGCGCGACAACTACGGCGGCGGCGCGGTCGAACTGTCCTACGTCAACCTGGCCTTCTGGGCCGCCACCATCATCGCGAGCATCGCTCTGGTTGGACTGGCGCGCCGCTTCACTTTGCGCGGCCGGCTAATCGCGGGCGCGGTGACGGCGGGCGGCTTCGTGCTGCTGGCGCTTGCAAGCTTGCCGCCGTTCCCTGTGTTCCTGGCCTTGATCTTCGTCTGGGGGATCGGTGCCGGCATCACCATGACGCAAAGCCGTACGGTGGTGCAGATCCTGGCACCGTCGACGCATCGCGCGCGGCTGATGTCGCTGTTCCAGCTCGGGTTGGGCGGCGGCGGTCCGATCGGCGCTTTCCTCACCGGCACGATCTGCGCGCTGTGGGGTCTCGAGGCGGCAATGCTGCTGCCGGCCATCGCCATGCTGGCGTTGATCGCGACCGTGCTTGCCCGCTCGCGGCTATGGTCGATGCGGACGGTGGAATAGGACACTCTCTTGCCGGCTCATGTCATTCCGAGCGGAGCGAGGGATCCTTCCTGTAGCCCCAAAGATCCCTCGCTGCGCTCGGGATGACAGTGCCCGACGAGATTATTCCGCCGCGGCGCGAGCGCTGAGACCCAAGGTCTGCCAGACCTCCTGCAAAGCGGCGACCAGATCCGCCATGCACTCGTCGCCATGCAGCGGGGTCGGCGTGAGGCGCAGGCGCTCGGTGCCGCGCGGGACGGTCGGGTAGTTGATCGGCTGGACGTAGATCGCGTGACGCTCGAGCAGAAGGTCGCTTGCCTGCTTGCAGAGCGCCGCGTTGCCGACCAGCAGCGGCACGATGTGGGTTTCCGATGGCATCACCGGCAACCCGGCGGCGGCCAGCCGGCGCTTGAGTGCCGTGGCGCGTTCCTGATGGCGCACGCGCAGCTCGGGATGGCCGCTGACGTGCCGCACGCTTGCCAGCGCCGCGGCGGCGATCGCCGGCGGCAGCGACGTCGTGAAGATGAAGCCCGAGCCGCAGGAGCGCACGAAGTCGACGGTCGCCGCCGTCGAGGCGATGTAGCCGCCGACCACGCCGAACGCCTTGGCGAGCGTGCCCTGGACGATGTCGACCTTGCTGAGCGCCCCGTCGCGCTCGGCGACGCCCGCGCCGCGCTCGCCGTACATGCCGACGGCGTGGACCTCGTCGAGATACGCGAGCGCGCCGTAGCGGTGGGCGACGTCGCAGATCTCGTTGATCGGCGAGACGTCGCCGTCCATCGAGTAGACCGATTCGAAGGCGACGAGCTTGGGCGCCGCCGGATCGGCCGCCGCCAGGAGCCGCTCGAGATCGGCGACGTCGTTGTGCCGGAAGATCTTGCGCACCGCGCCGGAGTGGCGGATGCCGGCGATCATCGAGGCGTGGTTCAGCTGGTCGGAGTAGAGCTCGCAGCCCGGCAGCATGGCGCCCAAGGTCTGCAAGGTCGTCTCGTTGGCGACGTAGCCCGAGGTGAAGACCAGCGCGGCCTCCTTCTCGTGCAGGTTGGCGAGCTCACGCTCCAACGCGGCGTGCAGTGTGTTGGTGCCGGAGATATTGCGCGTGCCGCCGGCACCCGACCCCTGCGCGTCGATCGCCTCGCGCATGGCCGCGACCACGGTGGGATGCTGGCCCATGGCAAGATAGTCGTTGCTGCACCAGACCGTGACGTCGCGCGGGGCTTGGCCCTCGCGGTGCAGGCGGGCGCGAGGGAAGGCGCCGACAATCCGCTCGAGCTCGGCGAACACGCGATAGCGGCCTTCCTGGTGCAGGCGGCTGAGATGGCCGGTGAAAAAGGCCTCGTAATCCATTCGTCGTGGGTCTCCCGCTAGGCGGAGTGTAGTCGGCTTGGGTTTGTGCATCAGGCACATTTTGGTCGCGGGGGATCATACGAAAGTTGCGCCAGGTCAAATGAGACTGCGTTGCAGTTGCAGATCGATCTGGCGGACTGCGGGGCGCGCGCTGTCATCCCGAGGCCGTAGGCCGAGGGATCCTTCGTGTTGCCTCAAGGATCCCTCGCTGCGCTCGGGATGACATAAGGCCAATATCCGCGGTCGCTAAGAAAACAGAGCGGCGATCAGGGCGACGCTCAGGAACAGCGACACCGAGAGCAGGGGGAGAGAGCCGAGCCAGCGAGTCTGCGTTGGCAGGCCCTCCCAATAGCGCAGCGTCGGAAAGGCGGTCCACAGGGCGAAGACGAGGCCGATCGACCAGAAGCCGAGCGCAAGGGCCAGCGCCACGTCCACCAGGTCGGGCTTGTCCTGGATGCCGCCCAGCCCGACCAGGGCCGGCGGCACCGAGGCCGCGAACAGCGCCACCGTCCAGATGGCGCGGCTGCGAATGCGCTGGCTGGTGCCGTGCGGCGCCGCCGTCACGCTGGGCTTTGGCGCCGGCCTATGGGTCAGCCCTTGAAGTGGCCTTCCGCCTTGAGCTCGGCCATCGCCGCGTCGAGCGCCTGGCGCAGGCGGCCGAACAGGTCGGCGAGCTCGGTCTCGTTGATGATCAGCGGCGGGCAGATCGCGACCCGGTCGCCCATGTTGCGGATGAAGAGGCCGCGCGCGACCGCGTGATTGTAGACGCGGTTGCCGGCGCCGACCGAAGCCAGGTCGAACGGCGCCTTGGTCTTCTTGTCGGCCACCACCTCGAGGGCGCCGAACATGCCCACGCCCATCGCCTCGCCGACCAGCGGATGGTCGGCGAACGACTGGATGTGCTTCTGGAAAGTCGCGCTCATGCGCTTGGCGTGGCCGAACAGGTCGATCTCGTCGTAGATCTTCTGTGCTTCCAGCGCGACGGCGGCCGCCACCGGATGGCCCGAGTAGGTGAAGCCGTGGCCCCAAGTGCCGATCTTGCTGCTCTCGTCGGCCAGCGCCTGGTAGACCTTGTCGCTGATCATCACCGCCGAGATCGGCAGGAACGAGGCCGACAGCGCCTTGGCGCAGGTCAGGATGTCGGGCTTGATGCCGAGCGTCTGGCTGCCCCACACGTTGCCTGTGCGTCCGAAGCCGCAAATCACCTCGTCGGCGATGAACAGCATGTCGTACTTGCGGCACACCGCCTGGATCTTGTCGTAGTAGCCCTTGGGCGGCACGACGACGCCGCCCGCGCCCATCACCGGCTCGCAGATCATTGCCGCGACGTGGTCGGCGCCGCCTTCCTTGATGATCAGCTGCTCGAGCTCCTCGGCGCAGCGGGTGGCGAACTGCTCCTCGGTCTCGCCGTCTTGCCCGAAGCGATAATAGTGCGGGCAGCTGGTGTGGATGATGTTCTCGATCGGCAGGTCGAACGAGCGGTGGTTGTGCGGCAGGCCGGTCAGGCTGCCCGAGGCGACCGTGATGCCGTGGTAGCCCTTGATGCGCGAGACGATCTTCTTCTTGGTCGGACGGTCCAGCGCATTGTTCATGTACCACACCATCTTCACGACGGTGTCGTTGGCCTCCGAGCCCGAGTTGGCGAAGAACACCTTCGACATCTCCACCGGCGCCATCTGCTTCAGCTTCTCGGCGAGGTTGATGGCCGGTTCGTGCGAGCGCTGGTTGAAGGCGTGGTAGAACGGCAGCTGCTTCATCTGCTCGTAAGCGACCGTCGCCAACCGCTCGTTGCTGAAGCCCAGCGCCGCCGACCACAGGCCGGCCATGCCCTCGATGTACTCCTTGCCGTCGTCGTCGGTGACGTAGATGCCGCGGCCGCGCACAATGGTCAGCGGCCCGGTCTCCTCGTGCTTCTTGAAGTTGGTATAGGGGTGCAGATGGTGCGCGATGTCGCGGGCTGTATTGGAATTGCCGCGGAAGCTGCGAGAGACGTCGTTCATGGCGCACCCAAGAAAAAGTAACGAAGCAAGCACGATAGCGGGCCTGTCGGCGATGTCCAATCGCGGCGGCCATGCAAAAAATTTGGGCAATTGACGGCTTATCAGAGCCGGTGCAAAGAGGCGCCAGGTATGCGTTCGCGCATAGCAGCCAGGGTCGGGGAGGCCGACTGGCGCGGCAGGGAAGCGCCAAGAAGGGAAAAGAAACCATGAAATCGAGTTTGCGGCGTTCGGTGGTGCTGGCGGCGGTCGCCTGCGCCGGTTTGGCATGGGCGGCAGGGGCCGACGCCAAGACCTTCAAATGGGCCAACTCGGGCGATGTGAGCTCGATGGATCCCTACGCCCGGCAGGAGACCTTCCTGCTCACCTTCACTTCCAACATCTACGAGCCCTTGGTGCGGCGCGACAAGCAGCTGAAGCTCGAGCCGGCGCTGGCGGTGAAGTGGGGCCAGACCGACAAGAACACCTGGTTCTTCGACCTGCGGCCCGACGTCAAGTTCAGCGACGGCACGCTGTTCACCGCCGACGACGTTGTGTTCTCGGTCAAGCGCGCGGTCGGTCCCGGCTCCAATGTCAACGGCAACTTCGCTTCGATGAAGGAGATCAAGGCGGTGGGCCCGCTGCGCGTCGAGGTGACCACGCTCTATCCCGATCCGCTGCTGGCCGACAAATGGGCCTCGATCGGCATCATGTCCAAGGCCTGGGCCGAGAAGAACAACGCCACCCAGGCGGCCGACATGCTGAAGAACGAGGAGAACTTCGCTACCCGCAACGCCATGGGCACCGGCCCCTTCGTCCTGAAGGAGCGCCGCGCCGGCGAGAAGACCATACTGGTCCCCAATCCGACCTGGTGGGACAAGCCCGAGCACAACCTCACCGAGGTGATCTTCACACCCGTGCCCAATGCCGCCACACGCGTGGCGGCACTCAAGGCAGGCGACATCGACATGATGTACGAGGTGCCGCCGGCCGACACCGATTCGCTGAAGAAGGACGCCGACATCAAGGTCCTGGAAGATCCCGAAACGCGCGTCGTCTATCTCGGCTTCGATCTGGAGCGCGACGAGCTGGTCGAGTCCAACGTCAAGGGCAAGAACCCGTTCAAGGACCGCAAGGTCCGCGAAGTCTTCCACCGCATGATCGACGTCGATGCGATCAAGCGTACCGTGATGCGCGGCCAGTCGTTCCCGACCGACCTGATGGTGGCGCCGGGCATCAACGGCTACGTCAAGGAGCTCGACAAGCGGGCACCGCTGCTGAAACCCGACGAGGCCAAGAAGATGCTGGCCGACGCGGGCTACCCGAACGGCTTCGAGGTCGGCATGGACTGCCCAAACGACCGCTACGTCAACGACGAGAAGATCTGCCAGGCGGTCGTGTCGATGCTCGCCAAGGCTGGCATCAAGGTCAATCTGCGCGCCCAGACGCGCAACCTGTTCTTCGCCAAGATCCTGCGCAACACCTCGACCGGCCAGCCAGGTCAGACCAGTTTCTTCATGCTGGGCTGGTCGCCGGCCACGACCTACGACGTGCACAATGTCTTCGAATCGCTGCTGCAGACGCCCAACGCGGCGCGTAAGAAGGGGCTGTTCAACGTCGGCGGCTACTCCAACAAGCGCCTCGACGAGCTCACCGACGCCATGGAGCAGGAGACCGACAAGGCCAAGCGCGACGCCATGATCCGCGAGGCGACCAAGATCTACGTCGACGATTTCGCCTATATCCCGCTGCATCAGCAGGCCCTGGTGTGGGCGACGCGCAAGAACATCGATCTGGTGCAGCCCGCCGACAACAGCTTTCCGCTGCGCTGGGTCAACGTGAAGTAGATTGCTCTTCTTTCGATTCCTC
>JAFAKN010000335.1 GCA_019235415.1 Alphaproteobacteria bacterium
CGGAGATCGGCGGCGTCGATCTCAGACGGCTGAGCGATGCCGAGTTCCAGGCGATCGAGCGCGCCTGGACGGAACATTCGATGATCCTGCTGCGCGGCCAAAGTCTCGGCGACGATGACCTCCTGGCGTTCAGCCGGCGCTTCGGCGAGCTCGATCCGCCGCCCAACCAGGAGCGCGGCCGCATCAGCCCGCCGGGCTATCCGGACGTCTACGTCGTCTCCAACGTGCTCGACACCAAGGGCGAGCCGATCGGTGCACTCGGCGCCGGCGAAGCCGTATGGCACACCGATATGAGCTATCTCGACCTGCCGCCCGACGCGTCGATGCTCTACGCGCTGGAGATCCCGCCGTCCGGCGGCAACACCTGGTTCTGCGGCATGCAGGCCGCCTGCGATGCGCTGCCGGTCGACTTGCGCCATAAGATCGAAGGCCGCCGCATCAAGCACGACGGCACCTACAATTCGGGTGGTTATCTGCGCAAGGGCGTAACGCCGACCGACGACCCGATGGCCGCGCCCGGCGCCTGGCATCCGGCGATCCTGCGCCATCCAGCCAACGGCCGCGCCACGCTCTATCTCGGCCGGCGGCGCAATTCCTCCGTCGAAGGCTATTCCCGGGAAGAGTCCGACCGGGTGCTCGAGGCGCTCTGGGCGCACGCCACGCAGCCGCAATTCGTCTACGAGCACGTCTGGCGGCTGGGCGATCTCGTGATGTGGGACAACCGTTCGACCATGCATCGCCGCGACCCGTTCGACACCGCGGCGCGCCGCATCATGCATCGCACCCAGATCAAAGGCAGCCACAAGCCCGCGGCGTTTGCGGCATGACGCCTTGCGACTTCCTCTCCCCCGCTAGGGCGAGAGGCGAGAGAGGGGGCTCCGAAAGCTCCTGCAACCCCCTCTCCCAACCTCTCCCCCGATCGGGGGAGAGGAAATGAGGCGAGGAGCGGTGGAGACGACATGCGGCGGCAGAAGAAGTTTTATGCCTGGGGCTATGCCGACGAGGACCTGTCGGCTGACGAGATCAAGGCGTGGGAAGCCGAGATCGCCCAGCGCTTCGGGCTGAACGGCTTCGACGTCACGCCGCCGCCCAAGCCGGACGAGATCGCACTGCGCGCGCCGCGCGTCGCGGTGCCCGAGTCGCTGCAGGCGATCGTGCGCACCGACCAACTGACGCGGCTGGAGCACAGCTACGGCAAGGCAGGCTTCGACACCACGCGCATGTTCATGCGCTCGGTGCCCAACCCGCCTGACGCGGTGGCCTTCCCCGAGACCGAGCAGGATGTCGTGCGCCTGCTCGACTGGTGCGCCGAGATCGGCGCCACGGCGATCCCCTACGGCGGCGGCTCGTCCGTGGTGAAGGGCATCGAGCCGCCGGCGACGGCCGACAAGGTGGTGACGATCTCCACCCGGCACATGGACAAGGTGCTGGAGGTCGATCCGATCAGCGAGGCGGCGCGCATCCAGGGCGGCATCTACGGTCCGGCCATCGAGGACCAGCTGCGCGACAGCCCCTTCACCATGCGTCACTACATGCAGGCCTACCGCTGCTCGACCTTGGGCGGCTGGATCGCCACGCGCTCGGGCGGCCACTACGCCACGCTCTACACCCATATCGACGATTTCGTGGAGAGCACGCGCATGGTGACGCCGGCGGGCGTCATGGAGAGCCGGCGGCTGCCCGGCTCCGGTGCGGGGCCGAGCCCCGACCGGCTGGTGCTCGGCTCCGAGGGCATCCTGGGCATCGTCACCGAGGCATGGGTGCGCCTGCGCAAGAAGCCGACCTACCGCGCCTCGGCCTCGGTCCGCTTCAAGAGCTTTTACGATGGCGCCGACGCCGTCCGCGCCATCACCCAGGCCAATCTCTACCCAGCGAACTGCCGCCTGCTCGAGGCCCGCGAAGCCTTGCCCGGCGTGCCCTGGAGCAGCACCGAGGCCGTGCTGGTGCTGGCATTCGAGACGGCCGACCATCCGGTCGGTGCGTGGATGGCGCGGGCGTTGGAGATCTGCGCCGACCACGGCGGCATGGCCGATCCCAACGCCGACGACGACAACGCGCATCGCTCGGGCGCGGCCGGCGCCTGGCGCAATCGATTCATCCGCGCGCCGCACTATGGCGAGCACGCCGTGGCGCGTGGCATCCTGTCCTCGACCTTCGAGACCGCGATGACCTGGGAGCGCTTCCGCGACTTCCACCAGAAGATCACGAGGGTCACCCGGGACACCATCGAGCGCGTCACCGGGCGCGAGGGCACCGTCACCTGCCGCTTCACCCACGTCTATCCCGACGGCCCCTGCCTCTACTTCACCTTCGCCGGCGTTTTAGACAAGCGCATCGCGCTCGAGCAGTTCATGGAGGTGCTGTCGACCTGCACGGCGGCTGCCGTCGAGCAGGGCGGCACGACCACGCACCATCATGCCGTCGGCCGTTTCCATCGGCCGTTCTACGACAAGCAGCGGCCCGAGCTCTTCGCCCGCGCCCTGCGCGGCGCCAAGCGCGAGCTCGACCCCAAGGGCATGATGAACCCCGGCGTGCTGATCGATCCCTGAGGCGCCATGGAATTTGTCTCTGGCTCGCTCGTCGCCTTTTTCGGCATCTCCATCCTGGTGATCGTGACACCGGGGCCGGATACCGCCGTCGCCATCCGCAATACGTTGCTGGGCGGCAAAAGCGCCGGGCTGGCCACGGCGCTGGGCGTTTCGACCGGCCAAGCGATCTGGGCGTTCGCCGCGTCGGTCGGCGTGGTGGCGCTGCTGGTGGCGTCCGAGCCGCTCTTCCTCGCGATCAAATATGCCGGCGCCGTCTATCTGCTGTGGCTCGGCTTCCAATCGCTGCGCGCCGCCTTCCGGCCGGCGCCACAGGCGGACGTCGCCGCCGGGCGAAGCTCGGCGACGCCGACGCTGCGACCGCGCAAGGCTTTCACGCAGGGCCTGCTGAGCGACCTCGGCAATCCGAAGATGGCCGCCTTCTTCACCAGCCTGTTGCCGCAATTCGCCCCAGCCGACGGCGCCAGCGTTGCCGGACTGGCCGCGCTGGGCTTGTCGTTCAGCCTCATGACGCTGCTGTGGCTCGCGGGCTATGCCCTGGCCATCGCACGGATCGGCGACCTGCTGCGCCGGCCGGCCGTCCGGCGCACCCTTGACGGCATCGCCGGTGCGGCTCTGATCGCGCTTGGGATCAGGCTCGCGGCCGAGCAGCGCTAAAGCGGCGCCCTTGATCTGGATCAAGCGGCGGTGGCCATCGCGCGATTAGACTGAAGGCAACGTCCATCGGGTGACTGTCGTCGCGACGGGCGCCGGGAGTGGGACGCGTACGACGTGAACGGCCGGACCAAAGACCTCGTCCTTCGGGTGCTCGACAGCCATCGCATCATGGCGATCGCCACCAACCGACCGGACGGCTGGCCGCAGGTGACGACGGTCGGCTACATCAGCGACGGCTTCATGCTCTACTGCTTCGTCGCCGCCAATTCGCAGAAGCGAGCCAACATCCTGCTCGATGCCCGCGTCTCGGCCGCGGCGCACCCGTCGTCCGACCTGGTGTCGCTGCTGCGCCTCGAACCCGAGATCTTCTCGCTGCTCGACTATTCGAAGGGCTTCGGCCACAGCGAGCTCATCACCTTTTCCGACCGCGATCTCGACCTGCACCTGGCCGACCAGCTGCACCGTTGGGACGGCCAAGCGCATTAAACAGGAGCACGGGCCAGGAGTACCGGCCAGGAGCACGGGGAGGCAGTTCGTGTCGTACCAGATCAACGCGATGAGGGACCAGCAGAAGGCCATGGTGTGGACGGTGGTCGCTCTGCGCAACGCCATCCGCCGCGCGTCCCGTGCGGACACGACGCCGGATTTTCGGACGATCCAGCGGCTCATGAACTATATCGAGCGCGTGACCGAGCAGCAGCAGCAGGTCAACGAGGAGCGGCATCTGTTCCGGCTGCTGGAGAAACGCATCCCCGCGATGACCCGCACCATGTCGCGGCTGCGACGCGACCATGTCGCCATGAAGGGTTATCGCATGCGGCTCACGGAGACAGTGAACTACTGGCGGCAGGGAGATCCCAAGTCGGCACGGCATGCGCCTGTCGTGGCGCACGACTATCTCGATTTCTGCGAGCGCCATGTGCGCGCCGAGCGCGATCTCCTGCCGGCGCTGCGCAAGGTCCTTTCCGATGACGAATGGAGCGGCATTGATCGCGTCTTCGCCTCGGTCGACGATCCGATGGCCCGCGGGCGCAGCCGCCGCGAGCGCGAAGCGGCGCTGGAGACATTCGACTGACGCGCCGCAAGCCCGCTTCAGCCTCGCGCCGACAGCTTCGGTAGCGACTGCGCCGGGTGCGCCAATGCCTTGCGCTTCGACAGGGTCACCAGCACGAATGCATGGCGCAGCATCAGGAGCCCGCCGATGTCGAGGCAGATCATCGCGACCAGGATTATGAGTCATCGACTTCGCCGGTGTAGATGACGGTGTTGGGGACCTTGATCGACTCGATGCAGATCAGACAGAACAGGCCCAAGACCAACTGCAGCACGCCGGCATGGTGGCAGATATGGTCGATAATCAGCTGCCAGGCCTCGTCGGCGACGCCGAGCCGACGTCGAGAAGGGCGATGGTGAAGCGCGAAAGCGCCGCCCGCCCCAGCCAGCGAAACATATCAGCACCTTGGAAACGTACCCTCTCCCACTTGGTCTGTGCCAGACGAGCCCCGGTGCAAGGGCGAGCCCGTAATTCACTCCGGGTGACCCGAGCCATTCCTGCGCTGTCCGGCGAAGCGGTAGCAGCCCGCCGGAGGGTCACACGAAAGGTTGATCCGCTACGCGAGCTCCGGCTCCTTCGTGTGCCAGTCCGTCCCCTCCTGATAGCGATGCGCGACGCGCAGCAGATCGCCCTCGGCCAGAGGCTGGCCGACCAGCTGGAACGCGGTCGGCAAGCCGTTGGCCGTGAAGCCGCATGGCACGCTGACCGCGGGCAGACCGAGATAGTTGATGACCTTGGTGTTGCGGGTGAGCGACACGACCATATCGAGGTACGCCTTGCCGGTCCGGCCGCTGGTTTCGGCGATGGTCGGCACGGGGATCGGCAGCACGGGCGTCAGCACCATATCGACCTTCGAAAAGACGGCTTGCGCAAAGGCGCGCAGGAATGGGCCGCGCAGCTTCAGCGCCCGGATGTAGCTCGCCGCCGGGATGAAGAAGCCGGCATGCAGGCGATGGCCAACCTCGAAGGTGTAGTCGGCCTCGCGCTCGCGCATGGTCGGCAGGTGGTTGGCCGCGCCCTCGGCCTTCATGACCAGCGGATGCAGCTCGGCAATCTCGTCGAGCAAGTCCGCCGGCATGGCGATCTCCTCGATGCGGAAACCCATTCGACGGAGTTCGCGAGCAGCCTGTTCCAGCGCGCCGGCCACGTCCGGACCGACACCTGTGTCGAAGTAGCCGCGCGCCAGGCCGATCGTCGGCAGCGGTTGCTCGCTGGACAACCCGGCTTCGTAGTCGGGCACCGGCAGGTCGAGCGAGCTCGCATCGGCTGGATCGGCACCGGCGATGACGCCGAGCAGGCGGGCGCAATCCCGCGCCGTGCGCGCCAGCGGTCCGACCGCGTCGAGCGAGTGCGACATCGGCATGGCGCCGTGGCGGCTGACGCGGCCGTTGGTCGGCAATAGTCCGACCACGCCTGAAACGGCGGCCGGGCAGCGGATCGAGCCGCCGGTGTCGGAGCCGAGCGAGGCGTGCGCCATGCGGCTGCCGACGGCGACGCCCGAGCCGCTCGACGAGCCGCACGGGATGTGCTGCGGGTTCCACGGATTGCGGCAGTGCGGGTAGTTCTGGTTGTAGCCGTGCGGCCCCATGGCGAACTCGACCATCACCAGCCGGCCGAGCTCGATGGCGCCGGCACCGTCGAGCCGCTGCAGGGCAGTGGCCGTCGCCGATGGCGCCCAATGCTCGCGCAGCCGCGAGCCGCAGGCAGAGACGCGTCCTGTGCGGTAGTACATGTCCTTGTGCGCCAGCGGCACGCCATGCAATGGCCCCAGCGGCGCGCCCTCGCGCTGTTTGCGGTCGGCGGCATCGGCCGCTTCGCGCGCCCCGTCCCAATCGACCTCGACGAAGCAGTTGAGCGTGCCGTTCAGCCGTGCGATGCGGTCGAGGCAAGCCTCGACGACGTCGCGCGAGGTGGTGCGGCCGGCGGCGATAGCCCCGGCGGTCTCGGTCAGGGAGGCGCGCGAGTAGTCAGTCATGGCCGCGCCCCGCGACCGACAGCAGAGCGGCGCGGAAGTCCGACGGATCGACGTCGAAGTCGACCTTGGCGTTCACTATCTCGATGGCGCGGCTGAGCTGCTCCAGCTCGATCGGCAGCTGGTCGATGCGCGCCGGGCTCAGCTGCAGCCGCGCGTAGGCTTCGTTCATGGCGTGCACCAGCTCGCTCTTGATCATTGGCAGCCCTCCCTCGTGTCTCGCTTGCAGAGCGATTGTCGTGCCAAGGCGGGCATCGGCGCCAGCAATCTGCTATCCCGAAGCCAAGGGGGCGGGACATGGTCGATTCCAAAGCGGGCCGCTGGCTCATCCTGCTGGTGGTGTCCAGCGCGCTGTTCCTGATCGTGATCGACATGACGGTGCTGCACACCGCGCTGCCCACCCTGACGCGTGACCTGCGGGCGTCGGCTTCCCAGAAGCTCTGGATCATCAACGCCTATGCGCTGGTGGTCGCAGGCCTGCTGCCGGGCCTCGGGTCGCTCGGCGACCGCGTCGGTCACCAGCGCACGTTCTCCCTCGGTCTCGTGGTGTTCGGGCTGGCCTCGCTGCTCGCGGCCTACTCGCCTTCGGCGCCGGTGCTGATCGGGGGTCGGACGCTGCTGGCAGTCGGCGCGGCCATGATGATGCCGGCAACGCTTGCCATCGTGCGCGTCACCTTCACCGACGAGCGCGAGCGCGCGCTGGCCATCGGGGTGTGGGGCGCGGTGGCGTCGGGCGGCGCCGCGATCGGCCCCCTGATCGGCGGCGCCCTGCTGGAGTACTTCTGGTGGGGCTCGGTATTCCTGGTCAACGTGCCGGTCGTCGTCGTGGCGGTGGGCGCATCCGTCCTGCTCATCCCACGGCGGCCGGGCAATCCCAAGATCGGCTGGGACTTGGTTGGATCGCTGCTGATGCTGGTGGGAATCGTCGCGTTTGCATTCGCCATCAAGGAGCTGGCGACGGGTCGGGCGTCGCCCTGGATGGCGGTGCTGGCCGCTCTTGTGGCTGCTGTTGCTCTCGCCCTGTTCGTGCGCCGACAGACGCGCCGGCCGGCGCCCATGATCGACTTCGCGCTGTTCCGCAACCCGGCCTTCACCGTGAGTGTCGTGGTGGCGCTGGTTGCGTCGTTCAGCGTGCTCGGCATGGAGCTGGTGCTGAGCCAACGCCTGCAGCTGGTGCTGGGCTTCTCGCCGCTCCATGCCGCGCTGTTCGTGTTGCCGGGCTCGCTGCTCGCCTTCGTCGGCGGCCCGCTCGGCGGCTGGCTTGCGCCACGGCTCGGGACCGGCCGCGTCATGGCGGGCGCGCTGCTGCTGGGTGGGCTCAGCATGGCGGGATTGCTCGCGACGGCCCATGCCGGCCCGGCGGCGCAGATCGCCTGCCTGGCGGCGTTCGGCCTCGGGCTCGGCGCCTGCATGGCGGTCGCCTCGCATGCCATCATGAGCCGCGCGCCCGTCGAGCGCGCCGGCATGGCCGCCTCGGTCGAGGAGGTGGCGTTCGAGCTGGGCGGCGCCATCGGCATCACGGTGCTGGGCAGCCTGCTTGCCGGCGTCTATTCGGCGATGCTGGTGCTGCCGAAGGGCGAACCGCTACCGTCTTCGGTGTACGAGGGCATCGACCAGGCGCTAGGCGTCGCCGAAGGCCTCGGCGCCGACGCAGCGCGCGTGCTGACGAACGCCGTCCATGAGGCGTTCGACGTCGCGTATTTGGCGGCGCTCGCCCTCAACGCCCTGCTGCTGCTGGCCGTCGCCGTCGCGGCGTGGCGCACGGCGAAGGCGCCCGCCAGCTGATGCGCGCTCACTGCTGGCGCCGGTCGGCCGCAAGTGAGAAAGTGTTCGTCTCGACAATGAGCCGGGAGATCGACATGCCGGTGGTGAGGAACGACGAAGCGCGGGAAATCCCCTGGCGGCCGGGCTATCGCAACTACATCCTGGCCGGCGAGGCACAGGGTGTGTCGGTGAGCTCGAGCATGGCCGTGTTGGAGCAGGGCGCCGGCGCGCCGCTCCACTTCCACGAAGAAGTGGATGAGGTGATCGTCGTGCTGGAGGGCACGCTCGACGTGCGCATCGGCGACGAGCGGGTCGTGGTCGGCAAGGACCAGACGATCTCCGTGCCGGCGCGCACGCCACACGCCTTCACCGTGGTCAGTCCCGAGGGAGCGCGCTTCATCGCCTTCCTGCCCAAGCAGGGCGCGCACATGGCGACCCGCTATCTCGAAGGCGCGCCGCCGGCCGGCGCCAATCTGAAATAGAGGTCCAATGAAGGTGGCCTAAGGGAACGTCTTGCGCTCGACGTTGGTAACTTGGTCGAGAGCGAACCTGTAGCGCGCGTTCTGCTTGGGGCTGCGCGCGTTGCAGTTGATCGCGATGATGCGGCGAGTGTTCCCATCGGCTTGAATGACGCATTCGCCTTGTGCATTCGCGAGGTCGAGCTCGCCCGCCGCTTGCGAGACGATGCGCACCATGTCGACCGTCACCGCGAAGGTCGCGCTGCGCGGGCCCGCGTGATCGCCCGAGAAAGAGTAGAGCGTCCCCTCGCGAGAGAAGGAAGGCTACCCGGCCATTGCCGAATTCCATGACCGTGCCAAGGGGTTGGCAGGCGACGGTCCGCCCCTCGATCTCGGCACGGCACCGCCCGTCCATGCTGATCGCGGTCCTCATATCGATCTGCGCCAAGACTGGACAGCCGGCGACAAAAAGTCCGGCCGTGGCGGCAAGCAGCATCAGTTTCATCATGTTCGACCTCACGCCGCGACCGCGGCGCGCGTTTCGGGACGGCGGTAGCTCAAGGCCTCCGCGATGTGCAGCCGGCGCACGCTCGGCGCGCCGTCGAGGTCGGCCAAGGTGCGCGCCACCCTGAGCGTGCGATGCCAGGCGCGGGCCGACAGCCGCAGCCGCTCGGCGGCGCGCGTCAGCAAGGCCTGCCCCTCGGCATCGGGCTGGGCGATGGCGGCAAGCAGGCTGCCGTCGGTGTCGGCATTGCAGCGCGGCTTGGACCAGACGCGCGCCCGCTCGGCCAGCAGGCCGGCCGTGTGGTCGGGCTCGACGGCCAAAAGCTTGCCCTTGCGGTCGAGCTCGGCCAGCCGCTCGCGCTGCACGGCGCGGGCTGCCGCCACGCGCTGGGCGACGTCTGCGGACTTCTCGGCCGGCGGCGGCAGGGCGAGATCGGCGGCGCTGACCGGCGGCACGTCGATGCAAAGGTCGATGCGGTCGAGCAGCGGACCGGAGATCCGGCCCTGGTAGTCGAGCCCGCAGCGCGGCGCGCGGCCACACGCCCGCGTCGGTTCCATCAAATGGCCGCAGCGGCAGGGATTCATGGCGGCCACCAGTTGGAAGCGCGCCGGATAGGTCACGTGGGCGTTGGCGCGGGCCACCGTCACGCGGCCCGATTCCAGCGGCTGGCGCAGCGCCTCCAGGGCGCCGCGATTGAACTCCGGCAGCTCGTCGAGGAACAAGACGCCATGGTGGGCAAGCGACACCTCGCCCGGACGAGCGCGCAGCCCGCCGCCGACCAGTGCCTGCAAGGTTGCGGAGTGGTGCGGATCGCGGAAGCTGCGGCGGCGGCTGAGCTTGCCCTCGGCCAGCTCGCCGGCCAGCGAGCGCACCATCGAGGCCTCGAGCGCCTCCTCGGCCTCGAGCGGCGGCAGCAGGCCAGGGAGCCGCGCCGCCAGCATCGACTTGCCCGAGCCGGGCGGGCCGATCATCAATAGGTTATGGCCGCCCGCGGCGGCGACCTCGAGCACACGCTTGGCGCTTTCCTGACCCTTGATGTCGGCGAGATCGGGGTAGCTGCCGAGCGCTTTGTCGATCAGCGCCTGCGGCGGCGCCAAGGTCTGCTGGCCGCGCAGATGGTTTATCAGCGCCAGCAGCGACGGGGCGGCAATCACCGCCGGCCGGCCGATGTCGCTGCCATCGTCCTTGGCGGCCTCGAAGCCGCCCCAGGCCGCCTCGCCACCGCAGTCGGCCGGGCAGATCACGCCGCGGCCGGCGGCCTGGGCGGCGATCGCCGCCGGCAGCACGCCGGGCACGCGGCTCAGCGTCCCGTCGAGCGCCAGCTCGCCCAGCACGACATGGCGTGCGACGCTGTCGCGCGGGATAACGCCCATGGCGGCGAGCAGGCCGACCGCGATGGGCAGGTCGTAGTGGCTGCCCTCTTTGGCAAGGTCGGCGGGCGAGAGGTTGACCGTGATGCGCTGCGGCGGCAGCGCCAGCCCGAGCGCCCGGAAGGCGGCGCGGACACGCTCGCGGCTCTCGCCCACCGCCTTGTCGGCCAGCCCGACCATGACGAAGCCCAGGTTGCCGGGCGCGATCAGGACCTGCACGTCGACCGGCAGCACGTCGATTCCCTGGAACGCCACCGTCCGAATCCTCGCCTGCATGCACTTCGCCTCCGCAGGTAGAGGACGGGTCCGGAGCAGAAAGCGTTACAGGGGCTGTGTCGACGCGAGACACCAAGGCTGCTTGAATGCCGTCATGCATCGCCGCCGCCTCCTGCCCACAGCCGCAGGCATCGTCACTGCCGCATCAGGCCGGCCGGCGCTGGCATGGCCTGAGCAGCCGGTCCGCCTGGTTGCGCCGTTCACGCCCGGCACCGGGCCCGACATCATCGCCCGCTTCGTCGGCGACCGGCTGTCTCAGCGGGTCCCTACGATTCCAACGTGGGGAAGAGCCTTGGATCGAGAATGCAACGCCGCGGCCTGATCCTTGGCGCCGCGGCGACGAGCGTTGCCGCGCAAGCACCGGCCCATCCGCGCATCGTCTATCTCAGTGGACGTTCGTCCGACAGCGACAGCCACCTGCTGGCCGCTTTCCGCGACGGTCTCAAGGAGACAGGCTTCGTCGACGGCAAGAACGTCGCGCTCGAGCCTCGCTGGGCCGATGGCCGGTACAACGACGTGCCCGCCATGATGGCCAAGGTCGTGGCCACCGAACCGGATCTGATCGCCGCCGTCGGCGGCAATCCGGTCGGCCTGGCAGCCAAGCGCGCCACCTCGACCATCCCCGTCGTCTTCATCGCCGGCGCCGACCCGGTGGCGATCGGCCTGGTCGACAACATGAACCGGCCGCAGGGCAATCTCACCGGCGTCAGCCTGTGGGCGCAGGACCTGGACGCCAAGCGACTGGAGCTGCTGCACGACATGGTGCCTGGCGCGCAACGCGTCGCGCTGCTGGTCAATCCCACCAACCCCGGCGCCGGCCAAGAGCTTCCCGTGACCGAGGCTGGAGCGTCCGCCCTCGGCCTGCGGCTCGACATCCACAAAGCTGCCACCAGCTCCGAGATCGAGGCCGCCTTCCGGGCGATCGCCGGCGACGTCGGCGCCCTCGCCGTCACGGCCGACGCTTTCCTGATCAACCGCCGCGGGCGCATCATTGCCCTGGCGAAAGACCGCAAGCTGCCGGCCATCTATCCGTCGCGCGAGTTCGCCGCCGACGGCGGCTTGGCGAGTTATGGCGCAAGCTGGTCCGACATGTACAGGATCGCCGGCACCTACGCCGGCCGGCTCTTGAAGGGCGCCAAGCCGGTCGAGCTGCCGGTGCAGCGACCCAACATCTACGAGATGGTCCTGAACTTGGCCGCCGCCCGCGCGCTCGGTCTCGACTTGCCGCCGTTGATTCTGAACCGCGCCAACGAGGTGCTGGAATGAGACGGCAGGCGCTGCTGCAAGACGGCGAGCATGACCGCAGGCGAGAGGTCGCCGGTGCAGGCCCATCGGCCAGGCGGGTGCCAGAATGAGGCCGATGGCATGAAGCGCGGCCTGTTCCTGAAGTACGTGGTCCTGTTCGTCGGCCTGGTGACCGGCGTGCTGGTGATCAATGCCGCGCTCGATCTCTACTTCGTCTACCAGGACAACCGCCGGGCCTCGATCGAGGTTCAGAAGGAGAAGGCCGAAGCGGCGGCGCAGCGCATCGAATCGTTCGTACGCAACATCGAGAACCAGATCGGCTGGGTGACGCAGGCGCAGTGGTCGGGCCTGCCGCTGGACCAACGTCGCTTCGACTATGTCCGCCTGCTGCGCCAGGTTCCGGCCATCACCGAGCTGGTGCAGCTCGATCGCCAGGGCCGCGAGCAGCTGCGCGTGTCGCGGCTCTCGATGGACGTGCTCGGCAGCGGCACCGACCGATCGCAGGAGCCGGCCTTCGTCGAGGCGATGGCCAATCGGGTCTATTTCAGCCCAGTCTATTTCCGCAAGGAGAGCGAGCCCTACCTGACGATGGCCGTAGCGCACGGCAGCAAGAGCGGCGTCACCATCGCCGAGGTCAATCTCAAGCTGATCTGGGACGTGGTCTCGCAGATCAAGGTCGGCAACGAGGGCTACGCCTATATCGTCGACCGACAGGGCCGCCTGGTTGGCCATCCCGACATCTCCCTGGTCCTGCGCGGCACCGACATGAGCCGCTTGGCGCAGGTCGCCACGGCGCTGAAGGGCGAGGCCATCGGCACGCTCGACGCGCGTAACCGCGCCGGCACCTCGGTGCTCTCGGCCTACGCCACCATTCCGGCATTGAACTGGCTGGTGTTCGTCGAGGTACCCACCGCCGAGGCGCAGCAGCCCGTGATCAATGCCGGCCTGCGCGCACTGGCGCTATTGGTGCTGGGTCTGGCCATCGCGGGTCTCGCGGGCGCGCTGCTGGCGCGACGCATGGTCGTGCCGATCCGCACCCTGCAGGCCGGCGCCGAGCGCATCGGCGGCGGCGACCTCGGTCACCGCCTCGCCATCAAGACCGGCGACGAGCTGGAATCGCTCGCCGCGCAGTTCAATCGTTCGGCCTCGGCGCTGCAGGATTCGTATGCGACGCTCGAGCAGCGGGTGGTGGACCGCACGCGCGAGCTGTCCGAGGCGCTCGACCAGCAGACCGCAACGGCCGAGGTGCTGCAGGCCATCAACGCCTCGGGCGGCGACCTGAAACCGGTGTTCGACATCATGGTGAGAAAGGCCAAGGCGCTGTGCGACGCGCCCTACGGCAATCTGATCACCTTCGACGGCGAGTATCTGACCGCCGTCTCCTCCATGCAGGACGCGCCCGCCGGCATGACCGAATTCTGGAAGATCCCTCATCGGCTCGACCCCAGCATGGCTCTGGCCCAGGCCCTGCACGACGGCCGCGCCTTGCAATTCCCCGACCTGGCGCAGTCCGAATCGTATCGCCGGCGCATCCCCATCACGGTCGCCTTGGTCGAGCAGGGCGGCATCCGCACGTTCCTGCAGGTTCCCCTGGTAAGCGAGCGCGGGCCGCTCGGCGTGTTCATCATCTATCGGCAAGAGGTCCGCCCCTTCACCGACAAGCAGGTTGCCCTGGTCGAGACCTTCGCGGCCCAGGCCGTGATCGCCATGGAGAATGCCCGGCTGCTCGGCGAGCTGCGCGAGACGCTCGAGCAGCAGACGGCGACCGCCGAAGTGCTGCGCGTCATCTCGCAGTCGCCCACCGACGTCCAGCCCGTGCTGGACGCCGTCGCGGCCGCGGCGCGGCGCTTCTGCGGCGGCGAGGACGTGACGATCGTGCTGCGCGAGGGACCCGAGCTCGTCCAGGTCGCCCACGACGGCGAGCTGGCATTGATCGACGCCGGTCGCTTTCCGCTCGATCGCAGCTCGACCATAGGCCACACCACGATCGAGGCTCGCACAATCCATGTCCCGGACGTCGCCGCGTTGGCGCCTTCCGAATACTCATTGACTCAGGCCGTCTCGCAAGAAGTCGGCGTGCGGGCAATCCTGGCGGCGCCGATGCTGCGCGAAGGCGGCGCAATCGGCTGCATCCTGCTGCGCAAGCCCGAGCCGGGCCCGTTCACGCCGCGCCAGGTCGAGCTCCTGCAGACCTTCGCGGCGCAAGCCGTGATCGCCATCGAGAATGTGCGCCTGTTCACCGAGCTCGACGCACGCAATCAGGAGCTGCGCGAATCGCTCGAATATCAGACGGCGATCAGCGACGTGCTGAAGGTGATGAGCCGCTCGACGTTCGACCTCGAGCCGGTGCTGCAGACGGTGCTCGAGACGGCGGTGCGGCTGTGCCACGCGCAGATGGCCAGCATCTTCCAGCTCGAGGGCGGCGCCTACCGCTGGAAGGTCGGCCATGGGCTCGATCCGCGTTACCAGGCACGCGAAGCGAGCCATCCCATCCTGCCGGGACGTGGCACGCTGGTCGGCCGCGTGGCGGCGAGCGGCCAGGCGGTCCGGGTTATGGATGCGCTCAACGATCCCGAGTACGCACCGCTCGACGATGCGCGCCTGCAGAACGTGCGTTCCATGCTGGGCGTGCCGATGACGCGCGACGGCAAGCCGTTCGGCGTCATCGCGCTCGCCCGCGGCTCCGTCGAAGCGTTCACCGACAAGCAGGTCGAGCTCGTGCAGGTGTTCGCCGACCAGGCCGTGATCGCCATCGAGAACGTGCGCTTGATCAACGAAATCCGCGACAAGAGCCGCCAGCTCGAGATCGCGAGTCAGCACAAGTCGCAGTTCCTCGCCAACATGAGCCACGAGCTGCGCACGCCCTTGAACGCCATCATCGGCTATACCGAGATGATGGCCGACGGCCTGTATGGCGACATGCCGGAGAAAGCGCAGACCGTGCTGGAACGCATCCAGGCCAACGGCCGCCATCTGCTCGGCCTGATCAACGACGTGCTCGATCTCTCCAAGATCGAGGCCGGCCAGCTGGTGCTGGCCAAGGAAGCGTACACCGTCATCGAGATGGTCGCGGCCGTGACGGCCGCCACCGAGTCGCTGGCCCGTGCCAAGAACCTGCAACTTACCTCGAACGTCGCACCCGGCCTCCCGGCCGGCATGGGCGATTCGCGGCGGCTCGCCCAGGTGCTGCTGAACCTCGTGGGCAACGCCATCAAGTTCACCGACCAGGGCGGCGTCGAGATCCGCGCCGGCCAGCGCGGCGACCACTTCGACATCGCGGTGGTCGACACCGGTCCCGGCATCGCGCCTGCCGACCAGGCCAAGATCTTCGAGGAGTTCCAGCAGGTCGACAACACCAGCACCCGCAAGAAGGGCGGCACCGGGCTCGGCCTCTCCATCTCGCGCCGCATCGTCGAGCTGCACGGCGGCCGCATCACGCTCGAATCCGAGGTCGGCAAGGGCTCGACCTTCCGCATCTCCATCCCGATCAACGCCCAGCCGATCAAGGATGCCGCCGAATGAGCAAGAAGATCCTTGTCGTCGAGGACACCGAAGACAATCGCCAGATCCTGCGCGACCTTTTAGGCATGGCAGGCTACGACATGATCGAAGCGCACGACGGCGCCGAAGGCGTGGCGCGCGCCAGCGAGCACAAGCCCGACCTGATCCTGATGGACATCCAGATGCCGGTGATGGACGGCTACGAAGCGACCCGCCGCATCAAGGCCGACCCTGCGCTCAAGGCGATCCCGGTGATCGCCGTGACGTCCTATGCGCTGTCCGGCGACGAGGAGAAAGCGCGCAACGCCGGCTGCGACGGCTACATCGCCAAGCCCTACAGCCCGCGCCAGATGCTGGCCAAGGTCCGGGAGATATTGGGGTGAGGGGACAACGCTGTCATCCCGAGCGCAGCGAGGGACCTTTCGTGTCGTCTCAAAGGTCCCTCGCTGCGCTCGGGATGACAGAAATATCCGCGCGGGAGATTTAGGACGATGCGTAGCCCCGCCCGCATCCTGGTGGTCGACGACGTCGCCGACAACGTCGAGATCCTGCGCATGCGTCTCGGCAGCCTCGGCTACGAGGTGGTGACCGCCGAGGACGGCGAGCAGGCGCTGGCCAAGGTGCGCGCCGACCTGCCGGATCTGATCCTGCTCGACATCATGATGCCCAAGATCGACGGGCTCGAGGTGGTGAAGCGGCTGAAGGCCGACAGCGCGCTGCCGTTCATCCCGGTGATCCTGGTGACCGCCAAGGCGAACCCGAAGGATGTCGTGGCCGGGCTCGACGCGGGCGGCGACGACTATCTCACCAAGCCGATCGATCACGGCGCGCTGGTGGCGCGGGTGCGCGCCATGCTGCGCATCAAGGCACTGCACGACGAAGTGCAGGCGCTGAACCAGGGCCTCGCGGCCAAGGTCAAGGCACAGGTCGAGGAGCTCGAGCGGATCGGCCGCTTGCGCCGTTTCCTGGCGCCGCAGCTCGCCCAGGCGATCGTCTCGGCCGGCGACGAGAAGGTGCTGGAGAACCATCGCCGTGAGGTCGTGGCGATGTTCTGCGACCTGCGCGGCTTCACCGCGTTCGCCGAGACTTCCGAGCCGGAAGACATCATGCAGGTGCTGGCCGAGTACCACGGTGCGGTCGGCCCGTTGATCCGCCAGCACGAGGGCACGCTCGACCGCTTCACCGGCGACGGCATGATGGTGTTCTTCAACGACCCGCTGCCCTGCCCCGACGCGCCGCAGCGCGCGGCACGGCTCGCCCTCGCGATGCGCGACGCGGTCGGCAATCTGGTCCCCGCCTGGACGCGGCGCGGCTACCGGCTGGGCTTCGGCGTCGGCATGGCGCAAGGCTACGCCACGCTGGGCCGCATCGGGTTCGAGGACCGCTTCGACTACACGGCAATCGGCGCCGTCATCAACCTCGCCGCGCGACTGTGCTCGACGGCGGAGGACGGCCAGGTGCTGGCCAGCGGCCGCCTGGTCGACGCCATCGAGGAGCTGGCCGAGATCGCGATCTTGGGCGAGCGCGAGCTGCGCGGCATGAGCCGCCCGGTCACGATCTACAATCTGATCGGGCTCAAGAGCGCCGGAGCGTCAGTCGTATAGATGGCAGGCGACGGCACGGCCGCCGTCGAGCGGGCGCATGGGCGGATCGACCTGGCGGCAGACATCCATCGCCTTGGGACAGCGCGTGTGAAAGCGGCAGCCCGGTGGGGGCGATAGCGGCGACGGAGGCTCGCCGACCGCGAGGTTGGTCGCGGGTTTCACCGTTGGATCGGGCAGCGGGATCGCTTCGAGCAGCAGCGCCGTGTACGGGTGCGCCGGCTTGGCGAACAGCTGCTCGGTCGGCGAGACCTCGCACAGGCGGCCGAGATACATCACCGCGACGCGGTCGCTGACCGCCTTCACCACCGCGAGGTCGTGGGCGATGAACAGCAGCGTGAGGCCGTAACGGCGCTTCATGTCCTCGAGGAGATTGAGGATCTGGGCGCGGATCGAGACGTCGAGCGCCGACACCGGCTCGTCGCAGATCACCAGCTCGGGCTCCAGCACCAGCGCGCGCGCGATGCAGATGCGCTGGCACTGACCGCCGGAGAATTCGTGCGGCAGGCGGCCCCTCACCTGGTCGGGATCGAGGCCGACGGCGCTCAGCACGTCGCGCACCCGTCGCTCGCGCTCGGCCTTGTCCTTGACGCCTGAAATGATCAGCGGCTCGGCGACGATGTCGCCGATCGAGCGCCGCGGGTTGAGCGAGGCGATCGGGTCCTGGAAGATCAGCTGCAGGCGGCGGCGCATCAGGCGCATGGCCTCGCCCTCGAGCTTGGTCAGCTCGGTGCCGTCGAACGTGACCTTGCCGGCGGTCGGGCGGTTGAGCTGCAGCACAGCGCGGCCCAGCGTGGACTTGCCGCAACCCGATTCGCCTACCAGCCCCAGCGTCTCGCCGCGCCCGACCGCGAGGCTGACATCCGATACCGCCGACAGCGTCTTGCCGCCGACGGCGTATTCGACGGTGAGGTGCTGAACCGACAATAAGGGCTCATCGGAGCGCGGACCTCCTGGTCCGCTCATGGCGATGATGCGGACCAGGAGGTCCGCGCTCCACTGATGGGGTGCCAGCAGGCGTAGGGGGCGCCGGCGTCGTCTGGGTCCTCCAACGCCGGCTTGGCCCGGCCGCAGAGCTCGTCGGCATAGCGGCAGCGCGGCGCGAAGGAGCAGCCGGGCAGCGGCCGCGTCGGGTCGGGCGGCCGGCCGGGGATCGCCGGCAGCGCGGTGTGCGGCGCGGAGTCGAGCTTGGGGATCGCGGCCAGCAGCGCCTCGGTGTAGGGCATGCGCATGCGCGCGAACAGCGCTGGTGTCGGCGCGCGCTCGACGATGCGGCCGGCGTACATCACCGCCACCTCGTCGGTGCGGCCGGCGACGACGCCGAGGTCGTGGGTGATCAGGATCATCGCCATGTGCCGGCGCTGCTGCTCGCGGGCCAGCAGGTCGAGGATTTGCGCCTGCACCGTGACGTCGAGCGCCGTCGTGGGCTCGTCGGCGACCAGAAGCTTGGGCTCGCAGGAGAGCGCGATGGCGATTGCGACGCGCTGGCGCATGCCGCCCGACAGCTGGTGCGGATACTGGCGCATGCGTTGCCCGGGCGCGGGAATGCCGACGGCGGCTAAAAGCTCGGTGCCGCGCTTGAACGCGGTTGTGGCGTCCATGCCGAGATGGGCCTGCAGGGTCTCGATGATCTGCGTGCCGATGGTCAACACCGGATTGAGCGAGGTCATCGGATCCTGGAAGACGACGGCGAGCTCGGGCCCGCGCAGCCGCCGCAGCGATTCGGGATCGAGGGTCGCGAGATCGCGGCCGCCGAACATCACCCGGCCCTCGAGCCGCGCGCGCTTGGGCAGGAGCTGCAGGATGGCGCGCGACAGCATGGTCTTGCCGCAGCCCGATTCGCCCACGATGCCCAGCGTGCGGCCGGGCGCCAGCGCGAGATCGACCTTGTCGACGGCACGCAGCCGGCCGCGCGGCGTCGGCAGCTCGACGGCGACGCCCTCGACCGACAACAGCGGAGCGCTCACAGCGCCACTCACAACCCCGCTCACAACGCTCCTGGCCGCGGATCGGTGAGCGCGCGCAGGGTGTCGCCGACGATGTTGAAGGACAGCACGGAGAGGAACATGAACAGCGCCGGCAGGAAGGCCAGCCACGGGGCGATGTCGAGACTCTCGCGGCCTTCGCCGATCATGCTGCCCCAGCTCGGCGCCGGCGGCGGCACGCCGAGCCCGAGGAAGCTCAACGCGCCTTCGACCACGATGGTCACGGCGACGCCCAGCAGGAAGAAGGCGACCAGCGGCAGGGCGACGTTGGGCAGCAGCTCGCGCACCAGGATGCGGCTGTCGGTGGCGCCGAGCGCGCGGGCGGCGACCACGAACTCGCGCTGGCTGAGCGATAGGGTGACGGCGCGGGCCACGCGGGTGAAGGCAGGGATGCCGAGGATGCCGATCACCAGCGTGATGTTCAGCACCGTCTGCCCGAGATAGGCCGTCACGGCCAGCGCGAATACCAGCGGCGGAAAGGCCAGCAGCACGTCGACGCCGCCAACGATGAACGCCTCGAGCCGGCCGCGGAAGTAGCCTGCGAGCATGCCGAGGCAGGCGCCGATGCTCACGCCGATCACCGGCGCCAGCAGACCGACCGTGAGCGAGATGCGCGCGCCATAGATCAGGCGCGAGAGCATGTCGCGTCCGAGCTGGTCGGTGCCCAGCCAGTGCGCGGCGCTGGGCGGTTCGCGGCGGGCCAGCATGTCGAGGTCGGTGGGACTCTGGATCGGCAGGACGCCGGCCAGGATCGCGGCAAGCCCGATCAGCACGATCCAGGCGACGGCCGCGAGGAACAGCCCGCCGAGGCGGTGGCGCTTGCGCACCGGCGAGACGAGCGCGGTATCGCCTTCGATCTCAAGCACGGCCATGGCGGATCCTCGGATCGAGCACGGCGTAGAGCATGTCGACGATGAAGTTCACCAGCACGAAGCCCGTGGCGACGAACAGCACGACGCCTTGCAGGATGATGAAATCGCGAGCCTGGATCGCGCCGACCAGCAGGCGGCCGATGCCCGGCAGGGCGAAGATCGATTCGACGATCACCGCGCCGCCGATCAGCCGTCCGATATTGATGCCGGTCACTGTCACCAGGGTGAGCGACGACGGCTTCAAGGCATGCACCAGCAGGATGCGGGCGGGCCGGAGCCCCTTGGCCCTGGCCATGGCGATGTAGTCTTCCTGCAGGGTGGCGATCATGTCCGAGCGCAGCACGCGCATCAGCGCCGGCCATTCGGCGAAGGCAAGCGTCAGCGCCGGCAGCACGAAGCTGCGCAGGTTGACCAGCGGATCTTCGCCGAACGGTACCCAGCCGGTCGCCGGCAGCCAGTTGAGCTGCACGGCGAACAGGAAGATCAGCAGGATCGCCACCAGGAAGGACGGCAGCGAGAGGTTGCCGAAGGCGAGCCCCGTGAGAAAGCGGTCGGTGGCGCTGCCGCTCTTGACGGCGCACAGGATCGCCAAAGGGATGCCGATTGCGAGCCCGATCAGCTCGGCCAACACCATCAATTCGAGCGACACCGGCAGCCGGTCGAGCACGGCGTTCACCACCGTCTCGCCGGTGCGGAAGGAGCGCCCGAGATCGCCGTGCAGGACGTCCCACAGCCACAGCCCGTAGCGCTGCCAGATCGGCAGGTCGAGGCCCATCTGGGCGCGCAGCGCCGCGAGCTTCTCCGGCGTCGCCTGGTCGCCCAGGATCGTGTAGGCGAGATCGCCCGGCAGCAAAGACGCAATCAGGAAGGTGAGCAGCGAGACGGCGAGCAGGACCGGCAGCAGATAGGCCAGCCGTTGCCCGACGAACTTGGCCATGCCCCGACTATTCTAGCCAGGCGCCCGAGACGTCGATCGCGCCGCCATACATCTTCGGCACACCTTTCACCTTGGCCTTGGCGACGGCGTAATAGGTGTTCTGGAAAGTCCAGAACCAGATGGCCTGGTGATTGATGATGCGGCTGATGGCGCAATAGTCCTCGATGCGCGTCGCTTGGTCCGGCGTCACCCGCGCGTGCTCCAGGAGCTTGTCGAGCTCCGGATCGGAATAGTTCGCGAGCGCCACCGGGCTGCCGGTATGGAAGTTCGCATACATCTGGACGTCGGGATCGGGAAAATCGACGATGCGCCAGCCGATGATGTCGAACTTGCGCTGGAAGGCGCGCGGCGGGAAGGTCGCCTGGTCGACCTGCTCGATCTCCATGTTGGCACCGATGTTCTTCCAGAACTGCTGCAGCAGCTGCCCGTTGGCGCGGCCGCGCGGCGTGGCGGTGAACAGCATCTTGAACGACACCGGCTTGCCGTACTCCTTGATGAGCTCGGCGGCCTTCTTGGGATCCTCCGGCAGACCGCCGTCGTCCTTGCACTTGACCCACGAGCCGTCGCCGTAGGGATTGCTGGCGGGACGGGCCAGGCCATTGGTGAGCGCCTGCGACAGCTTCTTGCGATCGATTGCCATCACCAGGGCCTGACGCACGCGGATGTCATCGAGCGGCGGCACCTTGGTGTTGATGGCGTTCACCGCCGCGCCCGAGCCGGCATAGGACAGCACCTGCAGGGCCGGATCCTTCTTGGCCCGCATGATGTTGTCGGCTTCGAACTCGTCGGCCCATACGAGGTCGGTCTCGCCCGACTTCAGGCTGGCGAAGCGCGATTGCGAATCGGGCAGCGGCCGCAGCACGACTCGATCGAGATAGGGACGGCCCTTGTCCCAGTAGTTGGGATTGCGCTCCAGCACCATGCGGTCGCCGGCGGTCCACGACTTGACGACGAAGGGCCCGGTGCCGACCGGATTGCGGTTGTAGTCGTCGCCCTTGGCCTGGATCGCCGTGGGGGATTGCATAGAACTGTTCTGGCTCGGTCGCGCCAGCTGAGCGGGCAAGCTCACCGCTGGATCGGTCATGTGGTACACGACGGTCAGGTCGTCCTTGGCCTCGACGCTGACGATGTTGGCGACATAGAACGCGCAGCGGCAATTGTTCTTCGGATCCTTCTGGCGCGCGTAGTTCCAGGCCACGGCCTGGGCGTTGAACGGCGAGCCGTCGCTGAACTTCACGTCGGGCCGCAGCTTGAAGGTCCAGGTCTTGTAGTCTTCGGAGCTGGACCATGACAGAGCAAGCTTGGGGAAAGGCTTGCCGTCGTCGTCAAGACCGGTGAGCGTCTCGAAGATCAGGGCGGCCGCGATGTTGGCCGCGGTGTCGAAGACCCCGACTTTCAGCGGATCGAACCCGGGGATGTCGAGCTCGAGGCCGACGGTGAGCGTGCCGCCCTGCTTTTGTGCCGCGGCCGGTACAACGCTGAGCGCGGTTGCTCCCAGCGTCGCGCACACCAATCCAAACAGACGGAACTTCGACGCCATCGCAAGAGCCTCCCATGCCGGCGGACTTATGCCGCTTCTTCGAGACCGCACTGTGTCAGGGCGCCAGCGCCTCGGCAATGGTGGCAAGATCACCATGCCGCCAGCAGACCTTGCCGCGCATGCGGGCAGGCGTTGCGGCATCGATATGCCGGCGGCGCTCGGCGACGGAGGCATCGATCGAGCAGTTCACCAGCACGTCGAAGGCGACGGGACACGGCCCTTCGACCACCAGCGCGCCGGCGCGCAACGCGCCCAGCAGCAGCACCGCCCGCTCCGGCGAATCGCCTGCAGGGACCGGGAAAGTTTTTCCGTGAGGGCCAAATCCCTGGGCGATCAGCCACGACGCGACGGCGCCGCTCTGCGCCCACGCGATTGCGTTGGTAAGCCGGTCCCAGGAGTGGTCAGTGCGGTCCGGCAGCAGCGGCGCATACGGTGCTTCTTCCGCGGCCCACGCCAGCTGGTCGACAACGAGCATCTTTGGCACGAGCATCTTTAACACGAGCATCTTTTGCGCCGGCGCGACAGCCGCCACGATCACTGCGCTATCAGCCGGCGCTTCAGCTCGGCGGCAATCAAACCGTCGGTGTAGGCCGTGGGATGGCCGTCGTGCGGGATCAGCACTTTGGAGATCGGCATATCCCTGGTCAGCGCGTTGACCGACACCAGCGGTATGCCGAGCGCGCGAACGCGGGAGAGCACGTTCACCAGCATGGGCTGGGCGAATTCCGAGGTGCCGTAGCCCGGGCCTGATCTCTCGTCCGGCCAGGAGTAGATGGCAATCAGCGGCGCATCGAACTTCTCGCGCGCGTACTGCTGCAGGCGCGCCAGCATCGCGACGTAGAGCTCGATCTGCTGCTCCTGGCGCTGCTTCATGCCGATGGCGTCGACGAACTCGAACACCTGTCCGAGATAGTACTGGGCGCCCACGAGGGGATTGAACAGGCGATGCTCGTTGAACGAGCCGGTGTAGCGCAGCTTGCCGTCCTCCAGAACGTAGCGCGGCGTCGAGCCAAGCCAGGAGCCGTCGCCGGTGACGCGGGCGAGCTGCGCGGGGATGAGCCAGGTGATCACCGCCTTGACCTGCTGGTCCTGGTAGCGATCGAGCAGGCCGGTCTCGAAGGCGCGGACCAGCTGGTTCATCGAGTTGCCCGGCACGCCGAGATTGACCGCGTGCACCTTGAGGTCGTTGTCCTTGGCGAATTGAGCGGCGACGCTCTCATCGTCGCTCAGGCCCTGGCCGAAGATGAAGGAATCGCCCATGAACAGGTAAGTCGGTGCGCCGGCCGGTGCCGGCGGCGTGACCCGCGCCGCCTCGGCATCAAAATGGTAGACCTGCCGGTAGACGGTTTCGGTGCCGAAAGTCGCGGTGTTGGTGGCCTCGCTGTTGGGGGCCGGCCGGAAGCCCAGGATGGGATCGGGCGGCGGCCACCAGCGCGGCACCGTGGTCTTGACCAGCCCGACGCCCAGAGGGGCAGGCGTGAGCCAGCCGGCAAAGGCGTCCAGCAGGGCGAGGCTGAGCGCCAGGGCGGCGGCCAAAAGCGCCGTCGTGCGCCAGCCGTTGCCGCGGAACAGCACGACGCCTGCAAGAGCGAGCAGCGTCGCCAGCACGCAGCTCCAAGTGGCTGACGGCAAGGCGAGGGCTCCGACGACGACGCCGGTCAAGAGCAACGCTGCGAGCCAGTAATTTCGACCGACGTGGGTCGTTGAGACAGGGGCCATCGACCTCGAGGGGACCTTGCGCGGGAAGGGTGGGGTGTAAGGGGTTGAAACGGAAACATCAATGTAGGGAGGATGTGGCGCCCAGAAGGCGACCAAGCGGTCCGGCCGGACCGCAGCCCCTGTCATCCCGAGCGAAGCGAGGGACCTTTCTCGTTGCCCCGAAAGGTGCCTCGGCCTGCGGCCTCGGGATGACTAGGGTGAAGTAGTCCCGGCGAGACGCATAAAACGTTTGTGACAAATCAAGGCGGCCATACGCTTGTAATAGTACGGGCTTCTTCTCTTGTTGGCAGACGAGGGGAGAGCGACATGAAGGCGATGGATGTGATGGTCCACGACGTAGTGACCGTGAAACCGGACGATGAGGTCCACCAGGCGGTGAAGCTCATGGTCGACCATGACGTCAGCGCGCTGCCCGTGGTCGACGCAGGCGGCAAGGTCGTGGGCATCATGAGCGAATCCGACATCATGCGCCGCGAGGAGATCGATACCGACAAGCGCCGGCCGTGGTGGCTGGAAGCGATCACGCCGGCGGCGACGCTGGCGCACGATTTCGCCAAGTCGCACGGCCAGAAGGTCCACGAGGTGATGTCGCCGAAGGTCGTTTCGGCGACCGAGGAGACGACGCTGCGCGACCTCGCCACGCTGCTCGAGAAGCATCGCATCAAGCGCGTGCCGATCCTGCGCGACGGCAAGCTGGTCGGCATCGTGAGCCGCACCAACCTCGTGCAGGCGCTGGCCTCGGCGCAATGGCCGCTGAACGGCGCGGCAGACGCCGACCGCGACATTCGACTGAAGCTCCTCGACCGGTTGAAGAGCGAGAAATGGACCGACTTCGGCTCGCGCAACATCACCGTGCACGACGGTGTCGTGCATCTCTGGGGCCTCGTCGGCTCCGACGACGAGCGTAAGGCCCTGCTCGCACTTGCCGAGGAGGTGCCCGGTGTGAAAAGCGTCTGCGACGAGACGTTTGCCGGGTACTAATCCGTCGTCTCGACCGGAGCGAAGCGGAGTGGAGAGACCCTCTCTCCACAACTTGCCGCAAATGGTTGAGAGAAGGTCTCTCCACTGCGCCTCGCTTCGCTCGGCTCCGGTCGATACGACGGGTAAGCATCACCCCGGGTCGTCGAGGCTGAAGATGCCGGTTGCCTCGTCGTAGGCGAAGGCCTCGGCGTAGCGGCCCCAGGTGATGACCGCGCGCAGCGTCTGGTCGGCGAACTGCTCGGACATGTGGTCCTCGAGCTCGTCGCGGAAGCGGCTTGCCGGGGCGCGATGCGTGCCGCGCTCGTCCAGCACCCGCTTGACGTGGGCGGCGAGCGGAACGTAGGCCAGCAGGTGCTGGGCGAACAAGCGCTTGCGGCCGTCCTGGTCGAGATCGACGAAGCGGCGGCCGGCATCGCTCAACCGCAGATCGCCCTCGGCAAGCTCGGCAAAGCGCAAGAGCTGCAAGGTCTCGGCAACGGGAAAGAGATCGTCGATCTCCATCTGCAGCGACCCGGCCAGCGCCGGCAGGTCGGCGTGGCCGCGGTACGGCTCGGCCGCCACCGCCTCGAGCAGGCCGGCCAGCAGGTTGGGCGACAACAGCGGCAGGAGCATTGCGATACCGGTACCGGGAAAGCCGACCTGCGGCCGTCCGCCCGGCTTGGCGGTCATCAGCGCATAGATGTCGTCGACCAGCTGGCGGAAGGTCGGGTCGAGCCGGTTGCGCGGCTGGGGCAGGCTCACCGGAATCTCGGCGACGATGCGTCCGGGGTTGGAAGAGAAGACCAGGATGCGGTCGCTCATCAGCACCGCCTCCTCGATGTTGTGCGTGACCAGCAGGATCGACGAGATCGGCATGCGCCCCTCGCCCCACAGATCGAGCAGGTCGGTGCGCAGCGTCTCGGCCGTCAGCACGTCGAGGGCGGAGAACGGCTCGTCCATCAGCAGCACCTTGGGATGCACCACGAGCGCGCGGGCGAGCCCGACGCGCTGGCGCATGCCACCCGACAGCTCCTTGGGGTAGGCGCTTTCGTAGCCGTCGAGGCCGATCAGGTCGATCGCGGCGATCGCCCGACGGTGGCGCTCCGCCGCCACCACGCCCTGCGCCTCGAGCCCGATCTCGACGTTCTCCAGCACCGTGAGCCACGGGAACAAGGCGAAGCTCTGGAACACCATGGCCACCTGCTCGGCCGGACCATCGACCGTGTGGCCTTCGATCGCGACGTGGCCTTCGCTGGCGGGCAGCAGGCCCGCTATGATGCGCAGCAGCGAGGACTTGCCGCAGCCGGAGCGACCGAGCAGCGAGACGATCTCGTTCTCGCGCATCCTGAGGCTGACCCCATCCAGCACCAGCAGCGGCTCGCCGCTGCCCTTGGGGTAGCGCTGGCGGACGCCGTCGACTTGCAGCAGCGCGTCCATGAGACCTCCTAGCTCAGCCGATAGCGTCGTTCGGCCAGCCGGTAGAGCGGCCGCCAGATCAGCCGGTTGCAGCTCACCACCAGCACCGACATCACGCCGATGCCCAGCACGACCCGCGCGTAATCGCCGGCCGCAGTGGCGTTGGCGATATAGGAGCCGAGCCCGACCGCTTCCAGCCGGGTGTCGCCCCAGCTCGCGACCTCGGCCACGATGCTGGCGTTCCACGAGCCGCCCGACGCGGTGAGCGCGCCAGTCACGTAGTAGGGCAGGATGCCGGGCAGGATGACCTTGCGCCACCATTGCCAGGAGCGCAGGTGGAACAACGACGCCGCCTCGCGCAGATCGGTCGGGAAGGCGCTGGCGCCGGCGATGACGTTGAACAGGATGTACCACTGCGTGCCCAGCACCATCAGCGGGCTGAGCCAGATGTTCGGGTTGAGACGCCAGTGGACGATTGCGACCACGGCGATTGGAAACAACACGTTGGCCGGGAACGCGGCAAGGAACTGCGCCACCGGCTGCACGCGCGTCGCGAGCCAGGGACGCAGGCCCACCCACACCCCGATCGGCACCCAGACCAGGCTCGCGAGCGCGATCAACACGGCCACGCGCACCAGCGTGATCAGGCCAAGCCCGGCCGCTTGCAGCACGTCACGGGGACCAAGCGTGACGTCGACGAACTCCACGATGCGCCAAAGCGCCCACGCCACGGCGAGCAGCACGACCGCCAGCCAGGCGATGTCGGCCAGACGGCTCGTGGGTCGCGACGCGCGGCGACGCGCGGCATGGCGGCGGCGCGGCAGGAACGCCGTCGCCGCGCCTAGAAGGTCGGCGAGCCGCCGCACCAGGCGGGCGCGGCGCCACAGGTCGTAGACCCACGACTTGGGCTGCAGCTGGGCAGCCGTCTGCTCGAAGCGGAACTTGTCGGCCCAGGCCACGATCGGCCGGAACAAGAGCTGGTCGTAGGCCAGGATCACGGCGGCCATGGTGCCGACCGCCAGCAGGACCGCCTTGACGTCGCGCGCGTCGATGGCCAGCGCCAGCCACGAGCCGATGCCGGGCAGCTTGACGGTGGTGTTGCCCACCGTGATGGCCTCGGAGGCGACGACGAAGAACCAGCCGCCGGACATCGACATCATGGTGTTCCAGATCAGGCCCGGGGCGGCGAACGGCGCTTCGAGCCGCCAGAAGCGCAACCAGGGCGACAGGCCGAAATGGCGTGACGCCTCGTCGAGGTCGGCCGGCACGGTGCGCAGCGACTGGTAGAAGCTGAACGCCATGTTCCAGGCCTGGCTGGTGAAGATCGCGAAGATCGCCGCGCACTCCGGGCCGAGCTGGCTGTTGGGGAACAGGTTCAGGAAATACACCACCGTGAAGGTGAGGAAGCCCAGCACCGGCACCGACTGCAGGATGTCGAGGGCCGGGATGATGACGAGCTCGGCGCGCCGGCTCTTGGCCGCCAGGGTAGCGACCACGAAGGTGAACAGGAGCGAGGCCAGGATCGCCGCGAACATGCGTAACACGGTGCGCAGGGCGTATTCGGGCAGGTTGGCGGGATCGAGCGTGACCGGCTCGGCAGTGAGCTTCAGGACCGGCCCCGCCATCTCCCGCGCCCCGTGCGCCAGCATGACGAAGGCGGCCGCGATCAGGATGAACAGCGCGAGATCGTACAGATTGGGGCGCAGTCCCTCGCCACGCCCCAATCCCAGGAAGGGGCCGAGGAGCGGCGAGAGGTTCAGCCTGTATCGGTCGCGTCGTGCCATGTCCTACCTATGCCGCAGGCAGCCATGGCAAGGCTAGATGACGAACCCGTGACGAAGGGGTGCGCCCTGTCATCCCGAGCGTAGGCCCTGTCTCTCGGGACCGGTCACCGAAGGCTCTTGCTCATGTGCACGGCAACGCCGCGTTCGGTCAGTTCCTCGCGATCGATGCGATAGCCCAAGCGGCTGTAGAGCGCGACGTTCACGTCGAACAGCTTGTTGGTGTAGAGGCGCAGCTCGGCATAGTCGAGCTGGCGCGCCACCTCTTCGGCGTGGGCCATCAGGTATCGACCGACCCCGCGCTTCTGGAAGGCAGGCGCCACTGCCACATTCTCGACCAGCAGGTGATCGGGCTCGGGGATCATCTCGATCAGGCCGGCGAGCTCGCCCTTGCAGTAGGCGAGGTCGATGCGGTGCGCTTGCACCGCCAGGTCATAGTCCGCGCCCATGGGCTTGGGCTCGCGGCCGATCACCGGAACCCACTTGGCATAGGCGTGCCGCGTCAGCGCCCGGACGGCGCCGGCATCGGCTGCCACCGCCCGGCGCATCTCCAGCGCACTCATCGCGCTTCAGGCGACGGCGAGCCCCGTGGTCTCGGCGACCCCGGTCTTGAGGTTGATCACCTGGACCGCTGCACCCGAGGCGCCCTTGCCGAGGTTGTCGAGCGAGGCCACGGCCAAGATGTTCTCCTCGGCGTCGTTGCCGTAGACGGCGAGCTCCATGGAGTTGGTGTCGATCAGCCGGTCGGCGCGCAGGAAGCGGTCGCGCTCCAGCCACTGATGGTCGGCCAGCGGCCGCACCGGCACGAAGGTCTCGCCGGCGTAGTAGTCGGCCAGCGCCTGGTGGACGTCGGCCGCCGTGACCTTCTTGGCGACGATGTCGCGCGTGATCGGCACCATGACCAGCATGCCCTGGGCATAGTGCCCGACCGACGGCACGAAGAGCGGCGTGTGCTGCAGGTGGGAGTACTTCCGCATCTCCGGCGCGTGCTTGTGGGTGAGCTCGAGCCCATAGACGCCGAACGGCTCGACGTCGGGCGTCTTCTCGTGGACCTCGATCAGCTCCTTGCCGCCGCCGGTGTAGCCCGACACGCCGAACACGGCGGGCGTCGAATCGGCCCGCACGATGCCGGCATCGACCAGCGGCCGCAGGATGGCGATGGCGCCGGTCGGATAGCAGCCGGGATTGCTGATGCGCTTGGACTCGAGCAGCGCCTGGCGGTGCGCCTTGCTGAGCTCGGGGAAGCCGTAGACCCAGCCTTCGGCCACGCGGTGGGCGGTGCTGGCGTCGATCACGCAGGTGCCGGCATCTCCGAGCGCGGCGACCAATTCCTTGGCGGCGGCATCGGGCAGGCAGAGGACGGCGATGTCGGCGGCCTTGGCGATCGCGACGCGCTTGGCGAGGTCCTTGCGGTCGGCGACCGGCAGCTCGAGCAGCTCGATGTCCGGCCGGTCCTTCAGGCGCTCGTGGATCTTCAGCCCGGTCGTGCCGTGCTGGCCGTCGATGAAGATTCGGGTCTTGTTGGTCGTCATGGTCTTCTCACTCGCAAGCTTGAGGGCCTCTAGAAACGGGCCGACTGGAGAAGAAGGAGGTTGATGGAAGCCGCCTGATCCTCTCCAGCGGCTTCACGATACGGCGCGCCTGTTACGCGCGCGCGTCTGGGCGCCGCTCGGAACAGCGGCGGCGTCGCGACCGGAAAGGTGCCAACGGCTTCATGACGGGCGCATATTTCATCGGCGGACGGCGATGTCAAGCAAGCGCTGCGAGCACTACCAAAGGCAACTACGCCAGTTTTGCGCCGGGAGCCACTGAAGGGTTTGTCCTGTCGTCAGCCCTGGCGGCGAATGATGGTTGCCTGCGGCTTCGTTATCGCGCCGGCAGCGGTTCCAGTTTGACTACGAGAGAAGTTTGGTACTTGTGATTTGCCCCGGTTGCACTGTCGACAACGGCGCCGACAGCCAAGAGGGGGAACAGCAAGAGGCTAGGGCCACCGACGGGGAAATCGGAGGCTACCGGGCTAAAAACCTCGCGGGCGTCTGCGTATCCGTCCTTTTTGCAAAGGACGAGGATGGTCGTGTTGCTGCGCTCGATTCTGATTGAGCCGGGAGCGACTACCTTACCAATCGCCTTGTCTTGGCGCGTGAAGACACATTCGGCGCCCTCCGGTATCGACCCGACCTGAATCGATTCGCTGGTTCCCCTGACGACCGTGGCGCAACCCGAAGCGACAGAAGCCAGACATGTGATCATCGCAGGTATCAATATACTCCGGTACATCCTGCTGCCTTTTGGGACGTTGAGGCTTCAGCAACGACGCCGATTGCAGAGAGATACTACATCTTCACACAGCGGCCCTGGTCCCTGAACGACGCGTTGGGGTTGTCGATGCTCCCACCGGCGACGACCATCGAATTGTCGGCCGGCCAGACGAAGGTGACGGTCCGCGGCCGGTCGCGTGGATTGACGGCGATGAAGCTGAGCGGCTGCGTGCTGGTGATTGTGGCCGGCGCGTTGTCGTAGCTGGCAACGGTGATCATGCGGTCCGCCGCCACCTGGATTCTGACCGTATAACTGGATGCCGACTTGCCATCGCGATCGAGGACGCAGACCCATTGGCCGGGCTCCACTGCAACGGCGGCGGAGGAATAGCTGACGGATATCGGGGTCGCCGGTTGTGGCGGCGCTTCCGGGGTCAGCCCGGTCGCGACCGGAGGCGGCGTGCCGGCGGAAGACGTGGCGCCCGTCGTGCGGTCCACGACGCTCAAGCTGCCGCGGTACTTGGCGTCCAATGCCGGCAGTTGCGCCTTGGCCGCGCCGCAGAAGCCTGCGACGGACGCAATGATGGCGATCGCGAGCAGCGTGCTTGTTAAGTTCCCTGATTGAGACTGGTGTTTGGCGGGCATCTTCTCCCTGCCCCTCTCTATTTCGCAAGCGGCATGCCGTTGCAGGTCCCCTCGTCGTGAAAGGACGTATTCGGGTCGTTCAGGCTCGGGCCAGTGACGGCAATCGAATTGTTTGAATTCAGCGTGAACGTCGTCAGCCGGGCGCCTCGCGGATTGACCGCCGAGAAGGTCAGAGGATCGTTCCTGAGCAGGGTCGCCCGCGCGTTTCCATAGGTAAGGACGGTGATGGTTCCGTCCCTGCTGATCAGGAACTCGACCAGATAGCGGGCCTTGGAAGGGCCGCCGCCATCGATGACCGTGCAGGACCAGCTACCGCCTTCCA
Organism: Alphaproteobacteria bacterium; assembly: GCA_019235415.1. GTDB lineage: Bacteria > Pseudomonadota > Alphaproteobacteria > Reyranellales > Reyranellaceae > Reyranella. The sequence goes on from JAFAKN010000335.1 coordinate 31,385, forward strand.
GTCCGGCACCTACACCTGGAGTGCCGACTGCCGATGTGGCGGCCGTCCGCGGGCCAGGCCCTGGGCTGGTTCCACTCGTCACGGCCGTGGCGGACGAGCTGCCAGCGGGGGCGAGAGTCGGGGGTGGCGCCGTCAAGTCGCTCGAGGCCGAAGACGAGAGCAGATTATGGCGGACCGTACCGGACGTTTCCCGCATCGAATGCCTCGCGACGACGTTCTGCTCATTGAAGAGGATGACCAGTTCCTTGCTCTGGACGTCGTTGCTCGCCACCAAGATGCCCACGTAAGGGATGAAGTTCTCGGGGTGCGAAGTCATGCGCCGCCAGCGATAGACCCAAATCTCGTTCTGTGCGTTGGCAAACGAGACCGACGCCGGAGTGCCGTACTTGGCTTGGACCTCGTTTCGCGTCGTCCTGCCGTCGATGATGTTTTGATCAACCGCCGCGGCGTCCTGTGTTCGCAGGACGTCGTTTCCAGAGCTGGCACATGCGCCGACCAGCAGAGCCGCCAAAATGGCGGCGCTTCCCCAAAATCTCATCCCCCATCTCCACCATAGCTATAATGCAGCCAGATGCGACCACCATAGCGTGTGCTCTGTCGCGTTGTATACCCGTCTGCTGACGCGACTCGCACATCTGGGCTAATAATCCATCTATTCCGCGCAGACAAAGGAGCCGACCATGACCCAGTCCGCCCATCCCGAAGGCCTTTCGATGCTGGAGAAGCGCAAGATCGAAGCCGAGATCCTGAAGGAGGTGTACGAGACCCTGAAGGAGAGCCACGGCGAGGACGTCGCCAAGAAGACAATCGCCGAATCGGTGCGGCGCTCGGCGATCGCCCAGGCCAAGGCGTTCGCAGCCGCGGCGCCGCAGGGCCCGTCGCTGAAGGCGTTCCAGGACGTGATGCCGCTCTGGACCAAGGGCGGCGCGCTCGAGATCGAGGTCAAGGAGCAGGGCGAGGCGAGCTTCGCCTTCAACGTCGTGCGCTGCCGCTATGCCGAGACCTACAAGGCGATAGGCCTGGGCGACATCGGCCATCTCCTGTCATGCAACCGCGATGGCGCCTTCTGCGAAGGCTACGACCCCAAGCTCAAGCTCGAGCGCACGCAGACCATCATGCAGGGCGCGACCCATTGCGACTTCCGTTACACCTACGAGAAGTGAGTGGACGGGGACGGCGGCGCATCGTTGGCTAACCGACTTGCCTGTCATCCCGAGCGAAGCGAGGGATTCTTGCTGCGGCCCCAAAGATCCCTCGCTTCGCTCGGGATGACTCGGGAAGACGGAGCGAACTCACGTCAGTTCAAGAACTCCGCGACCACGATGTGGTTGTCCTTCACCGGCCAGGTCTGGACGGCGATGGTCTCGTTGTTCAGCACCGCGAGCACGCTCTTCGCTGCGGCATCGAAGGCGAGCTTGCCGGTCGAGACCGCCGGCACGCCGTCGCCGATGCCGGGCGGCACCTTGCCGTCGAGGCTGAACTTGTCGCGGCCGGCGCCGAAGTAACCGCGCGGCCGGCTCATTGCGACGACGGCGCCAGCGCCCTCGTCGCCCTTGGCGAAGGTCATGGGCCTGAGATGCACGAGGTCGCTCGAGCGGTGGAACGGCGAGCGGTAGGTGTGGGTGATCGGTTGCGCTGCCATGTGCAGCACGAACTCGTAACAGGACTCGGCGCGCGCGACGAACGGGCCCCAGGCGCCGTCCCCGCCCGTCGTCTTGCGATGCTGCGGCTGTTGGCTCTTGCGCTCCCCGGTGCGCGGATCGACTTCCCAGATCTCGACGTCGGCGCCGGCGACCGGGAGGTTGGTGTAGAGCTCGCCCGCGATGCCGGTGACCTTGCCGTTGAGCGTCGGCAGCGGCTCCTGGACGATGAAGGTGCTGCCCGGCGGCTTGCCGATGATGAACTCGTACATGGCGGCGAAGGCGAGCTTGTGGAACGCCACCTCGCGATGGTCGAGCCCTTCGAGCACGACGTTCTTGGCGCCACGCAGCTCCGAGGAGTCGTAGCTTACGCCGGTCGGCTTGCCGGGAGCGCCGATGAAGCGTCCGTCGGGTTGCGAGTACTTGTCGTTGTGGTCGGAGCGGATCGCCATCATCTCGACGCCGGGGACGAGATCGTCCGGTCCGCCATCGAGGTCCTTCAGGAACGGGAAGGCGCCATTGAACTCGCTGCCGACCAGGAGCGTGTCGGAGATCACGATGCCCTTGTTGGGCGTGCCGCACAGCACGGCATGGCTCACCGACTGCGCGCCGCCGCCGTTCTTGAGGTAGTTGCGGATCGCATTGCCGCCGCGCGACGAGCCGACCAGCGCGACCTTGCCGTGGCCACTCGCCTTCAATGCCTGCGTCACGAACGCGGCCAGCGCCTTCAATTGGTCGTCGGTCGACGAGCGGAAGGGCTCGGGCTTGGCATTGTCGCGCAGCGCGTAGGGATAGGGGAAGTCGATGGCGAACAGGTGCTCGCGCTTGTAGCCGTTGGACTCAAAGCGCCAGAAATTGTTGATCCACAGCGCGCTCGAATCGCCGTTGCCATGGACGAAGACCACCGGCGGCGGACTGCCGTTGGCCACCGGCGAGGGCGCCGGTCCCTGCTGACCGCGTGCGACCGAAGACCCGAGCATGCCGGCGAGCAATCCGCCGCCCAGCAGGCGGCGACGGCCAAGTGCCTTTCGTTCATCTCCCCCAGACATTGTCGTCCATGTTGGCAAATGCCGGGCGCCGAGGCTACGGGCTATAGGACGCGGCGCAAATTGCGGACCCAAGCTTCGTAGCCGTCGTCTGCGATCGCAGTGGCCTTCGCCACAGACGGCTCGATCGCCGCGGCGGCGCGGCGGCCGCGCACGTCGCTCGGGCTCACGCCGAAGGTGCGCCTGAATATGCGACTGAAGTGCGCCTCGCTGGTGAAGCCGAGGTCGAAGGCGATGTCGTAGATGCGGCGGTGGCTTTGCCTGAGGTCGGCGATCTCGCTGTAGGCGCGCGCCAGCCGCTTCTCCTGGATGTAGCCCGCGACGCCGCCCAGCGGCTCGAACAGGCGATAGAGCTGGGAGCGCGACAGGGCGAACTGCGCGCACAGCACCTCGGGCAGCAGGTCGGGCGAGGCGAGGTTGGCTTCGACGTAGCGCTGGATGCGCTCCAGCGTCGCCGCTTCGATCGCGGTGCGCGCCCGGGCCATGGTCTCCGCCGTGGTGCGGAAGCAGGCGGCAATCATCTCGGTGGTGGCGTGGGCGACAAACGGCGCGTCGGCCGTCGTGATGGCCGGCGCCCGCCCCATCAGCGAACGCATATAGTCGGCAAGCAGCGCCCCCGCGCCGCTGTCGCCGCGCAGCACCAGCCCGTGCAGGTCGCCGTCGGGCAGAGCCTGGCGCAGCGTATCTCGCGGCACCATCATGGCGATCGTCCCGGAACGCTCGGCGCGCGTCAGGTTTGGCTGGCTGAGATCGAGGATCTGCACATCGCCGGGGCGCAGCACGCGGTCGCGATCCTCGGCGGTGCCGACCAACCCGCCCGTCGCGTAGAGATGCACCAGGTAGTGATCGACCCCGTCCGATGCCGCCTTCTTGCGGTCGCGCACGAAGCGCACGCCTTCGAAATCGACCTGGCTCACGAACAGGGCGCCGAGATGATAGGCCCTGACCGAGGCGGCGAAGCCGTGCTTGATCCCGTGGTCCGGCAGCCGTTCGGCATCGAAAACCACGGAAATGCTGTCATGCCACAGCTCGAACTGCTGGCGCGCCACAACGCTCTCGGTCGTGAACAAGCTGAACGGGATCTTGCGGTCGACGCTCATGCGCTCCGGACCAAGGTGCTGTGGACTGCAGATTTGAAACGCATGTTGGCAAATCTCGATACTGCGCGCTACGGTCGGTTGATGGCTCTCCGTTACGTGGATTCGCCCGTTGGACGCTTGGCCTTGCAGGCAAATGACGCGCTTTTGACCGGCCTGCGCTGGGCAAGCCCGGGCGAGCGCAGCCGCGACCGTGCGCCCAGCGCCGTCCTCGATGAGGCAGCCCGCCAGCTCGAGCGCTACTTCGCGGGCAAGCTCAAGCGCTTCGACCTGCCGCTGGCGGCGCACGGCACGGATTTCCAGAAGCGGGTATGGGCAATGATGCGCGCCATCCCGTACGGCGAAACGGCGACCTATGGCGGTATGGCGATGGCGCTGGGATCGGGCCCGCGCGCCGTGGGCATGGCCTGCGGCCGCAATCCCATTCCCATCATCGTGCCCTGCCATCGCGTGCTGGGCAGCGGCGGCAAGGAAGGCGGCTTTTCCGGCGGACAGGGCTTGCCGACCAAGCGCCGGCTGCTGGCGCTGGAAGGCGTGGTGCTGCTCTAACGCCAACCGGAGTCAAGACTGGCCGCATCGCCAAGCTCTGTTGCGCGCATCCATCGGCCCCGCTAGGCAGGCGCCGTGCGCGTGCTGATCACCCGGCCGGAACGCGAGGCCACCGCTCTGGCAGCGGCGCTGGGCGAGCGCGGTCACACGGTCGTCATCGCGCCCTTGTTCCACCTCCAAGTCCTGCACCCGCCGACCGGCTTCGAGGCCACCCTCGCCGCCTGCCAAGCCGTGCTGCTCACGAGCGCCAACGGCGCGCGGGCGCTGGCCGAGGCGACGCACCAGCGCGGACGGCGTGTCTTGGCCGTCGGCGACACGACGGCCACCACGGCGGAAGGTCTCGGCTTCTCGGCCGTGACCTCGGCCGCAGGCGACGGCGCGGCGCTGGCCGAGCTGGTGCGCCAGCGGCTCGACCCCAAGGCCGGACCGCTGCTGCATGTCTGCGGCACAGAGGTCGGTTTCGACCTCGTCGAGACGCTGGGCGGCAACGGCTTCGAGGTGCACCGGGTCGCGCTGTACGAAGCGCGCCAGGCCGATCGTTTGCCGGCTTCGGCCACAGCCGCACTGCAGGCGCGCGCGCTCGATATCGCGACATTCTTCTCGCCGCGAGCCTCGGCGCTGTTCGGCGAGCTGGTGACCGGCGCCAACCTCGGCGACGCCTTGCGCCCGGTGACGGCAGTGGCGATCAGCCCGGCCGCCCTGGCGCCTCTTGCCGCCTTGCCCTTCAAGGCGGCGATCGCGGCCGAGCGGCCGACCCGCCAGGCGGTGCTCGACGAAGTCGACCGACTGGCCACAGAAGGCATACAAGGCAGCGTACAAGCCAGCGGACGAGAGCAGGCCCCCGTGACCGACAATCCCATGAGCGACTCCACGCCCTCTTCATCGCCCGTTGAAGCGCGCACCGCCGAACCTGCCCAGATCGTGATCCGCCGCGGCTTGGGTTTCTTCGGCGCGCTGCTGGGCGGCGTGGCGGGCGCCCTCGTGTTCCTGGTGGCGATCGTGGCGACCTTGCCGCTGTGGCCGCATTTCCTGATGAGCCTGTGGCGCGGTGGCGACGCGCCGGCGATCGACGTCGGGCAGATCCGGGCCGATGCCGGCACCGCGGCGCGCAGCGCAATCGAGGTCGTACGGCACGATCTTGGCCAACGCCTGGAAGAGCTCGACAAGCGGCTGAAAGCGCTGGCCGACAACGGCGGCAACAAAGCCGCCGTGGCGGACCCGGCTATCGCCGAGCTGCGCGGCAGGATCGCCGCGCTCGAGAATCGGCCCGCACCGCCGGCGTCGCCAGCCGCGCCTGCGCCGCCAACGGCGTCGCCGGTTGCCCCGCCGTCGCCGAACCCCGAGACGGAAAAGGAAGTCGCCGACCTGCAGCGCCAGATCGAAGCGTTGCGCGCCACCCTCCAGACGCTCGACCAGACGGTCGCGAGCCAGCGCGAGCAGGCGAAGTCGCTCAGCGACACGCTGAGCGCGCGCGGCACCAGCGAGCAAAAGGTCCTGCAAG
>JAFAKN010000400.1 GCA_019235415.1 Alphaproteobacteria bacterium
CGGCAAGGAGAGCTTGATGGCGATTTGCGCTCCCAGCCGTGCCCGCCTGTTGCGGGCCGCGTTGCTCGTTTCCACGGCGTTGGCCGCCTTTGCCAGCCTGCCGGCTTCGGCGAAGGTCGGCGTCACCTCCGGCGCCGACGGCGATCCGCTCGGCAAGCCGCCCAACGAGAACGAGCGCGTGCTGCGCATCGGCATCGACGTGCAGGCCAACGAGCTCATCACCACCAATGCCAAGGACCGCGCCCATCTCGTGTTCCTCGACGGCAGCGCGCTCACCGTCGGCCCGAACGCGCGGCTGACCATCGACAAGTTCGTGTTCGATCCCAGCACGGGCAACGGCGAGCTCGCCGTCAACGCCAGCGTCGGCGTGCTGCGCTTCGTCGGCGGCAAGATCAGCAAGAAGGGCAACGTCACCGTCACCACGCCCTCGAGCACGATCGGCATTCGCGGCGGCATCGTCCTCGTCGCCGTCACCCAGGTGAAGACCACCGCGGACTTCCTGTTCGGCACCAGCATGACGTCGACGGCGGCCGGCATTACACAGACAGCGATACGGCCAGGCAGCCAGATCATCACCAATCTCGGCGGCCCGCCCAGCTCGCCGACCTTGATGAAGGCCGGCAGCCTGAACGCCGCCCTCGGCCAGCTCGAGGGATCGAGCTCGAGCAGCGGCAGTGGCGGCAGCGGGAGTGGTGGCGGCGGCGGCGGCAACGCCGATCAGAAAGCGCAGAGCTCGGGCTTCTCCAACAGCAACTCCGGCCAGAGCCCGGGGACCGTCGTGAACGTCACGCCGAACCTGCCGCCCAACACGAGCAACAATGCCCTGACGAACGCGGTCAACAACTCCACGGCGGCGGCCTCGCTCACCAGCGTGACGCTGGCCAACCCGCCGCAAAAGCAGACGGCCAGCAGCACCCCGACCCCGAGCCCAACGTCGACTCCCAGTCCGACGCCCAGCCCTAGCCCTAGCCCTAGCCCGACGCCGCAGCCGCCCCCGCCGATCGTCGTCGTGACCAACGGGCGGTTCCTGCAGGATCCCCCTTACGTCCCCACCACGGTCAATGCGCACAAGCTGACGGCGAAGCCGAACCCGGCCAACAATCAACCGCTCATGCCGACGGGCCTTGTCAATACTGCGTTGGACGGTAGCCAGACCGTCACGCTCACGCTACAGAACGCCAGCATCCCGCCGCAGGTCTTCCAGCTGCCGTGGATTCCGGGCAAGCTCTTCTCCTTCACCGCCTCGACGCCGCTCGGGAACGTCAACGGCGTCGGCGTCGTCGATCCGCAGGGACAGTTTTTCGCCTACAGCATGAACGGCGCCAACAACTTGAAGTTCGGCGTGTTCGGCGGGGAGCCCACGCTGGCCGCGAATTTCCCCAAGAGCACCGCGGGCCAGTCTCCCGCGGCCTCCGCCGGCACGGCGCACCCGCCGACGATCGGCGCGCAGCAGCTCATCAACGCGGCGACGCCGGGCAACATTCCGTTCACGCCCGATTCGGTCGGCGGCGATGCGCAGTTGCAGGCGGCCGCCAAGACCTCGCCGCTCTACACGGTCTACGGCGAGAAACCGTCGCAGTCGAAGAGCCTGCAGGTCACGATCTCGATCGCCGGCACCGGAGCCAGCCAGAAGTCCTACATGGGCGTGTTCATCGCCAACTACGGCGTCATTCCGGGAGCGACTTCGGCCGACGGCTCCCTTTACAGCACCGGCACCTACGCCGGCTCCTACCGGCTGGGGGCCGACCAGGGCGCCGGCAGCCTGCGCTCCACCGAAGCGACCGCGCCGACCGGACAGGGGCAAGGCACGGCGATCTACGGCAGCACGGGCCAGTACATGGTCTACGTACCGGACCGGATCGTACAGCGCACGGGGCGCGACGACACCGGAGCGACACAGGCCAAACTCGGCAGGGAGCCGCAGCCGGCGCAGCGGGTGAACGGGGTTTCTATCAACCAAACCGCCAACGGCACCCAGTACTCCTACTATCCGGTCACGATCGCCGCTCCGGCGACATCCGACCAGGTCAATCCCAACGTCGGCCAGAACCGCACGGCGCAGACGCAGATGGGCTACGTCGCCGGCCTCGTCGAGACCAGCAAAGGCCGCGTCTTCGTGCCGGACGTGCTGGTCGCGAAGCCCTCTGACGTCAGGATCACCACCGATCCCGCGACCAACCAGGCACTCGCCCGGGTGGTGCTGCGCGGCTACGACGGATCGGTGTTCGATCCCAATCTCGTCCTCAAGCTGGGCGGCGGCAGCAATCAGTTCGGGCCAACCAGCGCCTTCATCGACAACAACACCTATGCCATGACGTCGAACGGGCACTCGACCCTGCACCTGGGCGAGCACAGCTACAAGGTGCAGAACGCCATGCTGGCCAGCGCCAATACCGCGTCCGTGCAGCTTCCCAACATGAGCTCGTGCACCTGCGCGTACCTGACCTGGGGCTGGTGGAGCGCCAGCGCCAAGGCCAAGAACGGCGACATTGCCGGCGTCAATCTCGGCACGTACGTCGCCGGCACGCTCACAACCGCGATCCAGATGCCGCCAAACGGGCAGGCGACCTACAACGGCTCGATGGTCGGCAACGTCAACAACGCCGGCAACTCCTACATCGCCGGCGGCAACTACTCGATGTCCTACGACTACGGGAAACGGGACGGCCAGACCCTATTGACATTCGACAAGATGAACTACAAGGGCAGCGTCAGTAGCCCGGCCAATGGCCCTGGCACGAACTTCAGCGGCGGCTTCAACAACGGCCCCAATAGCGGCACCATGAAGGGCTCGTTCTACGGTCCTGGCGCCGCCAATCAAGGCGGCAGTTTCAGCATCGGCACCAACAATACGCCGTACAAGGCGTCGGGCTCGTTCATGGGTCAGAAGTAGCCGGCGATGAAATCGGCGATGGCGGCGATGTCGTCGCGCCGGAACCAGGGCAGGCTCGAGTCGGTGGGCCTCGCATCGGCGGCGATCGCTACGATCCTCTGATCGCGCGGCGCCATCGGCTCGCCTGATCCAGTCCCGGCGCGCACCTCGATCTTGGGATGCGCCTCGCGCTTGAAACCTTCGATCAGCACCAGGTCGGCCGGCGCGAGCCGTGCCAGCACTTCGGCGAGCGTCGGCTCCTCCTGCTCGCGCATGATGGCGTAGCGATGGCCGCCGACCAGCGCCACCTCGCGGGCGCCAGCGGCGCGATGGCGAAAAGAATCCCGACCCGGCTGGTCGACATCGGCGTCGTGGTGCGCGTGCTTGATGGTATTGACCGTCCAGCCGCGCCGCACGAACTCCGTCACCAGCCGCTCGACCAAAGTCGTCTTGCCGGCGTTCTTCCAACCCGTGACGCCGAAGATGCGCTGGTTCATGGCACGATTCGCTCGGCGTTGGCGTAGACCGTGAGCCGCCCGTCGCGCACGAAGGCCGCGAGGGCCACGCGCGCGCGCTCGGCGGTCTCGATGGCGAGCGACGTCGGCGCCGAGACCGCGGCGATCGCCACCGCCCCCAGCGCCGCCGCCTTGTGCACCATCTCGTAGGAGCAGCGGCTGGTCACCACGACGAAGCCCGCCTGGTCGGCCGGCAACCCGAA
>JAFAKN010000460.1 GCA_019235415.1 Alphaproteobacteria bacterium
TCGATGGCGGGCTTGGAGCCGTCGAGGAAGGAGTTGAACATCTTGGGGTTGAGGCCGCCGCGCTTGGCCTGCTCCTCGTTCAGGCCCCAGTACTTCCACACCGTCTCGGGCGTCGACTGCGCATAGTGCGGTAGCCATTTGTGGCCGCGGCCGGCCGCTGTCACCTCGAAGCCCGAGGTGCGCGCCCAGTCGACCAGCTCGCAGATCAGCGCCGGCTGGTCGCCGTAGGCAAGGCTGTAGATCACGCCCGCCTCGGCAGCCCGCTTGGCCAGCAATGGGCCGCAGAAGGCGTCGGCCTCGACCGTCACCATCACGACGCTCTTGCCGTTGCGGAAGGCTTCCAGCGCATGCTCGACGGCGGCGATCGGATCGCCGGTCGCTTCGACCACGACGTCGAGCCCGGGCTGGCTGACCAGCGCGCGCCAATCGTCGGTGAGATGCGTGTTGCCGTTGCGCCATGCTTCGGCGAATGAGCCGGCCGCGGTGACCTCGGGCTTCCAGCCGAGCCGCGCCAGGTTCTCGCGCGCTTTCGCCGGCGCGAGGTCGGCGATGCCTAAAAGATGAATGCCGGGCGTGGTCGGGATCTGCGACAGGTACATGGCGCCGAACTTGCCGGCGCCGATCAGGCCGACGCGCAGCGGCTTGTTCTCGGCGGCGCGCGCCAGAAGCATGCGGTGAAGGCTCATGGATTCCTCCTCTATTCGGCGGCGGCCTGGCGCTGCGTGGCGCGCAGCACGGCGTTGTCCTCCCAGGCGTCGATCGGCGTGAAGTCGCGATGCGCGATATAGGCCGGACGCTTGAAGCGGCGGATGGCGTTGGAGACGGCGTTGTAGGTCACATAGATGATTTGGCGGTCCCACGGCGACATGTTGGGCGGGCTGCCGTGCACCAGGGTGCCGTGGAAGAAGATCGCCGAGCCTGGCCCGCCCTTGGGCGCGACGATGCCGCCCTGGTGCACCAGCTTGGCGATGGTGTCGTTGTCGATCACCCACAAGGGATACGACGTGGTCGTGACATCGTGCTTGGCCTCGATGGCGCCCTTCTTGTGGCTCTTGGGGATGAACCACAGCGGGCCATTGAACTCGTTCACCTCGTCGACGAAGACCGCCAGGTTCATCGCCCGCGCCTCGGGCATGTCGTCGTCGGCTTTCCAGGTGCCGTAGTCCTGGTGCCATTGCCAGACGTCGCCGTCGAAGGCGGCTTTGCCGTTGATCTTGAACTGATGGATGTAGGTCCTGTCGCGCAAGAGTTGCTCGGCCGGCTCGACGAAGCGCGGATGATGGATCAGCGCCTCGAACACCGGATGGTAGGTGTGCACGGCGAAAGCGGTGCGCACCACGTCACCGGTCCTCTCGCGCACGTTCTCCTCGCGGCGCTGCGCGAACACCTCCGGGATCGACGACTTCAGGATCTGCGTTTCCGCGGGCGAGAAGTAGTCGGGGAAGAAGAGATAACCCTGCTCGTCGAACTGCTTCAGCTGCTCGGGTGTGAGCTTCATGGCGTTCCTCCGTGAACGATGCGCGGGCCGTCAGGCGGCGCGCGAAATCACCACCTTCAGGCGGCCGGTCAGGATGTCGGACATCTGGTCGGCATGGCCGCGGCAGAGCGCCTCGGCTTCGCTCGCCTGGCCGGCCTCGAGCGCCCGCAGGATGCCCTCGTGCTCGTCCCACACGCTGACGCGCAGGTCCTCCTCGCCGAGCGCCGCGGCCATCACCCGGCGCAGGTGCGCCCAGTGCGGCTGCGCCGTCTCGCCGATCAGGGGATTGCCCGACGCCTCGTAGATGAACAGATGGAAGTCGATGTCGGCTTCGATCACCGACGGGACGTGGCCGGTCGCCACGGCGCGGCGGCCGACTTCGAGCAGCCGGCGCCCGCGCTCGACCAGGTAGGGCGTGTAGTTGGCGGCGGCGAGGCGCGCGGCCGCGCCGTCCAGCGCGCCGCGCACGACATAGAGATTGCGCGCCTGCTGGACGTCGAGCGGCGCGACGCACACCCCCTTGCGGCCGGCATCGACCAAAAAGCCCTCGCGCCGCAGCAGCATCATGGCCTGCAGCACCGGCTGGCGGGAGACACCGAACTTGTTGGCCAGCTCCTCCTGGGTGATGCGGGCGCCCGCCTTCAGCTCGCCGGAGCAGATGGCATCGAGGACGGCGTCGTGGATCCGTTCGCTGAGGTCGGGCTCGGGCTCGATGGGGCGCATCGTCTGTATACAGAACACAGACCGCCCCGCGTCAATGGCTCGCGGACGAGATTCAGCGCTTACGCGCCCAAATTGCGGAGGCGGGCGATTCGGTCGGCGATGTCGGGATGGGTAGCGAGCAGGGCCGGCGTGCGCTTGGTGAATTTCCGCACCGGGTTGACGATGAACAGGTGCTGGGTGGCGCCGCCAGCGCCGGGGAACGGACCTGCCTTTGTGTCGATCTTCTGCAAAGCGGAAATCAATCCGTTGGGATTGCGCGTGAACTGCACCGAGGTCGCGTCGGCGAGGTACTCGCGCTGGCGCGAGACGGCCATTTGGACCGCCTTGGCCGCGAGGGGCGCAAAGATCGCCACTACAATCAGCAGGAAGATCAGGAGACCGGCGCCGCCGTCCTTCTTGTCGCTGCTACTGCTGCTGCGGCCCGAGCTGCCCCCCCAACTCCCCCAGGCCATGGTGCGCAGGATCGTCTGGCAGATCAGCGCGATCAGGCCGACGGTGACGCCGACCACCACCGCGTAGCGCGTGTCGAGGTTGGCGAGATGGGACATCTCGTGTGCGACCACGCCCTGCAGCTCGTCGCGGTTCAAGGTGTCGAGCAGGCCGCGGGTCACGACGATGGTGCCGTGCCCTGTGCGCATGCCGGTGGCGAAGGCGTTGAGCGCGTCGGTCTCGAGGATCATCACCCGCGGCATTGGCTGGCCGGCGGCGATCGCGATCTCCTCGACGACGTTGTAGAGCTGCGGTGCGTCGGGCTTTTCGATCTCCTTGGCGCCGGCCAAGGTCAGCACCACCTTGTCCCCGGCCGCGAGCGAGATCAGGCTCCAGACCACGCTGACGGCGGCCAGCAGGGCGGCGATCACCAAGCCGGCGCGGCTCCACAACGGTACCGAGTCGGTCGCTTCGCCCTCGAGCGCCCAGCCCACCACGTAGCCGGTCAGGGCGGCGACGGCCGTCAGCACGACCAGCAGCAAGAGCGTGTTGCGTCGGTTGACCTTCTGCGCGGCGACGAAATCGGTCGCGGCCATTGCCGCCTCTCAGCGCAGCGCCACCTTGGGCACCTCGCGCTCGGTGTCGGGCATGTTGAAGAGCTCGATCGCGCCGAAGCCCAGCGACTGCGCCGCCAGCACCGCCGGGAAGCTCTGCCGCCGCGTGTTATAGCTGTTGACCGAGTCGTTGTAGAACTGACGGGCGAAGGCGATCTTGTTCTCAGTCGCGGTCAGCTCCTCCTGCAGCTGCTTGACGTTGTCGTTGGCCTTGAGCTGCGGGTAGCTCTCGACCAGGCCGAACAGGCCGCGCGTGGCCTGGGTGAGCGCGGCCTCGGCCGGGCCGGCCTGGGCGGGTCCGGTGGCGGCGACGGCGGCATTGCGCGCCTGCACCACCTTGGTGAGGGTCTCCTGCTCGTAACCCATGGCGTCCTTCACCACCTGCACGAGGTTGGGGATGAGGTCGTGGCGGCGCTTCAGCTGGACGTCGATCTGCGACCACGCGGTCTGCGCCTGGTTGCGGCTCCCGACCAGGCCGTTGTAGATCGCGATCGCCCACAGCGCGATGAGGACGATGATACCGAGGACGATCCAACCCATTGCCTGCTCTCCTTGCTTGCCGCCGCGCCGAGTTTAGCGATGATGCGCCCAACGCGGGAGGATCAACATGGACACCACAGCGCTGCTTGAGCAGTTCTGTTCGGCGGTCGAGCAGCGCGACGGCAAGGCCTTTGCCGGTCTGTTTACCGAGGACGGCCTCTATCACGATGTGTTTTATGGCACTTTCGCAGGCCATGCCCGGATCGCCGAGATGATCGACGACTGGTTCTATCGCGCCGCGCGCGACTTCCGCTGGGAGATGTTCAGGCCGGTGAGCGACGGGCGGACGCTCTACGCCTACTACACCTTCAGCTACGTCTCGACCTTGCCCGAGGCCGAGGGCCGGCGCGTCGGCTTCGAGGGCGTGTCGATTATGACCCTGCGCGACGGCAAGATCGCCGAGTACCGCGAGGTCGCCAATACCGGCCCCGGCTTCGTCCAGATGGGCTTCGCGCCCGAGCGCATCGCCAAGATCCTGTCCCGCGAGGGCGAGCATCTGCGCCAGCAGCCTGAATGGCAGCGACATGTTGGGTGACGCTGGCTTTACGGCTCAGCGACAGACGTAACGGCGCCGGGCTGCGCAGTTGCCAGGGCTTTCAATAGGCCGGGAACCAGAGGCTGCAGATCCGTCAGCCGATTGGATTTGGCCTGCAGGACGATGACAGCGATCGAGAAGCGTTCCAGCCTCTGTTGAAAGGACAGATTCCGATCGACGGTCACGAATGCGTCGAATTGGCGGGAGGCAAGCTCAAGCAATGGCATTCTGGATCGTGGTCCAGCCCATCTGCCGAGCCGTGCGTACGTCATGACCGGCGATATCCCGCGCCAAGCGCCAATCGATGCATTCGTCGAGGAAGACCCTCACGAAACGGATTCGATCAACCGGTTCTTCGCTTCCTCGAGAAACGCGATGACCTGGTCTCGCCTCACGGAGGGGAACCCCTCGAGGAACTCGTCGATCGATTCGCCCGCTTCGAGGTAGTCGAGCAAGGTCTGCACGGGGACCCTGGTGCCATGGAACACCACGGTGCCGCCCATCACGTCGTCGCTACGCGATAGTATCGGCTGCGCGGTCATGCTCGCAGCCTACGCCCCGCCGGCGCGGTTGGGCAACCGGCCGAGCGGGACATCCTGGGGTCGCGCGCAGGTGGGTAGCCTCAGTCGCGCAGCAGCTCGTTGATCGAGGTCTTGGAGCGCGTGCGCTCGTCGACCGTCTTGACGATCACTGCGCAGTAGGTCGACGGCCGATCGGGGCCGCCGCCGATATTGCCCGGCACGACCACCGAGTAGGGCGGCACCTTGCCGACATGGATCTGGCCGGTGGCGCGGTCGACCACCTTGGTGGTGGCGCTGATGAACACGCCCATCGACAGCACCGCGCCGGTGCCGACGATGACGCCTTCGACGACCTCCGAGCGGGCGCCGATGAAGCAGTTGTCCTCGACGATCACCGGGTTGGCCTGCAGCGGCTCGAGCACGCCGCCGATGCCGACGCCGCCCGACAGGTGGCAGTTCTTGCCGATCTGCGCGCACGAGCCGACCGTCGCCCAGGTGTCGACCATGGTGCCCGAATCGACGTAGGCGCCGAGATTGATGAACGAGGGCATCACCACGACGCTGGGCGCCACGTAGGAGCCGCGGCGGATGATCGAGCCCGGCACGCTGCGGAAGCCCGCCTTGGCGAAGCGCTTGGCTTTCCAGCCGGCGGTCTTGAGCGGCACCTTGTCGAACCACGGTGCCGCACCGAGGCCGGGGAACGCCGCCCCGCCGTCCATCGGCACCGAATCGTAGAGCCGGAACGAGAGCAGCACCGCTTTCTTGAGCCACTGGTTGACCACCCATTCGTCGCCGAGCTTCTCGGCGGTGCGATAGCTGCCGTCATCGAGGCCGGCGATCGCCGTCTCCACGGCGTCGCGCACCTTGCCCTTGGTGGCGCTGTTGATGCCATCGCGCGCGTCCCATGCCGCGTCGATGGCGGCTTGCAGATCCTGGCTCATCACTCCCCTCGACAATGCCGCCGGACCATAGCGGCCGCAGGCGGCGAGTCAACGTTCCGGCTATGCTGCGCCGATGGCCTTCAAGATCCCC
>JAFAKN010000467.1 GCA_019235415.1 Alphaproteobacteria bacterium
GAAGCGGCGGAACTGCCGGCGCACCTCGCCCAGCGCCTCGTCATCGAGGCCCAGAGCCCCGAAATTGCCGCTCTCCAGGCTATCGCCGATCAGCTCGGCAATGCGCAGGCGAACCGCTGCCGTGTTGGCGGCGATCAGCTTGCGGACCGGCGGCGTGTCCAGCGCTGCACTGTCGAGGCCGAGATCGCCCGGCCGCACGATCTCGACCTGGCTGATGGCGATGCCACCCGAAAGCTGCGCGAGATACTCGCCGTACGCCGACTGCAGCATCAGGAGCTCGAGCTCGTCCTGCCCGCCCGCCTCGGCCCAGCGGCACATCTGGCGCAGGGCCGCGACGTAGGTCGCGATCCAGGCGAGGCCGTGCGCGGCGAACTGCTCGCGCTCCAGCAGCGCCGGATCGACCTTGCCGGCCGGAGCCACCAGCGCGCGCACCGCGTTGCGGGCGGCGATCTCGTAGGCGCCGGCGTCGCCCTCGGCCTCGGCGGCGAGGGCGAGCACGTCCTCCAGCAGCATCACTCGTCCAGCGCGTCTTCGAGCGTGCGCAGGCCGGGCCGCTTGGCCGACACCAGCACCGCCATGTTGCCGGGCTTGTGCTGGTTCTTCCACATCTTGGTGTGGGCCTTGGGAATGTCGACCCAATCGAAGACTTCGCTCATGCACGGATCGATGCGTCGTTCGATCACCAGCTGGTTGGCCTGGCTCGCCTGCAACAGGTTGGCGAAGTGGCTGCCCTGGATGCGCTTCTGGCGCATCCACACGAAGCGGGCATCCATGGTGAGGTTGTAGCCGGTGGTGCCGGCGCAGAACACCACCATGCCGCCGCGCTTCACGATGAAGCACGACACCGGGAAGGTTTGCTCGCCGGGATGCTCGAAGACGAAGTCGACGTCGTTGCCCTTGCCGGTGATCCCCCAGATGGCGGCGCCGAACTTGCGGCACTTCTTCATGTACTCGGCGTAGCCCTTCTGGTCGTCGACGTCGGGCAGCTGGCCCCAGCAGTCGAACTCGTTGCGGTTGATGACGCCCTTGGCGCCGAGCGACATCACGAAGTCGGTCTTCGACGGATCGGAGATCACGCCGATGGCGTTGGCGCCCGCCGTCGCGATCAGCTGGATGGCCATCGAGCCCAACCCGCCGGCGGCGCCCCACACCAGCACGTTGTGCCCTGGCCGCAGGATGTGCGGGCGATGGCCGAACAGCATGCGATAGGCGGTGGCCAAGGTCAGCGTATAGGACGCGCTCTCCTCCCAGGTGAGATGCAAAGGCCGGCGCATCAGCTGGCGTGCCTGCACGCGGCAGAACTGCGCGAACGATCCGTCCGCCGTCTCGTAACCCCAGATGCGCTGGCTGGTCGAGAACATCGGATCGCCGCCGTTGCACTCCTCGTCGTCGCCGTCGTCCTGGTTGCAGTGCACGACCACCTCGTCGCCCACCTTCCAGCGCTTCACCTTGGCGCCGACCGCCCAGACGATACCCGCGGCATCCGAGCCGGCGATGTGGAAGGACTGCTTGTGCACGTCGAAGGGCGAGATCGGGAGGCCAAGGCCGGCCCAGACGCCGTTGTAGTTGACGCCGGCCGCCATCACGAGGACCAGCACCTCGTCCTCGCCGATCGAATGCGTCGGCACCACCTCGAGCTGCATGGACTGCTCGGGCGGCCCGTGGCGCTCGCGACGGATCACCCAGGCGTACATGCTCTTGGGAACGTGCCCCAGCGGCGGGATCTCGCCCACATCGTAGAGATCCTTCTTGGGTTGATTCGCCGTCGGGTGCGGACGCGCCGCGAAAGCGACAACGGACATGGCTTGGCCTCCTGCAGTGCAGCGAACCTATTGTTGCGGTCGCGAGATTGCAACGCACAAAATACGATTCCGATCGATATAACCCTGGGAAAAACAATAAAGTTGCGCGATCTCCAAACGATCACACGTTGCGCGGGGCCGCTGGTCTTGGCACTTTCCGACGAGGTAAACGATCGTTTACCTGACTTCCGAGTTTAGGGAGAACGGTGCCATGAAGCTCATGTGGTTCCATCTGATGCCGTACACGGAGCTTCCGGACGACTTCAATCAGAAGCATCCCTCGGTGTGGGTCGACATCCATTCCTCGCTGTTCGACCCACGCCGGGCGCACCACATGTACAACGACTTCATGGACGAGCTCGAGTTCGCGGCCGAGGTGGGCTTCGACGCCGTCTGCGTGAACGAGCATCATTCCAACGGCTACGGGCTGATGCCGTCGCCCAACCTGATCGCAAGTTCGCTGGCCCGCCGCACCACCGACACCGCGCTCTGCGTGATGGGCAATTCGCTGGCGCTCTACAATCCGCCGACGCGGGTGGCCGAAGAGTTCGCGATGATCGACTGCATCTCGGGCGGCCGGCTGATCGCGGGCTTTCCGGTCGGCTCGCCGATGGACACCTGCTTCGCCTACGGCCAGAACCCCAGCCTGTTGCGCGAGCGCTACTACGAGGCGCACGACCTTGTGAAGAAGGCGTGGACCGAAAAGGAAACCTTCGCCTTCTCCGGCCGCTTCAACCAGCAGCGCTACGTCAACATCTGGCCGCGGCCGATCCAGAGCGATCCGCATCCGCCGATCTGGATTCCCGGCGGCGGCTCGATCGAGACGTGGCGCTGGTGCGCCGAGATGGACTACGTCTACTGCTATCTCTCGTACTACGGCTACAAGGCCGGCCAGACGACCATGCAGGGCTTCTGGAACGAGATGGCCAAGCTCGGCAAGGACCGCAATCCCTACCG
>JAFAKN010000113.1 GCA_019235415.1 Alphaproteobacteria bacterium
CGCCAGCTGGCCATGATCTCGGCGCGGTCATGCAACGGCGACTGGCCGGGATGCAGGCAGACCATCGCGCCGCTCGGCGCCCACAGCCGATCCATCGCTTCGGGATCGCGCTCGCTGAACGCCCGGTAGAAGGCGCGGTTGGCCGCCAGCACGGCGTCGCGTTCGTCGTCGTCGAATTCGGCCATCGGAGGCGGCGGGCGTGGCGGACGGCGCGGCATCGATCCTCGAAACTCCCCGGTTGCGGGCTGAAGCATTAGCCGACAGAGATGGAGCATAAAAACCGCCCAGACCCCGATGTCCATTCCCAAGCTCGAATTCCCGCCCTTCCATCTGCCGCCGGAGGCCGAGGCGTTGCGTGTCGACGTGCGCGCCTTCCTCAAGGAGACGCTGCCCCTCGTCGCGACCGAGGACCGCTTCCCGAGCTGGAACACGCGCTCGCCCGAGTTCAGCCGGGCCCTGGGCCGGAAGGGCTGGATCGGCATCACCTGGCCCAAGCAGTACGGCGGCAGCGAGAAGAGCTTCCTCGAGCGCTACGTCGTCACCGAGGAGCTTTTGGGCAACGGCGCGCCGGCCGGGGCGCACTGGGTGGCCGACCGCCAGTCCGGCCCGCTGCTGCTGCGCTTCGGCAGCGAGGAGCAGCGCCAGGCCATCCTGCCGCGCATCACCGCCGGCGAATGCTACTTCTCGATCGGCATGAGCGAGCCCGATTCGGGCTCCGACCTCGCCTCGGTGCGCACCCGCGCCGAGCCGGTGCCGGGCGGCTTTCGCGTCAACGGCACCAAGGTGTGGACCTCGGGCGCGCATCACAACCACTACTGCATCGCGCTGGTGCGCACCTCGGGCCAGCACGGCGACCGCCACAAGGGCCTCAGCCAGCTGCTGGTCGACCTCAAGACGCCCAACGTCACCATCCGGCCGATCATCAACCTGGCCGGGCGCCACGACTGGAACGAGGTCACCTTCAACGACGCCTTCATTCCCGAGAGCTGCCTTATCGGCAACGAAGGCGACGGCTGGCTGCAGGTGACCAGCGAGCTCGCCTTCGAGCGCTCGGGCCCCGAGCGCTTCATGCAGAACTTCTATGTACTGCGCGAGCTGGTGCGCGTGCTGGGTCGCCAGCCGGCCAAGCGCGCCAGCGCGGTGCTGGGCCGGTTGATCGCGCGGCTGTGGACGCTGCGGCAGATGTCGGTCGCGGTCGCCGGCATGATGCAGGGCGGCAAGTCGCCGGCCATCGAGGCGGCGCTGGTCAAGGACCTCGGCACGATCTACCAGCAGGACCTGCCCGAGGTCGCGCGCACCATCGCCGAATCCGACGCCACGACGGAGGAGGACATGGCCGATTTCCTCGACGTCGCGCAGTACGCCACGATGATCGCCCCGAGCTACACGATCCAGGGCGGCACCACTCAGGTGCTGCGCGGCATCGTGGCGAGAGGACTGGGGCTGCGATGATTTTTCATTCACCTCCCCTTCGCGGAATCCGCGAAGGGGAGGTGGCCGCGCAGCGGCCGGAGGGGTCAAGGCCA
This sequence comes from Alphaproteobacteria bacterium, assembly GCA_019235415.1. Classification (GTDB taxonomy): domain Bacteria; phylum Pseudomonadota; class Alphaproteobacteria; order Reyranellales; family Reyranellaceae; genus Reyranella. The sequence goes on from JAFAKN010000113.1 coordinate 1,527, forward strand.
CCGTTTGGATCATGACCCCTCCGTCGCCGCAGACGGCGACACCTCCCCTTCGCGGGGTCCGCGAAGGGGAGGAGAAGAGGGAGGAGACGAACGATGGATCGCGAGACTCGCGACATGCTGCTCGAGACCGCCGAGCGCTTTTTCACCGAGCGCTGCGGGCGCGACGTCATCAACGGCGTCGAGAAGGGCGTGTGGCCCGAGGATCTCTGGCGGGACATCGAGGAGATGGGCCTGCCGCTGATCGCGGTGCCGGAGGACAAGGGCGGCGCCGGCGGCACGCTTTTGGACATGCTGGCGCTGTTGCGCGTGGCCGCCTCGCACGCCGTGCCGGTGCCGCTCGCCGAGACCGCGCTCGCCAACCTGCTGGTGGCCGCGGCGGACGGCGAGCCCAAGCCGGGGCCGACGGCGCTGGCGTTGGGCAGCCTGACGCTGACCGGCGGGCGGGTGAACGGCAAGGTCGAGCGCGTGCCCTTCGCCGGCGTCGCCGACCGCTTCGTAGTGGTCGCAGGGCAAGGGCTCGCCGTCGTGCCGAGCGGCAACGCCAGGATCGACGCCACGCCGAGCCACGCCGGCGAGCCGTACGGCACGGTGCGCTTCGACAACGCGGTCGCCGAATACAGCGCCGCCTCGCCAGTCAACGCCGAGCGCGCTTTCGAGCTCGCCGCCGTGATGCGCGCCATGCAGATGGCCGGCGCCGCCGACCGCGTGCTGGCGACGGTGGTCGAATATTGCAAGCAACGCGTGCAGTTCGGCCGGCCGATCTCGACCTTCCAGGCCATCCAGCAGATGCTGGCCGAGCTCACGAGCTGCGTCGCCGCCACCATCGCCTCGGCCGAAGCCGCCGCGCGCGACGCCGACGAAGGCGGTTTGCCGACCGGCGGCAGCTTCTCGATCGCCGCCGCCAAAAGCCAGGGCTCGGAGTTCGCCCAGCGCATCAACGCCATCGCGCATCAGTCGATGGGCGCCATGGGCTTCACCCACGAGCATGTCTTGCACCACTACACGCGGCGGCTCTGGGTGTGGCGGCGCGACTTCGGCAGCGAGACCTTCTGGGGAGCCAAAATCGGCGCGGCCTACGCCAAGGCCGGTCCCGACGCGCTGTGGGCCTCGCTGAGCGGCAGCAAGTACGCCGCCTGATCGACGGCAGCCGGCACTCACGGCAGCACGGGCGCCGCGCGCTGCTCGAAACGGCGCAGAAGCCGTTCGACGGCGCTCTCGAACTCGGCCTTGTAGGTTGCCTGGGCGATCAGCTCGGCGTTGGCCTCGCAGACGGCCGACACATCGTCGGTGTGTCGCGCCATGTCGAGATAGGCGAACAGCTGGTCCTTCCTGCCCTTGGGCGTCGTGTTGCGGACCCTCCAGCCGGCATCGACGGCTTTCCTGAGCTTATCGACCTGGTATTGCGATCGGGTCTCGCCGTCCTTGATCAGGCCGTCCTTGCGCGCCTCCTCGACCCAATCGCTCGCGCCGCCGAGCTCGGGGAGGCCGCGCATCTCCTCGGCCGGCGTCGTCTGCAGGTCGGCATCGATCATGACGACGACGTGCGCGAACGTAGCCCGGCAGGCGCGGGCGATGGCGCGTGTCTGGGCCATCGCGCGGATGGCGAAGTCCGGCCGCTTCGGCAGGCCCTCGCCACCGAACCATCGCGGCTCGTCCTTGCCCACGAAACCCTCGCCCCGGGCGACGACGACGCCATCCGCTCGACGGCGGACCTCGCCGATCGCCCGCACGCCGTCGGCCTCGCAGCTGACATCGGCCGCCGAAGCGACATACCCGTGCGCCACGGCGATTGCCTGCCAGCCGTCGATCGATACGTATTTTCGGCCTTGGATCGTCTGCGCCGTGGCCTTCACCAGCTCGCCGCAAAGCTCTGCGGCGCTCGCAGCCATGCGGAATGCGTCGGCGCCGCTCTCGGCTCGAACCATGGCCGGCGAGGCGATTTCATCGGATGGCATGTCGTATCCTCCGGTCGCTCGGTGAGTTGCTTCGGGAGTTTCTGGTATTGATGGTATTGATGGCTCTGCCCTTCGACGCCTTGGCGTAGGAGGGTCAGTTGCTTCGGGAGTTTCTGGTATTGATGGTATTGTTGGCTTTGCCGTTCACTCCGGCAGGAGCGCGGGATTGACCTCCCAGTGCTCCGGGCGGCGGCCGGAGCCCGAGGGCGCCGCAACCAGGGGCCGCACGATGCCGGCGCCCTGTAGGCGCCCGAGCACCTCGCCGGTCTGCTCGGCATTAACCGTGCGGCCCAGCGCGCTGCACCTGACCTCCCGGCGCGATGCTTGTCGACGCCGGCTCGCCTTCAGCCAGCGCACGACGCGGCGGCTCTGACGTTCCAGCTCGGTCGGCCCCAGGCGATTGATGACGGCGAGCGCATGCGGCCGGAAATAGTCGTTCCATAGAGTGACGGCCGCTTCGACCGTGGCGCGGTCGATCGGGCCGGGCGGCCGTGTCGCGTCGCCCTCGGACCAGGCGAGCAGGTGCAGCGCCGCGGCGAGGCGGACGACGTTGGCCGGGCCTTTGCCGAGCCAGGCGGCGTCGAGGCCTTCGGCTTCGCCGGTCTCGCGATGCAGCCTGGCGAGAAAGGTTTCCAGGCTGCCCAGCGCGGAGCTCTCGAAGGAGAGCGCCAGGGGGCCGGCCGACTGGCGCGCCTGCTCCTCGATGCGCTGCAGCAGGCGCGACGCTTCGTCGGCCTTCGACTGGCGGCGCTCGGCGAAACGGCAGAACGGCGCGGCGTCGGGCCAGGCATAGAGAAAGCGCGAGACGAGGCCGCCATCGGCCGCTTCGAGCTCGGCCAGCTGCTCGGGCTCGAGGGTGCCCAGGATGCCGACGGCCAACCGATTCAGGCGCAGCGGTAGCGCGCCGTCCCGGGCCCGCGCCATGGCAAAGGGACGCGCCGACCAGGCCCCGCGCCATGCCGCGCAGGCGTCGCGGTCTTGTGCCAGCGTGCCGAGCCAGGCCGAGGGATGGTCGCGCCACAGCAGCACGCCGCGCGGATTGGCGGCGACGACCGGCGCGATGTCGCCGAGCGCCGGCGTGTCGACCGCGATGCACGACGGACCGTCGTCCGATTGGCCGTGGCTGCGGCGCACCGAGGCCTCGACGGTGCCCAGCACCTCGCGCAGGCGCTCGAGGACGGCCGACTTGCCGCTCGAGCCCGCTCCGACCAGGGCCTGCCACAACACCAGGGGCTCGGACCATTCCGGCGTGACCCGTATTTCCACGCCGCAGCCGCAAGCACCGCTTACGAGACCGAGCACGCCAAGCGCTGCATAGTCGACCGGCGCGCTGAGGCCGCGCGCTCGGTCGGCGATCCAGGCGCGCCAGCCGGCCGGTAGCACGTCGAGCGGAAAGGGCCGCACGGGAGTGCGCTTTTTATGCAGGAAATCTGGGTCGATCTCCGGCCACGGATCATCGTCGGAAAAGTTCCAGGGATCGTAGCTATCATCGGTGGTGGTCATGAGCCGCTCCTTCGGCGGCCACTTTAGCAGGCCTGTAGCAACAAGCAAGCATTAAATGTAGTAAACCTGAATAGAGGACGGAAGCCAGGCCGTTGATCCTACGAGGGCTGAAGGGGGAAGCTGTAGGAAAGGAACTGAAACGGGGTCGCGAGATGCGATGGTGACGTGAGAGCTACGGCGTGTACTCATTCGCGCGCGGTTGGAAAGTCTGCTTCCTGCGCAAGAGCCGACTAGAGGTGCTGAGGCCGAGCCCTACCGGTTTTGACCCGAAGGCGACATCAGGTCATGACCACCCATCTGTGATACCGCGATGGTTGGGTGGCCCGCGTCGGACGTAAGGTGATGGCGATCTAGTCGTCCAGCGGCGCTTCGAGGTCGACCTGGCAGGCACTGCAGTGATAGTGACGGTGGACCCCTTCGAGGCTGCGAAGGCTCTCGACGACGCAAGAGCATTTCGGGCAGAGGAGCAACCAGTCCATGCCGAACAGACCTAGCGACGTGGCATGGAGAAGGAGATCGATGACTTCGTTCTCCCCCAGGCTTCGTTCGCGCGCGAAATTGAACGGATTGATGCGAAACAGCGCCTCGTCATCAGCGAAGCGGATATGGCTTTCGAGCTTGGAAACCAGACGCGGGCTCCATGACCGCGCCGTCTCAAGCTTGGCAAGGCGCTCATCCAGCAGCCTTTCTTTCACGATCGCAGTCATGAGCGTCCTCCCATTGCCGGATATTCTGGATGCCCCGCCATCACCAATCAGCATAGCCCATCGCGTCGAAAGCATTTCAGCCTGATTTCGAGGGCTCTCTTACGGGATTCCGATCGACACACCCTCAGAACGACGCGTCTGATCCGAAGGGAGACATAGCCGATTCATGTTTGCTGTGTCGCACAATACAGCCCATGTGATGGTGTGGTAGACTTTAATTTTCGCTAGAAGAGGCGAACGATGAGACGGCGGGATTTCATCACGCGTGCGGGACGCACGGGGTTTTCTTGGCCGTGCTGGGCGCCGACAACGGCTCGAGCTTGACCCAACATAGGAGGGTGTCATGCCAACGAATGCTCATGCTGTCAGCGTTAGCGAGATCAAATACGCAATCGAGAATCGCGACGGACGCCGCCTCGCCAACATGTATGCCGACGATGCGGTGCTACGCGTGGTCGATCGCGACAACCCGCCGAGCAAGCCGCGCGAGATCAGGGGCAAGGTGGCCATCACCGCATACTGGGACGACGTGTGCGGCCGGACCATGACCCACAAGGTAGAGGAGGCCGTGGCCGCAGGTGACAGGCTTGCCTTCACGCAGGCTTGCTCCTACCCCGAGGGCGGCAAGGTGCTCTGTCTTGCCATGCTCGAACTGAAGGACGGCAAGATCGCTCAGCAGACGGCGGTGCAGGTCTGGGACGAATAATCCTAGCGTCCTATCCACTGCCGCGTAGACCCTCGTGCGTTCGCGCCGCATCACCAAAAGGGGCAGACCATGACTGCGTTCATTGCCGTGCGTTTCAAGGTGAAGGCGGGGCGCGAACAGCAATTCCTCGACGCTCACAACAAGGTTACGGATGCTTGGCCTGGGCTTAGTCGCGCCAACATCATCAAGACCGGCGAGCATACGTTCTGCATCATTGCCGAATGGCCCGACATGGATGCGCTTGGCAACGCACGTGACAGAATGATCGCGACGCTCGACTCGTTCCGCGACACACTTGAAGACCTTGGTGGCGGGCTCGGCGTCACCGACCCGATCTCCGGACCGGTGGTGAAGGCGCTGAAATAGAAGGCCGTAAGCGGCGTTGTCTATCAGTCGTCGGCGGATCAAGACTCAGCACTTCTGGCCGCGTTTTCGTCGACTTCTACGATGGAGGAGTCGAGCAGCCGAGCTAATTTGATCTTGTCATCAATCTCACAATCGCAGGGGTCCACTTTGTCACTTTGTCCGCTGATGGCCCGAAGCCGACCTCTTGGCGCGACGCGGAACTTCTCGGGCGGCCTCAACATGCACGGCGGTGGCCCGGTCCTCGGCGGCAATCCCGACCGACTTGAAGACCGTGATGGTGGCAAGGGAAGGTTTGGCCCGCGTTTCTGTCCCAGGAGCGCCGACGCCGCACAGGGGATCGCGCGACGACATTTGAGGTTTGTTCACCTAGGGCTCCGCGCCTCAGAAGGCGAACGGGTTCCACAGCTTCGATCCGCCTTTGAGCACGTTTTAGAGCTGCGGCGCGGCGCCCTTGGCGCGATCATAGTTCGCGCGAAAGTCGTCGAAGTGCTGGCGGGGATTGATGACGTAGGGGTCGTTGGGC
>JAFAKN010000117.1 GCA_019235415.1 Alphaproteobacteria bacterium
ACCGGATCGTCGAAGTCGGTGATGATCTGCACCCAGCCGGTGCCGGTCTTGCCCACCGCCTCGGCAATGACGGCGAGCTCCTCCTCTGCCGCCGCGAGGGTCGGGGTCGGCTTGCCGTCCAATGTCTTGTGGGCGATGGCGTTCGACGTCGAGAAGCCCAACGCGCCGGCCTCGATCCCTTCCACCACCAGCCGCGCCATCTCCTTGCGATCCGCGTCGGTCGCCGGCTCGCGATCGGCGCCGCGTTGGCCCATGACATAGACCCGGATCGCGGCATGCGGCACCTGGGTCACGATGTCGACGTCGTAGCGGCGCTCGGCGAGGCGGTCGAGGAAATCGGGGAAGCTCTCCCAGTTCCACGGCAGGCCCTTGGTCATGACGACCTCGGGAATGTCCTCGACACCTTCCATCAGGGCGACCAGGACGTCGCGCTGGTGCGGCTTGCAAGGCGCGAAGCCGACGCCGCAATTGCTCATCATCACCGTGGTGACGCCGTTCCAGGAGGAAGGATCGAGCCGGTCGCTCCAGATCGCCTGGGCGTCGTAGTGGGTGTGGATGTCGACGAAGCCCGGGGTCACCAGCATGCCGGTCGCGTCGATCTCCTCGTCGGCCTGGAGGGTGACGGCACCGACCTCGACGATCTTGCCGTCGAGCACCGCGACGTCGCCCACGAAGGGCTTCCGGCCCGTGCCGTCGACGATCGTGCCGCCGCGTATCACCAGACTAAGACCTTGTCGCATCGGGAGATCCTCCTTTGGCAAAGCTCTGCAGCGAACCGCGGCGCCGCAGCCACCACCCTGAAACCGCAGGGCGCCGGGCGAGAACACCGTCATTACCTTCAAGCATCGTGCCATCCGTCCCGCCGAATCGCGATGGCTGCTGCCTCGATCGCGAGCGCTCGCTGGCCGCTGCCGTCGGTCGAGCCCCTCGAGCCGCGCCTCGAGACACCCGCCAAGGCCTGGCGAGCTTCCGGATAGTGCTTTGGTTTCAGCGGCTTGAGCTCGAATACTGGCGGCGACCACAAGGCAATGACGCCGCGGTCGTTGCTCGCGAGTCGGCCGCATCCGGAAAGGATGGGCCAAGCGCACCTCGTCTGCGGACGGGCCGAAGCGGCGATCGTCGAACGCGCGCCCCGCCCGCCACGCTCGCCGACCCAGGCGCGATTCGAGGCAGCTGACCATCGTTTGACAGCAGTGCCCACCGTCATCGACCCCTGCCCGCCGCGCAAATATTGGCTCGATAGTTGCGTCGCCGTCCGAGCAGCTGTCGGGGTATCTCTTGAATGACGTTCGCGGCACGATGCTTCGGATCAACCTGGCTTCCCGGCCGGCTTCCTGCGCCGTAGCGGCTCGGCGCATCGGGCCTCCCGCCTTCGTCTTCGCGTTTCTGCTGCTCGTCTGGGAAAGCGCCGCACGGCTGTCGCTGGTCGATCCCATGGTCCTGCCGGCGCCGACCAGCGTCGCCACGAACGTGGTCGACGGCTTTGCCGGCGGCGTCTTCCTCAGGCATCTCGAGGTGACCCTGCTGCAGGCGGCCTCGGGCTTCGCCCTGGCCTGCCTGCTGGGCATCGGCCTCGGCTCGCTCACCACGCTCTCGGAGCGCTTCAGCCGCGCCCTGCAGCCGATCCTGATCGCCGTCGAGGCCACGCCCAAGATCGCGCTGGCCCCTCTGATCATCGTGTGGTTCGGCTACGGCCTCGGCTCGAAGATCGTGCTTGCGGGCGCCATCGCCTTCTTCCCGGTGTTCGTCAGCACGGCCGCCGGCCTGCGCGCCGCCGATCCGGGACGCCTCGACGTGCTGCGCGCGCTGGGCGCCAGCCGCGCCCAGCTGTTCCGCCTCGTCGCCCTCCCGGGCGCCCTGCCGCACATCTTCGCCGGCATCAACGTGGCGGTGGTGCTGGCGCTGCTCGGCACGATCGTCGGTGAATTCATGGGCGCCAAGGAGGGCATGGGCACGCTGATCCTATACGCCAACGGCAATCTCGACACGGCGCGGGTGTTCGCGATCCTGCTGGTGCTGGCGACGGTCGGCCTTGGCCTGCACTGGATCATCGGGCGACTGCGCCGACACCTGCTGTTCTGGGAGGCCGCACGCAGCGACGCCCTTGCGAACGCGACGGCGACCGCGAGCGCCTGATGCTGGCATGGAAACTGCTGCGTGCGCCGCGCCTCCAGAAGCCGACAACGTGAGGGAGAAAACCGATGCAGGACATGCTCGAACCGGAAAACCTGTTCGACCCGCGGCACTACGACAGTGTGCGCCGGCGCTTCGACGTCGCCGAGACGCTGCCGGCCTGGTGCTACACCTCGAAGCGCTTCTACGACCGCGAGCGCGACCGCATCTTCTTCAAGTTCTGGAACTGCATCGGCCACGGCAGCCGCCTGTCCGGCGCCGGCAGCTACATCACGCTGAACTTGTGCGGCGTGCCGCTGATCGTGGTGAAAGGCGAGGACCTGAAAATCCGCGCCTTCATCAACTCCTGCCCCCATCGCGGCTCGGAGATCGTCGAAGGCGAAGGCAGCTGCCGCGTGCTGAAGTGCCCGTATCATGCCTGGGCATTCTCGCTCGCGGGCGAGCTGATGGCGACGCCGTTGTTCGAGGAGTCGGCCAGCTTCAAGAAGGCCGACCATGGCCTGAAGCAGGTCAAGCTCGAGCTGTGGGCCGGGCTGATGTGGATCAACCTCGATCCCGACGCGCAGGACCTCGCGAGCTACCTTGGCGACCTGCCGCAGCGGACCGCGCCGTGGGCGGCCGACGACATGGTCTGCGTCTCGCGCCGGGAATATCCGGTCGCCGCGAACTGGAAGCTCTACATGGAGAATTTCAGCGACGGCTACCATGTGCCGTTCGTCCACCAGCACACGCTGAACTTCAAGAAGGTCTCCAAGCGCGACTTCCACGATCCCAGCATCTACCTCGGCAACTACCTGATGCACTACACCTACTTCGACGGCACGCGCGGCGTGCGCGACCATCAGAAGAAGCTTCCCGAGCTCGACTTGCCGCCCGAGCTGAAGGTCGGGACCTTCTTCCCGGTGGTCCACGCCAACACGATGATGAGCTTCTCGATCGACATGGTGTCGGCGACCGAGGTCTATCCCGACGGGCCCGACAAGTGCACCCTGGTGACCTCCAACCTGGTGCCCAAGAGCACCGCGGCGCTGCC
>JAFAKN010000188.1 GCA_019235415.1 Alphaproteobacteria bacterium
CTTGTTCCAGTCGCAGCCGAGCTCCTCGGCAACCAGCTGGGCGAGGCCCGTGATGGTGCCCTGGCCCATCTCGGAACGGGCGATGCGGATCACCACCTTGTCGTCGGGCTGGATCAGCACCCAGGCATTGATCTCCTTCACTTCGGCCGCATGCGCGGCGTCGAAGGGGATGGAGAAGCCGAGCGAGAAGCCGCCGGCTGCGGCGGCGCTGCCGACGAGAAAGCCGCGACGCTTCAGCGAGCGGCGGCCGAGCGAAGTCTGGATCGTCATGAGCGTCCTCCCCTCAGGCCTTGGCCGCGGCGTGGATCGCCTCGCGCACCTGCTGGTAGGTGCCGCAGCGACAGATGTTGGTCATCGCCGCGTCGATGTCGGCGTCGGTCGGGTTGGGCTTGGCCGCGAGCAGGGCGGTGGCGGCCATGACCATGCCGCTCTGGCAGTAGCCGCACTGGGGCACGTCGAGCTCGACCCAGGCGGCCTGGATCTTGTTCAGCTTGCCGTCGACCGCCAGGCCCTCGATGGTGACGATCTTCTTGTTGCCGACCGAGTTCAGCGGCACCTGGCAGGAGCGCGTCGCCACGCCGTCGATATGCACCGTGCAGGCGCCGCACTGCGCGATGCCGCAGCCGTACTTGGTGCCGGTGAGGCCCAGCTGCTCGCGCAGCACCCACAAAAGCGGGGTGCGCGGATCGGCGCCGGTGCTCACGGACTTGCCGTTGACGTTGAGGACAGCCATCACGGTCTCCGTCGAAAAGGTGTGAACCAACCGTAGCCGACTGCCGTTTGGCGAGCCAGTGACCGGGCCCGCTTCACGGAGGTGTGATGGATTGCACGCTCGCGCTGCGAGCAAAAGCGGCGGTTGGCCGATCCTTGGGCAGCGATTCGGTGCAGGTCGTGCGCACGCCGGCTAACGGTCGTCGCCGAACAGCAAGGCGGCATACCAGCCGACAGCCCGATCCGCGAGACGATCGGCATCCGACGGACCGAGCTTTCCGTCGATCAGCAGGCTGGCCAGCCCGTGCACCATCGCCCACGTAGCAACCCAGCACGATCCGTCTTCGCCGCTCGGCAGGTCCGCCAGCGCCTGCTGGACCGGGATGCACGATTCGAGTGCTGCTTCCACCAGCGAGGGATAGCGCTTCCAGTCGGCGAGACCGACGCCGAACATCAGGCGATAGAGCTGCGGATGGGCCGAGGCGAACCCCACATAGGCGCGGCCCAGCGCCTGCAGACGCCGCCGCGGCAAGCGCGTCCGCGCCGCGGCGCGCTGCAGGACGACGAAGCTGCGGAAGCCGTCCTCGGCGACGGTCGCCAGCAGATGCTCCTTGCTTTCGAAGTGATTGTACGGCGCGGTCTGGGAGACGCCGACTTCGCGGGCGATGGCGCGAAACGACACCGCCTCCGCCCCTTCCTTCTCCAGAAGCCGCGCCGCCGCCGCCAGCAGCGCCGCCCTCAGGTCGCCGTGATGGTAGCTCTGCCGGAGAGGGGCGCGCGGCCGCTTGCTCGTCTTCATCGCGTCATCCTACCCCAGCGGGCAGGCGGCCAGAACGATCTTATATATTGACGTTGTCAATATAGAAGCATAACGTGCGGATATTGACACTGTTAATATTTCGAAAGGAGGCCTGACATGCCGACACGACGTCTGCTGCTCACCGCCGGCGCCGCCACCCTGTCGACCGGCGCCATCGTCGGTTCCATGGGCTGTTCCGGCGCGAGCCCGCCAGCCGCGGCGACGCCCGCTCTCTCGCCCGAACACGCCTTCCTCGCCAAGCTCGGCCAGGGCCTCAGCGAGGAATTCGACTACCTCGCCGAGGTGGACGGCAGATTGCCCGGCAGGCTGAGCGGCACGCTGTACCGCAACGGTCCCGGCCTGTTCGAGCGCGGCGGAACCAAGAAATGGAACCTGCTCGACGGCGACGGCATGCTGCGCGTCACGAGCTTCGCCGATGGCCAGGCGCGCTTTCGCACGCGTTTCGTGCGCACCGCCAAGTACGACGCCGAGCAGAAGGCCGGCGCCTTCCTCTACCCGACCTGGGCTACGCCGGCCTCGGGGTCGTTCACCAACATCCCCTCGCGCAGCCAGGCCGGCATCACCCCGGTCGTGAAGAACGGCGTGCTGTTTGCCTTCGACGAGGTGAGCGTGCCCTACACGCTCGATCCGCTGAGCCTCGCCACGACCGGCACGGCGGACCCCTGCGAGGCGGTCGACGGACCGGCGAGCTACAAGGCGCACACCAAGACCGACGGCGAGACCGGCCGCTGGGTCCTGGTCGGCGGCCGCGGCCAGCGCAATCCCGACCTGCATGTCGTGGTCAACGATGCGTCAGGCAAGGCTCTCGCGCACGTCTCGACGCCCAATCCGCGCAGCGGCTACACCTACTATCACGACTTCTTCTGGACCGGCCGCGAGGTCGTCTTCCACCTGCAGCCGGCGTTCCTGTCACCCGTTCCCATGCTGCTGGGCACGCGCACCTTCGTCGACAGCCTGAGCTGGCAACCCGACAAGGGCGGCATGCTGCTGGTCGTCGATCCGAGCGGGGCGCGCGCATCGCTCAGCCTCGACGTGCCGCCGGTATGGATGTGGCACGTTCTGAACGCCTACCGGTCGGGTGACACCATCGTCGCCGATTTCGTGGGCTATGATGCGCCGGACCATTTCCTCGGACCGGAGGCAACCTTCCGCACGATCATGCAAGGCCGCGAAGGCGTGGCGAACTCGCCCGGCAAGTTGCGGCGCTTCACGATCGACCTGCCGTCCAAACGAGCTCGGCTCGAGACGATCGCCGACGGGCACTACGAGTTCCCGATCGCGGCGCCCCAGCAAACCGGGCGCAAACATCGCTACGCCTACCTGGCGTCGGGCGACCTGTCGCGCAGCTGGTATCACGACGGCGTGGCGCGCATCGACACGGACAGCGGGCAACGGCGCGAGTTCCGCTTCGGCCCGGGTCACTACGTCGGCGAGCCGGTCTTCGCGCCCAACCCGCGCGCGCACGACGAGACCGACGGCTGGCTGCTGTGCGAAGTGCTCGAGGGCAAGAGCGAGAGGAGCATGCTGGCCGTTTTCGATGCCCGACGCGTCGAGGACGGGCCTGTGGCGCGCGTGCAGCTGCGCCATCACCTGCCGATCAGCTTCCACGGCTGGTGGCAGGCTGCGTGAGCGCGGTGTGCGCGACGATGCGGAACCCCTCCTCGGGGCCGGGCGGCGCGAAATGCGCCGTCACGGCGTGGAAGATATCGTCGGAGACGTCACCCCAGTAGATGCCGTCGGGCTTCTCGTCATTGCGCCGGTGGATGTTGGCCAGGCACTCGGCATCGCTCGCCTCGATCAGGTGCAGGAGGTGATCGGCGTCGGCTGCCTCGAACAGCGCGCGCACCGATTGCCGCGCCTTGGGCGTGTTGCCGCCGAAGTCGAACACCACCGAGACGCCGAGCCGCAGCAGCTCGACGGCGAGCGGATCGATCAGGCCGCGGCACTTGGCCGATGCCTGCGCGAAATCGGCCAGCGACTTGATCTCGAAGCCCAGCCTGCAGATCCACTCGTCTTCGCAGAACACGATCGCCGGAACGCTTTGTCCCAGCGCGCGCGCCAGCGTCGTCTTGCCGGAACCCGCCTTGCCGCAGATGAAATGGAGCGTGGCCAGGCTTGGCTCCTGCCGCTTCAGCTCAGGGAGGCTTCGAAGACGCGCCGATAGTTGCCGCCCAGGAGCTTGGCCGTTTCCTCCGGCGTGTATCGCGCGCCCAGCGCCGCGACGAGCTGCGACAGGTTGGCATAGCTCGGCATGGTGCTGCCGGCGAATATCCCGAGCTGGTCGGTGCCCAGCCCGACATGGTCGATGCCCACGACGTCGACCATACGGGCGAAGCCATCGGCAAAGGCCTTGTAGTTCGAGAAGAACTCGAGGTTGGGCCAGATGCCGATCACGCCGCCCGTGGAAGCCACTGCCTTGGCATGATCCGGCGTGATGAGCCGCGTCCACGCCCGCGGCTGCTCGGTCAAGGAAGTGTGCGACAGCACCAGCGGCTTGCGCGTGGCGGCGGCCACCTTCTTCACCAGCTCGTAGGTGCCGTGCGCCACGTCGACGACGATGCCCATCTGGTTGCATTGCCGGACGACCTCGGCGCCGAATGCAGTGAGGCCGCCGTTGACGGCCGGCTCGGTCTGGATGTCGCCGAGCGCGTTGGGCGTGAAGTGGGTTAGCTGCAGATGGCGTAGCGCCCAGCGCTGATAGGCCTCGGCGAGGCGCTCGATCTTGCCCTCCAGGAAGTCGGCGCCCTCGGAGGCCACGATGATCGACGGCACCGACGAGTGCGCCCCGCGAAGGTCGGCCGCCGTCCGCAGCAGGGGCATGCGCTGCTCGCCGGCGAGCGCGTGCAGCTTGGCGAACGCGACTTGGCTGTACCTGTAGACCTCGCCGAACGCGGGACTGCGGATTGGCCGCAGACGGCCGTCCATCCGTTGGATGATCAGCGCATCGGCCACGATGGCGAGGCAGATCGCCGACACGCTGCCCTGGCGCATCGGCTCGGCGACCGGCGAGAAGGAGCCGCGGCCGAAGCTCGCGTCGATTACGTTGCCAGCGTGGCTGTGCATGTCGACCGCCAAGCCGTCCATCGGTTGCGCCAGTGCCGGCATCGGCAGGGCGATCAACGGGGTCGCTCGCAGCAGCCGGCGACGGGTCCAGCCTTTCCGCTCGGCGCCTTTCAATTGGTAGCGCCAGCCGAGTTCGTCGTCACACACGGCAAGTCGGCCGCGCAGCCGCAGGGAGCCCAGCGGAAGATCGATCGGCCGTTTGGCGAAGACTTCGATGACGGCCAAGGGATTGGCGGGCACGCAGCCGGGGCAACAGCCGGGCTCGGCGGTGAGATGGAAATAGGCGGACTTCGTTGCCGGCAGCAAGGTCGTGGCGAAGCCGGAGATCTCGACCCATTCGCCGTCAGCCCGGTCGGCGCGCGGCGTGCCGAGTTCGTTCCAGTCAAGTTTCATCAGGACCGCGGGCCTCCCGGCCCGCATCATGAGCGAGCGTGACGTCGGCGGTCCATATGAAGTTACAGCTTCGGAGCTGGATAATAAGGGCGATCGCCGAGCGCTTGCACGCGCTTCCAGAAATCCGGGCCGGACGCCTTGCCGACATCCTGCAGGTCGGCCGCCTGGCGCCGCATGCTCCACGATTCCGGATGCAGGTTGCTGGCGATGTCCATCTGGCGGTCGCCTTCGGTGGTGCGGCCGTGATCGCGCAGCCAGACGCCGAGACGAAAGCGCGCCCGCGCTTCGGCGATCTCTGGCGTGACCTTGGGCATCTCGGCGCGCGCCGCATCGGCGGCCAGCGCGTGCTTGCCCGTGTTCACCCAGTCGCGCACCGCATCGAGGTAGGCCTGGCGCGCCGCCAGCCGCGCCGCCTGATCCTCCGGCGACATCGTCCGGGTTTCGAGGTTCATGCGACGGAAGTGGTCGGTCGAACCCGCGGTCTCGGGCGGCCGCACGATGACGCCGGTCTCATCGATCCACACCGCCTGCGGCACGTTCACGAGGTTGTAGAGATCGCTCAGCCGATGCTCGGTGTCGATCAGCTGCCAATAGGTCGAATTAGACTGCTCGATCCATGGCCGCGCGTGCTCCGCGCCGCGGCTCTCCTCTGCCACGGCCACCACCATGAAGCCCTTGTCCTTCAGCTCGTCATACAGGGTCTGCCACACGGGCAAGTCGAACCGGCAGCCTCACCAACTAGCCCAGGTGACGAGGAAGACCTTCTTGCCCTTGAGCTCGGAGAGCGTGCGCGACACGCCATCGACGTCGGGCAAGGTGAAGTCGGGCGCCTGCAGGCCTTCGAGCGCGGCGTTGCGCTCCTCGGCCGGCGCGCCCAGCGCCCACACGTCGCCCTCCCGGCTCGCGAGCACCGGTCCGCCGAGCTTCTGCCAGAATGCCTCGACGTCGACCTCGCCGCGTTTCACGGCGTTCGGCGGCAGCGGCACGCAGCGCTCGTCGCGGCACATGCCTTCGGGCTTCAGCGTCCAGCCAGTGACCTTCTCGGCGTTGACGGCACTCATCCAGAGGCCGTCGTGGGCGGCGACCTTGTGTTCGTCGGTCGGGGTGAGAATGGTGACGGTCATGAGTGCAACCCCCTGTCATGCGGAGCAAAGCGAAGCACCTTTGGCGTAGGCCGGAAAGGTCCCTCGCTGCGCTCGGGATGACAACAGTTCGTTACTTCGGCACGCTGATCGTCGTTTCCTTCGACGTGATGAACTCGAGCAGCACGGGCACGCCCTTGCGGGTCTGCTCGATGCCGCGCTTGATGGCGGGCACGATGTCCGCCGTCTTGGTGATGCGCTCGCCGTAGCCGCCGAAGGCGCGGGCCATCGCGGCGTAGTCGCCGGAGATATCGGTCGAGCGGTACTTCTCGGTCGAGACCTTCATGATGTGCAGCTCGATCGCCATCGAGAAGTTGTTGAGCAGCACCGACATGATCGGGATGCGCTCGCGCACCGCGGTCTCGAAGTCCATGCCGGTGAAGCCGATGGCGGCATCGCCCCACACGTTGATGCAAAGCTTGTCCGGGCAGGCGAGCTTGGCGCCCATGGCGAGGCCGAGCCCGTAGCCGAGCTGCGTGGTCTTGCCCCAGCCGATGTAGGTGTGCGGTTGGGTGGTCTTCCAGAACGGCGAGAGCTGGTCGCGCGGGCTGCCGGCGTCGTGGGTGATGATGGTGTTGGCGATGTCGACCGTGCGCATCAGGTCGCGGATCACCCGA
>JAFAKN010000248.1 GCA_019235415.1 Alphaproteobacteria bacterium
TCGCCAAGGGGCGCGCGGTGCTCACCCTGGACGGCCCGGTGTTCCTGCTGGCGCGCGCCTTCGCCGACGGGCCGGCCTACGAGACCATGCGCAGCGACTGCGCGGCGCGCCACTGGAAGCTTTGCCAGTCGATCGAAACCTTGCCGCGCGACTCCGAGCTCTTCATGTGGAGCGCCGACAATTCCGCTCTCCTGGCCGTCGGTTCAGGACCGCAGCTGCGCGCGGAGGCGAGCGAGATCGTCGCCGCCACCGTGCGCGAGCATCCGACGGAGCTGCTGGCCGACGCGGTGCGCAACACGCTCGCCCAGCTCGTGACCTTCCGCGCCGCCGTCGATTTCAAGCGCTGGCCCGAGGGCGGTGCGGCGCTCACCATTCCAGGCGTCATCCATCGCTTCTTCCCGCACGAGTTCGATCGCCTGATGCGCTCCCGCCAGCAGCAGGGCCGGCTCGACGTCGAGGGGCTGAACGTCCTGTACAGCGCCGTCGTCTGGCTGTCGCTGGCCGGCCTCGTGGTGCTGCTGCTGCAGGCGCGGCCCGAGAAGCCGGTGGCCGACCTGCTGCTCGCCGTCGCCATGGCGTTGCTGGTCAACGCGGCCGCCGCGGGTGGCCTCTCGGTGGTGGCGGATCGCTACCAGGCGCGGCTGATCTGGCTGGTGCCGTTCTGCTTCGCCGTCCTGCTTCTCTGCCAGCAGCGCCGACGCGCTCTCGCCTCGCGCGCACCATCGATCGTTCCCGGAGGGTAGCGTATGACCGAGCTGACGATCCTCATGCCATGCCTCAACGAGGCCGAGACGCTCGACATCTGCATCGACAAGGCGTGGCGCTATCTGAAACACAACGGCATCGACGGCGAAGTGGTGGTGGCCGACAACGGCAGCACCGACGGCTCGCAGCGCATTGCCCGCGTGCACGGTGCACGTGTCGTCGACGTGCCGGCGCGCGGCTACGGCGCCGCGCTCGGCGCCGGCATCCGCGCCGCGCACGGCCGCTACGTCATCATGGGCGACAGCGACGACAGCTACGACTTCAGCGACCTCGGCGCCTTCGTCGGCAAGCTGCGCGAAGGCAACGACCTCGTGATGGGCAACCGCTTCAAGGGCGGCATCGAGCCCGGCGCCATGCCGCCTTTGCACCGCTATCTCGGCAATCCGATCCTGACCGGCATCGGCCGGCTGCTGTTCAAGAGCCCGTGCGGCGACTTCCATTGCGGCCTGCGGGGCTTTGCACGCGATGCGATCCTGGCGCTCGGCCTGCAGTCGCCCGGCATGGAGTTCGCCAGCGAAATGGTCGTGAAGGCGACGCTGAAAGGCCTCGCCATCGCCGAGGTGCCGACCACGCTGTCGCCGGACGGCCGCTCACGGCCGCCGCATCTGCGCAGCTGGCGCGACGGCTGGCGGCATCTGCGCTTTCTGCTGCTGTTCAGCCCGCGCTGGCTGTTCCTCTACCCCGGCCTGCTGCTCGCTGCCGCCGGGCTGCTCACGACGCTCTGGCTGCTGCCGCACGCCCGGCAAGTGGGCAGCGTGTCGCTCGACATCCACACCCTGCTCTACGCCGCGATGGCGATCGTGGTCGGCGTGCAGGCCACCGCGTTCTGGGCGTTCGCCAACGTTCACGGCATGCACGAAGGGCTGTTGCCGCACGACGAGCGCGTGCGACGAGCGATCGGCTGGGTGACCATCGAGCGCGCCTTGATCACCGCATTGGGTTTGCTGCTGGTGGGGCTCGTGCTGGGTGTGCTGGCAGTCAGCAGCTGGAGCAACGTAGCCTTCGGCCTGCTCGATCCCACCGCCACCATGCGGCTCGCCATCCCCTCGGCCACCTGCATCGTGCTGGGCTTCGAGATCGCCTTCGGCGGCTTCGTGCTGAACGTGCTCGACCTGCACCAACCGCGACCCCAAACGGTCACAGCCTCGACGGTCGTGATGCCTGAGCCGCGCCGCGCGTGATGTGCTAGAGCGGCGGCCGAGGCAATTGGAGTGAGCCTGGGCGGGAACCTGAGCGTGAACCTCGCGTCGTCGAACCTGATCGGGCTCGCCGTCTTCACCGCCATGCTGGCGGTGGGGCAGCTGTTGTTCAAGAAAGCCGGGCTGGCCATGCGTGGCCTGCCGCTGCGCGACGGGCTGATGGTGCTTGCGCAGGTGCCGGCCTTCTACGCCGCGATCGCGCTCTACGCGCTGTCGACCTTCCTGTGGGTCTGGCTGCTGTCGCGGGTCACGCTGATGCAGGCCTACCCTTGGGTGTCGGCCGGCGTGATCATCGTGCCGCTCTTGAGCGCGCTCCTGTTCGGCGAGCGCGTGAGCGCGACCTATTGGCTGGGCGCCGGCCTGATCGTGGCCGGCATCGTGCTGACGCAATATTCGATTCGGCCTTAGAGCCTAGCCCTCAATTCCCGTCGCCTTCTGTCCCAGCCGGTGTCCGGTCCCATAAGTGAAGCGGTTGATCTGCCGCGGCGCCCCGCGAACCATCAGGCGAACTGGACGACCAGGTGGTGGTTGACGTCCTGCGTGGGGTTGAAATTGGCGGTGGAGTAGCTCGCGCCCACGATGTTCAGGTCGAAGACGTGGTGCTGCGCATCGGTGATCTGCAACGTGCCGCCCGTGTTGGAGCCGTTCGCCGTGTAGCCCAAGGTCGCGCCGGCGGCCAGGATGTCGTTGAATTGCAGGGAATCGCCGGAGGCGAAGCCCGCGACGTCGCCGCTGAAGCCGGACGTCGAATCGACCACCAGGCCGCCGCCGCCGCTGCCGAAGACCACGTGCGAATCGGTGCTCGAGCCGAACTCGATCTTTCCGCTGTTGGCGATGCTGGCCGTCGCCTGTCCACTGGTCGCGCCTTGCAATATCATCGAGCCATTGTTGGCCGTGAGCTGGCCGCTTCCCGTGGTGCTGCCATGCAGCGTGATCTGGCTGCCGCTCTCGCTCGTCATCGTCCCGAGGTCGGTGTCGGCGCCGAAGACGTCGAGATGCGCCCCACTGGACGCATCGACCGTGCCGAGGTTGTACAGACCCGCGTCGAGCTTCAGCGCGCTGCCGGTCCCCGTCGCCTGGAGCGACCCGCTCCCGCGGTTGATCACGGCGGCAGCCAGCTCGATCGACGCCTGGCTCGCGGCCTCGATGGTGCCGTAGCTGTTGGCAGTGCCCTTCACCAGCACGCTGCTGCCCGACCCTTCGGCCGACAGGGTCGAGTCGGTGATCAGGAGCAGCGCGTTGTTGAGGGTCGTGGTGCTGCCGCCGCTGGTGTCCAGCGTGGCGCCGAACTCGCCCCGGTAGGTTCCCGAGATGCCGAGCGTCGCGCCCAGCGATGCGTCGACGGCCCCAATGTTGTCGACGCCGGCGTCGAGCGTCAGCGCGCTGCCGACCCCCGTCGCCTGGAGCGACCCGCCGCCGCGATTGGTCACGGCAGCAGCCAGGTCGATCAAGGCCTGGCTTGCGACCTCGACGGTGCCGTAGTTCTCGGTGGTGCCCTTCACCACCAGCTTGCTGGTCGATCCTTCGGCCGACAAGGTCGACCCGGCGATCAGCAGGGCTGCGTTGTTGAGCGTCGTGATGCTGCCGCCGCTGGTGTCCAGCGTGCTGCCGGCCTCGCCCTGGTAGGTCCCCGAGATGCCGAGCGTCGCGCCAAGCGACACGTCGACGGCGCCGGCATTGTCGACGCCGGCGTCGAGCGTCAGCGCGCTGCCGGCCCCCGTCGCCTGCAGCGACCCGCTGCCGCGGTTGGTCACCGCGGCAGCCAGGTCGATCAAGGCCTGGCTTGCGACCTTGACGGTGCCGTAGTTCTCGGTGGTGCCCTTCACCGCCACCTTGCTGGTCGATCCTTCGGCCGACAAGGTCGAGCCGGCGATCAGCAGGGCTGCGTTGTTGAGCGTCGTGATGCTGCCGCCGCTGGTGTCCAGCGTGCTGCCGGCCTCGCCCTGGTAGGTCCCCGAGATGCCGAGCGTCGCGCCAAGCGACACGTCGACGGCGCCGGCA
>JAFAKN010000260.1 GCA_019235415.1 Alphaproteobacteria bacterium
GCGCAACGCTTCGCCGTTCGACTACCCGCTATCGTCGCGCTTCGACGAGAACGACGCGATCTTCGTCCTGGACAACGTGTTCATCCCTTGGGAGGACGTCTTCATCTATCGCGACCCGGCGCGGGTGATGAACTTCTTCCCCGGCTCCGGATTCCTGCATGGCGGCATGTTCCAGGGCTGCACGCGCTATTGCGTAAAGCTCGATTTCATCGCCGGCCTGCTGGCCAAGGCGTTGCGCGCGACGGGCGGCGACGAAGCGCGGTCGAACCAGGTGCTGCTGGGCGAAGTGATCGCCTGGCGTCATCTCTTCTGGTCGCTGTCGAACGCGATGGCGAACAATCCGCAGCCGTGGAAAGGTGACGCGGTCCTGCCCGAGCTGCAGGCCGCAGTGGCCTACCGGGTCTTCGGACCGGAATCCTGGCCGCGAATCCGCGACATCGTGCAACGGACGGTCACCTCGGCGCTGATCTACCTGCCGTCGTCGGTGAAGGATTTCGCCAATCCCGAGATCGAGCCTTACCTGCAGAAATACGTCCGCGGCTCGCGCGACATGGGCCACCGCGAACGCATCAAGATCCTGAAGCTCCTGTGGGATGCGGTCGGCACCGAATTCGCCGGCCGGCACGAGCTCTACGAGCGCAACTACTCCGGCGGCTGGGAGGACATCCGCGCCCAGGCGCTGACCGGCGCGGAGCGCGGCGGCAGCCTCAAGGCCATGGAAGCGCTGGTCGACCAGTGCCTCGCCGACTACGACGAGACCGGCTGGACGGGAGGCGACTGGAAGTAAGTCTTCTCCTCCCCAACGCAGTTGGGGAGGTGTCGGCGTCTTACGCCGACGGAGGGGTCATGCTCTTCTGGATCGCGCGCATCCTGCGCGCATGAGCAAGAGCGAGCCAGAGGCTCGCGGTCCGAAAGAGCATGACCCCTCCGTCGCCGCAAAACGGCGACACCTCCCCATCGCGATTTCCGCGATGGGGAGGAGCTATGAGACCTTCCACTGCACCAGGGTGAAAGGCGGCTTGGCGTCGTCGTGCGCCTCGAAGACGGCCTCGACCTCGGCGCCGATCCTCACCTCCTGCTGCGGATCGCCTAAAAGGTTGCCCAGCATGCGGACGTTGTCGGCGTCCGGCAGCTCGACCAGCACGACAACGTAAGGCCCGTGGCCTTTGAGCGCCGGATGCACCGGATGCCACGGCCGCTCCCAGCTGTAGATGCGGCCTTTGCCCGACACCTTGTGCCAGCCAACGTCGAACGACAGGCACTTGTGGCAGATCCACTCCGGACCCCATTGGAACGCGCCGCAGGCGTTGCAGCGCTGGACCAAAAGCTCGCCGCGGCGCGCGGCGTCCCAGTACGGCTTGTCGAGCCCGTCGTTCTCCGGCACCGGGATCGGCAGGCCAGGCGGCAAGTAGCTCATAGCGTCGACTCCCGCGCTCATAGCGTGCTTTCCGCGCCCAGGATCATGCTCGAGACCGGCGTCACCATCGGGCCTGAGATCACCATCGACACTTCGGCGCCGGCGACCTGCGAGGTCGACTGGCCGCGCAGCTGGCGCACCGCTTCGACCTGCAATTCGAGGCCATGCATGTAGCACTCGGCAAGATTGCCGCCCGACGTATTGAGCGGCAGCTTGCCCTTGGGCGCGATCAGATTCTCCGTGGTGAGGAAGGCGTTGGCTTCCTCGGCCTCGAAGAAGCCGTGCTCGACCAGGCTCATCAGCACGCCGCCGGTAAAATTCTCGTAGCTCTGCACCACGTCGACCTCGTGCGGCTTGAGCCCCGCCATGTCGTAGAGCTGCGGCGCCACCGTGGTGAAGCTCGAGGTGGCGTAGAGCGGCGCGTTGTGGCTGCGCGCGCCGTTGCGATACTCCGAGCCTTGCGCCGAGGCCAGGACGTATGCCGGCGCGTGCTTGAAGTCCTTGGCCTGCTCGGCCGGCACGATGATCAGCGCCGCCGCGCCGTCATTCTCCTGGCAGCAGTCGAACAGCCGCCACGGCTCGACGATCCAGCGCGAGGAGTCGTAGGCCTCCTCGGTGAGCGGCCGGCCGTGCATCACGGCCCGCGGGTTGGCCTGTGCGTGGTGATAGGAGGCGAGCGCGATGGCCCGTTGCGCGGTCGGCGCGATCTTGTTCTCGTGCAGGAAGCGCATGGCGCGCATGGCGTAGCGCTGGGCCGGCGACATCACGCCGTAGGGCGCGTTCAGCGCCTGCTCGCCGCTCGCGACGCCGCCCGGCGGCGCGGCGCCGAAGCGCTGGAACTGGCCTTGCGCCAGGGCGCGAAAGACCACGACGCAGCTGGCCATGCCGCAGGCCACGGCGGCGGCGGCATTGCCGACCGCAGCCGAGCCGCCGCCGCCCCCGCCGCCCCAGTTCATGTTGGAGAAGCGCAGCGCCGGCAGGCCGAGCGCCGCGGCGATGCGCGAAGGCTCGTTGCGGTCGTTGGAGTACGACGCGAAGCCATCGATGCGGCGCGGATCGAGGCCGGCGTCCTCGCAGGCCGCCAGGATCGCCTGCAAGGCGAGCTTGAACTCCGAATGCGGCGACTTGCCGTGCCGCCAGTACGTGGTTTCGCCCACGCCGACGATCGCAGCCTGGCCGCGCAGGGTACGCTTGCTCATCGCCGCTGCTTCAGTGCCGGCGATAGCGGGCGGGCACGTCGAGGCCGAGGAAGCGCGCGGCGTTCAGCCCCAGCACCTTGGCGCGCGAGTCGTCGCTGAGCTGCCCCATGGTGCGCTCGATCGCCTCGGCCGAGTGCGGCCATGTCCCCTCGTGGTGCGGATAGTCGTTGGCCCACATGAAGTTGCCGGCGAGGTCGTGACTCTCCGCGAGATCGAGCCCGGCCTTGTCCTCCTGGAACGACGAGAAGCCGTGCTGGCGATAGTAGTCGCTGGGCAGCTGCTTGAGCTTCGGCCGCACCCAGAAATGATGCTTCTTGTAGGCCTCGTCCATGGCGTCGAGCAGCCAGGGCACCCAGCCGATGCCGGCCTCGATGGTGGCGAAGCGCAAGGTCGGGAAGCGCTCGAGCACGCCCGAGGCGCAGAGATTGGCGACCGGCTCGATGGTCGGCGACAGCGAATGCGAGACGTAGTTCACCACGGCGCCGCCGTTGCCGCGCGCGGCGCGCGGATCGCGGCCGGTCGAGACGTGGAAGGTGATCGGCAGGTTGGCGTCGGTGATCGCCGCCCACAGCGGATCGAAGTGCGGCAGGTTGTAGTTGACGTGGCCGCTGTCGTGGGCGCCCCAGATCGGCTTGCACGGCAGCGTCAGGCACTTGAAGCCGAGCTTGGCGAGCCGCTGCACCTCGGCGATCGAGCCTTCGAGGTCGGCGGTGGCCAGCGCGCCGGCCGGGACCATGCGATCCTGGTGGGTGCCGAACTGCTCCCACGCCCAGTCGTTCCACACCCGGCACTGCGCCATGGCGAACTCGGGATCGGGCGTCGCCCACATCGCCAGCCCCTTGTTGGGGAAGATCAGCTCGACGTCGATGCCGTCCATGTCGTGGTCGGCGAGACGGCCCAGCGGATCGGCGCCCGCCTTGTTGCGCGCCATGTCCTCGCCTTCGAGCGTCGAAAGCCGCAGCCGGTCCGGGCGATGGCCTTCGCTGACGCGCCATTGC
>JAFAKN010000354.1 GCA_019235415.1 Alphaproteobacteria bacterium
AAGGCCGCCGAGGCGGCCGGCGACAAGTTCTCCCTGAAGCCGGTCTGCGCCGGCCCTTACAAATTCGTCGAGCGCGTGCCGCAGGATCGCATCGTCGTGGAGCGCTTCCCCGACTACTGGAACAAGGATCACGTCTTCATCGACAAGATCACCTACCTGCCGATCGTCGACAGCACGGTGCGACTCGCCAACCTGCGGTCGGGCGGGCTGGACATGATGGAGCGCCTGCTGGCAACCGACATCAAGACGGTGCGCGACGATGCCAAGCTGCGGCTGAGCAAGGCGGTGTCGCTCGGGTTCTTCTCGCTTCTGGTCAACGTCGCCAACGGGCCCAAGGCCGACAACCCGCTGGGCAAGGACCCGCGCGTGCGTCAGGCGCTGGCGCTGTCGATCGACCGCGAGGCGCTGAACCAGGTGGTGTTCAACGGCGAGTTCGTGCCGGGCAACCAGTGGGTCAGCCCGCAGAGTCCGTGGTACCAGCAGGCCTTCCCGATCCCCAAGCGCGACATCGCCAAGGCCAAGGTGCTCATGAAGGAGGCGGGCGTGACGGGCCGCGTGCCGATCGACTTCATGATCGGCAACAATCCGGAGACGCGTGCCGTCGCCGAGGTCGTGCAGTCGATGGCCGCCGAAGCGGGCTTCGACCTCAAGATCCGGGTGGTCGAGGCCGCGACGGGGCTCAAGGCGGCCGAGGAAGGTGATTTCCAGCTCTACGAGAACAACTGGAGCGGCCGCATCGATCCCGACGGCAACACAGTGCTCTACCAGACCTGCGGCTCACCGCTGAACACCGGCCGCTACTGCGACAAGCAAATCGACGAATGGCATCGTGAGGCGCGGGCCTCCAACGACTTCGCCACGCGCAAGGCGGTCTACGAGAAGATCGCGGCCAAGTTCCTGCCCGAAGGCTGGATGATCTACCTCTTCCACCCGCAGTACTTGATCGCCCACACCGCGAAGCTCGAAGGCTTCAAGCCGATGCCCGACGGCCTCATCCGCGTGATGGACGTGAAGCTGAAGTAGGTCGCAGCGGTAACGACAGAACTCTGTCATCCCGAGCGCAGCGAGGGATCCTTCCTGCAGCTCTAAGGATCCCTCGCTGCGCTCGGGATGACAGCTGGGCTGTCACTCCCTGCAGCACCATTCCACCATCCGCCGCATGAAGCCTTCGCACGCCTCGATCTGCGCAGCGAGGATGTACTCGTTGGGCTGGTGCGCCTGGGCGATGTCGCCGGGACCGCACACCACGGTCGGCACACCCAAGGTCTTGCGGAAGATGCCGGCTTCGGTCGCATAGACGACGCTGCCCACCGTATTGGAGCCCGACCAGTTGGCGGCCAGCGCCTTGGCATCGTCGTTGCCCTCGGGCGAGAACGCCGGCGTAGAGGATCGCAGCTCGGTCGTGATGGCAGCCGCCGGGTGTTTCGCCTTCATCTTCGGGAGCAGCTCGCCCTCGAGCCACGCGATGGCGCGCTTGCCCAGCGCGTCGAGCGGCTCGCTCGGCAGCTCGCGATAGCCCCACAGCACGTCGCATTCGCGGGCCAGGATGTTGCCCGCGGTGCCGCCGACGATGGTGCCGACGTTGAAGGTCGCCGCGGGCGGCATGAACTCGCTGTGCTTGGGCGCCTTGGCGTCGAGCTCGTCCTGCACGCGGTTCAAGTAGTGGACGAACTCGCCGGCGAAGTGGATGGCGCTGACGCCAAGATGCGTCATCGACGAGTGCGCCTCGAAGCCGGTGAACTTCGTGACGTAGATCTGGGCGCCCTTGTGCGCATGGACCACCGTCATCATGGTCGGCTCGCCGATGATGATGGCGCGCGGCCGCGGCACTTCGCCCGCCATGCGCGCCGCCAGCGCGTGCGCGCCGACGCAGCCGACCTCCTCGTCGTAGGACAGCGCGAAGTGGATCGGCCTTCTGAGCGCCGCCTTCTTGAACTCCGGCAGCATCGCGAGGCCCACGGCATAGAACGCCTTCATGTCGCAGGTGCCGCGCCCGAAGTATTTGCCGTCCTTCAGCGTCAGCGTCCACGGATCGGTGTCCCATGGCTGGCCGTCGACCGGCACGACGTCGGTATGGCCGCTCAGCACGACGCCGTCCGGCACCGCGGGTCCAATGCTTGCGAACAGGTTGGCCTTCTTGCCGTCCTCGCTCGGCACCAGCTTGGACGGCACGCCATGTCCGTCGAGATAGCCCTGGACGTACTCGATCAGCGCCAGGTTTGAATTGCGCGACGTGGTATCGAACGCCACCAGGCGCCGCAGCATCTCGACCGAGCCGACGATCTCTCCTGCCATGATATTCCTTGTAGGATCAGACGGACGTGCGGCCGATCATGGTCAAGAACTCGCGCCGCGTCTCGCCGTTGTCGCGGAACGCGCCCAACATGCGGCTGGTGACCATGGTGACGTCCGACTTGTGCACGCCGCGGGTGGTCATGCACTGGTGCGCCGCTTCGATGACCACTGCGACGCCGCGCGGCTGCAGGACCTCCTGTAGCGTGTTGGCGATCTGCGAGGTGAGCTTCTCCTGGATCTGCAGGCGGCGGGCGAAGGCGTCGACGACGCGCGCGAGCTTGCTGATGCCGACCACGCGCTTGTCCGGCAGGTAGCCGACATGCACCTTGCCGATGATAGGCACCATGTGGTGCTCGCAGTGCGATTCGAGACGGATGTCGCGTAGCGCCACGACTTCGTCGTAGCCTTCGACCTCCTCGAAGGTCCGTTTCAGCATCTCGCTCGGGTCGTCGTCGTAGCCCGAGAAGAACTCCTCGTAGGCACGCACGACGCGATCGGGCGTTCCAACCAGCCCCTCGCGGTCGGGATCGTCGCCTGCCCAGCGGATCAGGGTGCGGACCGCGGCCTCCGCCTCGTCGCGCGAAGGCCGCGTCAGACCCGTGGCGAGCGAGATGACCTCGCTCTTCTTGAGAATCCTGTTCATGGTCGTTCCCCTCAATTGAGCCGGCGCTCGGTGCTGGGCATGTCGAGAGAGAAGGTCGGGATCTCGATATCGAAATTCTCGCCGGACTCGCTCACCATCTGATATGTGCCGCCCATGATCCCGGATGGTGTCGCGAGCGGGGTGCCGGAAGTGTACTCGAATGCGTCGCCCGGACGCAGCTTCGGTGTCTTGCCGACCACGCCCGGTCCGCGGACTTCCTGCAGGCGACCCAGCCCGTCCGTAATCTTCCAATGCCGGCTGCGCAGCTGCACCGTCTCGTTCCCCTTGTTCTCGATGCGCACGCGATAGGCCCAGACGAACTGCGACTTCTCCGGGTCCGACTGGTCCGGCAGATATTGCGGCCTGACGGTCACCTCTATGGCACGGGTTGTGGCGGTGTACATCGCAGCGGTTTTCTCGATCCTCTAGATGGGATCTTTCCCCACAAACGTCAAAGCCGTCCAGCACCCGGCGTCGCGGCTCCGGTCACAGCGCGAATATCAGGCAGGTCGTGGTGCCGTGGGCGATCAGGCGGCCGAGGTCGACCTCCGCCACCTTGAAACCGAGTGCCTTGGCGATCGGCGGTGCCGGCACGCGGCCCTCGAGCAGTCCCCGCCACAGGCTGATGCCGTCCATCCGGCGCGCCTGTTCGATCGGCACCACGCCGAAATTGCCGTCGCCGGAATCGGGCGTCATGTCCTCTCCACCGATTTACGTGCAGATACACATTCCAGGTTGGATACCGCAATCCCTGCGGCTAAAGTGCCGCCATGTCCGGGCTGCCGCTGCGCCTTTCGCCTATCGAATGCACCTGCTTCCGCATTCGCGGAGCGGCACGGCGCGTGACGCAGATCTACAGCCGGCATCTCGCGCCGATCGGCTTGAAGATCTCGCAGTTCTCGCTGCTGGGCTTCGTCTGCGCCGAAGGGCCGGTGAGCGTCGGTCGGCTGGCCGAGCTTTTAGCAACCGATCGCACGACGCTGACGCGCAACCTCACGCCCCTTCTGAAAGAGGGGTTGGTCGAGCGCGCCGCGTCGGACGACAAGCGCCGCCACGAGCTCATCGCCACCCCGGCCGGCCGCGCGCTGTTCAAGCGTGCATTGCCCTTGTGGTCGCAGGCCGAGCATGAGGTTCGAGGCGCGCTCGGCCCGCGCCTCACGACCGACCTGCACGACGCCATTGCGCAATCGATGGAAAGGCTCGCGACGCTCGCGGGTTAGGATTCTTATACCCGTCATCCCGACCGGAGCGCGAAGCGCGAAGTGGAGGGACCTCTTTTGTTTCTGGCGCTCCCCAAAGAGATCGCTCCACTTCGCCTCGCATCGCTCGGCTCCGGTCGGGATGACGGAACTACGTAGCAGGCCAAAAATTGGCGTCGAAGAAGTCGTGCTCGAGCTGCATGGCGCGGCGGTAGTTGGCACGCACCGAGTCACAGTCTTCGGCATGGCGGTCGAGCAGGCCTTCGAGTCGCGCCGAGAGCGCCTCGAAGCCCGGATCGGCGTAGGTCTTGATCCACTCGCCATAGCGCTCGGCATACGGGTGCATGGCGAGCGATTGGCCGAGAAAGGCGTAGAGCCGCATGCAGGGCGTCATGGCGGCGATGGTGTCGCCCAGCAGGCCGTGTCGCGCGGTCGCGAGCAGGAAGTCGACATAGGCGGCAGTCGCACGGCCCGGCGTGACGCCGTCGAGCCGGACGCCCCAGCGCGCGGCATAGCCCTTGTGCAGGCCAAGCTCCTCGCGCACGCCGCCGATCAGGTCGGCGAAGCTTTCGATGTCCGCGCGCGCCTCGCTGTAGGCGAGACAGAAGCCATAGGCGCGGGCGAAAGCTTCCAGGAAATAGGCGTCCTGCGCGACATAGGCCTTGAAGCAGTCGAGCGGCAGCGTCCCATTGCCAAGCCCGCGCACGAAACCGTGCGCGAGGATTTTCTCGGCGAGATCGTGGTTGGCCTGCCAGAGACCACGCGCCAACGACATGCGCTGCCTCCCGCTTCAGCCGTCGAGCGCCTGCACCAGGTCGGCGATGATGTCGTCGGCGTCCTCGAGGCCGACCGAGATGCGCACCGTGCCGTCGTTGATGCCGAGCTTGGCGCGTTCCTCGGCGCCGATGCGCATGTGCGTCGTGGTCGCGGGATGGGTGACCAGGCTCTTGGCGTCGCCGAGATTGTTGGAGATGTCGATCAGCTGCAGGCGGTTCAGCGTCTCGAACGCCGCCCACTTGCCGGCCTTGAGGTCGAAGGTGACGACGCCGCCTGCAGCCGACATCTGCTTCATGGCGAGCGCGTGCTGCGGATGGTCCTTGCGGCCGGGATAGAGCACGCGCGAGATCGCAGGATGTCCGGCCAACGCCTCGGCGACCCGCTCGGCATTGGCGCAGTGGCGCTCGATGCGCAGCCCGAGCGTCTCGAGGCCCTTGACCAGCACCCAGGCGTTGAACGGGCTGAGCGAGGGACCGGTGTTGCGGATGATCGGCTGCAGCTTGTCGATGATGAACTCGCGCGCCCCCAGGACGGCGCCGCCCAAGGTTCGGCCCTGGCCGTCGATGTACTTGGTGGCGGAATGCACGACCACGTCGGCGCCCCATTCCAGCGGCCGCTGCAGGATGGGCGTGGCGAAGGCGTTGTCGAGCACGACCTTGGCGCCGGCCCTGTGCGCCAGCTCGCACACCGCCTTGATGTCGACGATGTCGAGCATGGGGTTGGAGGGCGATTCGAACAGCACCGCCTGCGTGGGCTTGGACAGCGCCTTCTCCCAACCGGCGAGGTCGCCGCCGTCGACGAACTCGCTCTGCACGCCGTACTTGGGCAGCAGGTCGCCCACGATGTAGTGGCAGGAGCCGAACAGCTGGCGCGCCGCCACGACGCGATCGCCGGCCTTGAGGAGCGCGAGCAGGGCGAAGAAGACCGCCGACATCCCGGTCGAGGTGGCGCGACAGGACTCGGCGCCTTCCAGTGCCGCCAGCCGGTTCTCGAACATCGCGACCGTCGGATTGCCGAAACGCGAGTACTGGAAGTGCGTGCTCTCGCCCTTGAAGGTGGCCTCCGCCTCCTCGGCGCTCGCGTAGGCGTAGCCTGAGGTGAGGTAGAGCGCCTCCGACGTCTCGTCGAAATTGCTGCGCAGCTGCCCGCTGCGCACCGCACGCGTCTGCGGCCGCCAGGTCGATTGGTCCGCCCGCGTCTTCTTGGCTGCGATCGATCCGTCCATTGCTCTCCTCCTCCACCATGCCAGCGCCGGCCCAAGCCGCGCGCGCGACGAAAAACCCCCGACCGGAAGGACGGGGGTTTTTTCGACCGCTCCGACCTTTTAGCGATGTTTAACGTGGTCGCAAGCCGGTCGGCCCAAATCCCACGAAGTGCGACCCCTATAGAACCGTTGGCGCGGCAACGCAAGGGCATCTTGCAAACGGTCTCCGCTTAGCTAACTTAGTCCACATGAAGTACGTCAACACGCACGAGGCCAAGACGCAGCTGTCCAAGCTGATCGCCGCGGTGAAGGCCGGCGAGGAAGTCGTCATCTGCCAAGCCGGCAAGCCGGTCGCGCGCTTGGCGCCCTACGAGCCGGCGCGCAAGCCGAGACTAGGCACCTTCAAAGGCAAGATCAGGATTGATCCGGACTGGGACTCCGACGAGACGAACGCCGAAATCGCGGCCCTCATGATGGGTGAGGACGGCGAAGAACGTTGAGGTTGCTGCTCGATTCGCACGCCTTCCTTTGGGCGATCACGCAGCCATCGCAATTGGCGGCTGCCGCACGTCGAGCCATCGAAGAAACGGAGAATGAGTGCTTTGTCAGCATCGCCTCGCTTTGGGAAATGGCGATCAAGAGTTCGCGAGGCAAGCTCTCCCTGCCGAGCAACTATTCGGACGGCATCGAGCATCTCGGGGCCGCACTCTTGCCGATCACAATCGGACATGTGAGACGTGTCCAGATGCTCCCCTTCCATCATCGAGATCCGTTCGACCGCATGCTCATTGCGCAGGCGATGGAGGAAGGGCTGATGCTCATGAGCCGCGACCGGCACGTCAAATTGTATGGCGTGCCGGTGCTTCAAGCCTGACCGTCAGTGCTGGCGGGCCAGCGACTGCTGGCGCAGCTTGCTCAAGGTGATGCGCGAGGTGAGCGCCTCGGGATCGGTCTTGAGATGGATAATGGCGGGCTTGCCGACGGCCAGCGCGCGCTCGAACGCGGCCGCGAAGTCGGCGGTCTTCTCGACCGTCTCGCCGTGGCCGCCGAAGGCGCGCGCGTAAGCCGCGAAGTCGGGATTCCGCAGCTCGGTGCCGTGGACCCGCGTCGGGTACTCGCGCTCCTGATGCATGCGGATCGTGCCGTACATGCCGTTGTCGACCACCACGATCACCACGTTGGCGCCGTGCTGGACGGCAGTGGCGAACTCCTGGCCGTTCATCAGGAAGCAGCCGTCGCCTGCGAACGACACGACGGTGCGGTCGGGGGCGGCAATCTTCGCCGCTACCGCCGCCGGCACGCCGTAGCCCATCGCGCCGCTGGTCGGCGCCAGCTGGCACTTGAAGCCGCGATATTGAAAGAAGCGGTGCAGGAAGGCGGCGTAGTTGCCCGCGCCGTTGGTCACGATCACGTCGTCGGGCAGGCGCTTGTTCAGCCAGCCGACGATCTCGGTCAGGTTCACTGCGCCCGGCTGCTGGTTGGGCTTGATGTTTTCGAGATAGTCGGCGCGCGCCCCTTCCAGGTTGGCCTTCCAGCGCGCGCCGTCGACCGGCTTCATGGCCCGAGCCGCGGCCGCGAACTGGGCCATGCCGCTGTTGATCGGCAAGGTTGCCTGGTAGACGCGGCCGAGCTCCTCGGCGCCGGCATGGACATGAACCAGCGGCTGCGTCGGCACGGGAATGTCGAACAGCGTGTAGCCGCCGGTGGTCGCCTCGCCCAGCCGGGGGCCGATCGCCAGAATGAGGTCGCTGTCGCGCAGCCGCTTGCCGAGCGGCGGGTTCACGCCGATGCCTAGGTCGCCCACGTAGTTGGGATGCCGGTTGTCCAAAAGGTCCTGGTTGCGGAACGCCGTCGTCACGGGAAGGCCGTTGGCCTCGACGAACGCCCCGATGTCGGCACACGCCTCGGCGCTCCAGCCGCCGCCGCCCAGAATGACCATTGGTTGCCGCGCCGCTGCAAGCATGTCGCGCACGCGCGCCATGTCGGCGGCCGACGGTGCGCCACGCGCGGTTTTATAGGGACCGGCGTCGGCGACCTCGACCTCGTCGGTCAACATGTCCTCCGGCAACGCCAGCACGACAGGGCCCGGCCGGCCGTTGACGGCGCGATGGAACGCTTGGCTCACCAGCTCGGGAATGCGCCGCGCATCCTCGATCTCGGCCACCCACTTGGCCATCTGGCCGAACATGCGGCGGTAGTCGATCTCCTGGAAGGCCTCGCGATCGAGCTGCTCGCGCGCCACTTGTCCCACGAGCAGGATCATCGGTGTCGAATCCTGGAAGCCGGTGTGCAAGCCGATGCTGGCATTGGTGGCACCCGGGCCGCGCGTCACGAAGCACACGCCCGGCCTGCCGGTAAGCTTGCCGTAGGCCTCCGCCATGTTGGAGGCACCGCCCTCCTGCCTGCAGATGACATAGCGGATGGAGTTGCGCTGCGCATAGAGCGCGTCGAGAGCCGCGAGGTAGCTTTCGCCCGGCACGCCGAAGATCGTGTCGGTGCCGTGGATGCGCAGCTGGTCGATCAGGACCTGGGCGCCGCTACGCTTGGGTCGGGCGTTCGTCATGTTTGTTCCTTTACCTCGTAGGTGAGAAAGAGATCGGCACCAATATCTTGTTGTCGAAGCCTTGGCGCCGACAGCGGCGTTGCATTAGGAGCGGTCGTCGGCTTGGGACGAGGCGAAAAACTCATGCAACCTTCCCGGAGGCAATTCTTCGACGCGGCAATCGCAAATCACTCGAGTTCTCCTCCCTTTTGCGCGTCAATTGTGTGACGTCGACCAATCGATCTCAACCTTCGCGGCGATGGTGGACTCGGGCGGTGATTCAGCGCATAAACCCAGCAGTGCAATACTGGCCGACGAGCATCATCACGAGTCTCGGTCAGTGGCAGAGCGCGACACCGGTCAACGTCTTCGTGAGCTTCTTGGTCTTCTGTCAACCGTCGTCAAAACGCTTGGACCATGTCGTCCAGCAAGCGCGCGCCGGACTCCGCTCTCTCCCTACTCCAGCCCCGAGCCCTGAATGAGTCGCAAATTGTTTGTGGGCAACCTGCCCTACTCGGTTACGTCTGAGCGTCTGTCTGAAGCCTTCTCTCAGTTCGGCACCGTCACCTCTTCAAAAGTGATCGTGGATCGCGAGACCGGCCGCAGCCGTGGCTTCGCCTTCCTCGAGATGGAAACAGATGACCAAGGCGCTGCAGCGATGCAGGCCATGAACGGCGCATTGCTCGACGGGCGCTCGATCGCCGTGCGCGAAGCCGTCGAACGTCAACCCGGCGCCGGCGGCGGCGGCTTCGGTGGCGGCGGCCGTGATGGCGGCGGCTTCCGGCCGCGCGGACCGCGCACGCCCTACGGTGGCGGCGGCGGTGGCGGCTACCAGGGCGGCGGCGGTGGCGGCGGCTACCGTGGCGGTGGTGGCGGCGGCGGCTTCGGCGGCGGCGGTGGATACCGTGGCGGTGGCGGCGGCGGCGATGGCGGCCCGATGCGCGACCGGCGCGCCGACTTCTCCGGTGGCGGCGGCGGTGGTGCCCCCCCTGCCGGCGGCTTCGATGGCGGCGGTGGCGCCCCCGCCGGCGGCGATGCCGGTCGCCCGCCGCGCCGTCGGGAAGGCGACCGGCCGCGGCGCGAACGCGATTACGAGCCGCGCAAGCGCGGTTTCGACGACGATCAATAGCCTTGATCAATAGCGTCGGGCACGACGCGATTGCGGGGACGCCGGAGACTATCTCCGGCGTTTTTGTTTGGTGCTATGCTCGCCGCCGAAAGGAGGCGACGTGAAGCGACGCAGCGCGCTGGCAGGCTCACTCGCGGCTCTCGCCACCGCCAGTTCGGCGCGCGCCGACACGCCCGTCGACCTGCAGCTGGTGCTGGCGGTCGACGTGTCGCGCTCGATCGACGAGGTCGAGGCCGAGCTGCAGCGCCGCGGCTACGTCGAGGCGATGACCAACGACCGCGTGGTCGACGCCGTCCTGGCAGGCGAGCACCGCCGCATCGCCGTCTGCTACACCGAATGGGCCGGCACGCACTATCAGATGGTGGTGATCGACTGGACCTTGATCGACGGCGCCGGTGCCGCCCACCGCTTCGCCGAGAAGCTTAGCGAAGCGCCGCGCACCTCGCAGAGCTGGACGGCGGTCGGCGCGGCGCTGGCGTTTGCCGGGCAGCGCTTCGAGGGCTCGGGCTTCAGCTCGCGGCGGCGCGTCATCGACATCTCGGGCGACGGCCGGACCAACGACGGGCCGCCCGCCGAGCTGGTGCGCGACAAGCTTGTGGCGCAAGGCATCGTGATCAACGGCCTGCCGGTGATGATGAACCGCACCAACTTCGGCCGCCCGCCCGACCTCTCGCTCGACAAGTACTACGAGGAGAACGTGATCGGCGGTGCCGGCGCGTTCGTGATCGTGGCCGACGACTTCGAGCAGTTCGGCCGCGCCGTCCGCACCAAGCTGGTGCGCGAGGTGTCGGGGCTTACATCCCGCGCAGCACCTGTCTGAGACGTTCGATAGAAGAGCCGTCGCGGCCGAGCTGAAACGGCATCCCGAGGTGCCCGACCCGATAGCTGAACATGTTGGCAGGCGGCAGCCCCCAGCGGTGCGTGATCGCGAGCCCATCGCGATAGGGGACCCATTCATCGGCTTCACCGAGCACGGATACAATCCGCGACGGTTCGAGAGCGGGTTCGTCAAGCGGATCGACCAGACGGCAAAGGTCAGCGAGCCGCTGCCCCGACCAGCCGGCCTGCGCCAACGCACGATCGAGACCGAGGTCGAGTGCCAGTCTCCCCGTGAGTGTTGCTTGATCCAATCTCCCCGAATGGCTGATCAACATCACGCCATCCGGTCGAGCTTGCGAAGGCCAGAGATGGCAACGGCTCGCAACCTGCTGTGCTGCAAAGGAAGTCATGGAGATGCCGACCAAAGCCACCTTGCCGCTAAATCGTCCGCGGCACCACGCGATCAGCAAGGCCGCTTCGACCGCCTGCCCCGCGATCAAGTCGAGCGCGCTTGATGGGCCGGCCGCAAAGAACGGCTCCCCGCCGTAGCGGCCCGGCATCGCGCGCAGGCCGTGGTAAGGCGAGACGGGTTCGATGACCCGCCAACCCGTTGCGGCGAGGCGTGCAGCGGCATCGCCAGTGACGTTCACCAGCTCGACTTCTTGGCAAAGCCCCCCGCCAAAGATGATGGTGGCTTCCGCGTTGCCGTCGGCCGGTTCAACGAGCCGGGCGTAGAGGACCTCGCTGCCACGCCTCCGGCGCAGGCGCGGGAAAGGCGTAGCCGCGCGGAGCCAGTACTCGCGAACATCCCCCTTCGGCGTCGACCGGGAAACCGCAACAGTCCCGGGATCGATCGGCACGTCGTACAGGACGTTCGGCTCGGCAAGCGCCCGCGCCAGGTCCGCCGTCACTTCAGCTGGCTGATCGATCTGCCATCGCGCCGGAGGCGGACGCCGCGGAAACAGCAACGGATAGAAGGATAGCCGGCTTGCGAGATGCCGAGTCGCGGCGACGCGCCGCTGCTCGTCAAGTCTACGCAAACGCTGACCGGACGGTTCCGGATCTCCGAAAAGTGCGTCCTCCCACGCCGATCTCGCCGTCTGCGCGGCCGCTTGCAAACGCAAGTGGCGTCCCAGCAGCGGCGCGACCAAGCGATCCGGCAGGGCGGGCGACCAGCCGGCGTCCGCTTCTTCGCAAAACCGGGCGACGTCGCCGCTCGACACGTTGGCCGCTGCCCAAAGCCGCGACAGCGGAAAATACCAGCGCCGCAAACCCTATGAGTCCGACCCGGTCGATCCAGGGTCGCGCCAGCAACGCGCCCAACATCGAATGGGAAAGGACATCCACGGCCGCACTCCGCTGGGGCAATTTTTGCTTGGCCGCGTGATGCGGTTGGTCGCATCATCGAGACCGAGTCTAGCAGTCCGCAACGGAGAATTTGATGCTGGCCAACGATCCGGTGACCCAGGCCCGCATCGACCTGACGGCCGCTTTGCGGTGGGCCGTGCGGCATGGCCTGAATGAAGGCGTATGCAACCACTTCAGCATGGCGGTGCCCAAGGCCGTGCGCGGCCGCGAGGATCTGTTCCTGGTCAACCCGCAGGGCCTGCATTGGTCGGAGATCACCCCGTCGGACCTCGTCATGGTCGACTACGGGGGCAAGGTGATCGAGGGCCGACATCGGGTCGAAGCCTCGGCCTTCTTCATTCACGGCCGCCTCCACGCCGGCAACCCGCGTGCCCAGGTCGTGCTGCATACCCACATGCCCTACGCCACGGCGCTCACCTCGATCCGCGAGGGACGCATCGAGATGTGCACCCAGAACGCCTTCCGCTACTGGGGGCGCATCGCCTACGACGATGCCTATGCCGGCGTGGCCCTGTCGGCCGAGGAGGGCGACCGCATGTGTGCGGCACTCGGCGACAAGGACATCCTGTTCCTCGCCAACCACGGCGTCATCGTGTGCGGCCGCTCGGTGGCCGATACCTATGACGACCTCTACTATCTCGAGCGCGCCGCCATGGTGCAGGTGCTGGCGATGCAGACCGGCCGGCCGCTGCTCAACATCGCTCCGGAGCTGACCGAGCGCACGTTCGACCAGATTGCCGATGGAACCAACGAGCAGGCGGTTCTGCATTTCGAATCGCTGAAGCGTATGCTGGACAGGGACGAGCCGGGATGGCGTAAGCTGGCAGCCTGAGGGGGAAAACCATGCATCGAGCGATGCGCCTTGCGGTGAGCTGTGCCGCGATCGGACTGTTCGCAGCGGTGTCGCCCGCCGGCGCGCAGGGCATCGGCACCGGGGTGAGCAGCGCGCCGAAGCTCGGCGACATGGAGGTCAAGGCCTACCAGAAGATCCCGCGCGACAAGGTCGCGGTCCAGCTCACGTCGGACAACCACCTGGCGCGCGAGCTGCGCCGGCAGGTCATGATCCGCCTGTCGCAGCGCGGCAACGCGGTCGGCTTCAGCGGCGGCAACGTCATGCGCATGGACGTGAGCTACTTCGACTTCTCGGGCCTCGGCGACGGCAACGGTCCGACCTTGGGCGGGCAGCCGGACTACGCTCCACCGGGCTCCAACCCGAGGATGGATCTTCCCTCCAACCGCATCAGCCGGCGCGACGGGCTGTCGGGCTCGACCGCGACGCCGACCTTGCGCATCAACCTCACGCTCTACAACAAGGACGGCGGCAAGGTGCTGTGGACGGCGAGCGGCTCGTGCGCGGTCCAGGGCGACAAGGCGCAGAGCGCGGGCGAGGCGATCATCAACCGGATCTTCGACCAGGCTGACAAAAGCAGCGGCGGCAGCGCCGGCTGCCCGTTCTGACACCGGAGGAAAAGCAAAGATGTCGCGTCTTGCGCCGCTCGATCTCGCCAAGCTCACGCCCGAACAGAAGCAGGTGGCCGACGCCATCGTCGCCGGCCCGCGCGGCGGCTTGCGCGGGCCGTTCGAGCCCTGGCTGCGCAGCCCCGTTCTGGCCGACCGCGCCCAGAAGCTCGGCGAATACTGCCGCTTCCACAACTCGCTGCCGCGCGACCTGTCGGAGCTCGCGATCTGCCTCATAGGCCGGCACTTCAAGGCGCAGTACGAATTCTTCGCCCACGCGCGGCTGGCCAAGGAAGCGGGCCTCTCGGAAGAGATCGTCGAAGCCATTCGAACGCGTAAAACGCCGCCGTTCACGCGCGAGGAAGAGCGCATCGTCTACGACTTCGTGAGCGAGTATCTCGCGACCAACCGCGTCGCCGAGCCCAACTACAAGCGCGCGCTCGCCAAGTTCGGCGAGCAGGGCGTGGTCGACCTGGTCGGCGTGTGCGGCTACTACATGCTGGTGTCGATGACGCTCAACGTGTTCGAGATGCCGCTGCCGGCGGGCGTGGCGGAGCCGCTGGACTAGAGCAAAGGACTGTCATCCCGAGCGGAGCGAGGGACCTTTAAGGCAACAGGAAAGGTCCCTCGCTTCGCTCGGGATGACAAAGGGCGCGCTCGGGATGACAGCAGCGCTATGCGCTGCTGTCACTCCTCGAAGATCGCCACCGCTCTCGTCCAGCCGGCGGAGGCGCCGCGGATCTTGTGCGGGAAGCAGGCGATGGTGTAGCCGTCCGCCGGCAACAACTCAAGGTTGTGCAGCTTCTCGAGATGGCAGTAGCCGATGTGACG
The DNA here is from genome assembly GCA_019235415.1 of Alphaproteobacteria bacterium. Classification (GTDB taxonomy): domain Bacteria; phylum Pseudomonadota; class Alphaproteobacteria; order Reyranellales; family Reyranellaceae; genus Reyranella. The sequence continues at coordinate 14,266 of JAFAKN010000354.1, forward strand.
GCCGGCCTTGTGGCCTTCCCAGATGATCGACGGGTCGTGGTCCTTGGCCCATTTCTGGGCGGTGAAGTAGAACGGCGCGTCCCAGCTCCAGGCGTCGGTGCCGGTGAGCCGTACCCCGCGCTCCAGCAGGTACATCGTGGCGTCGTAGCCCATGCCGCAGCCGCAATTGACGTAGTCGTCGTTGCCGTAGCGTGAGCCCGCGCGCGTGTTCACCACGACGATCTCCAGCGGCTTAAGCGCATGGCCGATCCGCAAAAGCTCGGCATCGACTTCGTCCGCCGTGATCACATGGCCGTCGGGCCGATCGCGGAAGTCGAGCTTCACGCCCGGCTGGAAACACCAGTCGAGCGGCACCTCGTCGATGGTGATGGCCCGCTCGCCGCGGTCCATGGTCGGATGGAAGTGGTACGGCGCGTCGAGATGCGTGCCGTTGTGGGTCGAGAGGTTGACGGTCTCGACCGCCCAGCCCTGCCCGTCCGGCAGGTCCTCCTTCTGCAAGCCGGGGAAGAAACCCGCGATCTGGCCGGCCGTGTCGGCGTGCTTGTGGTACTGGATCTTCGGCGCGAACGGCGCCGGATCCGAAATCACGTCGTTCTCGAGATAGATCGAGAGGTCCACGAAGCGGCGCGGCATGATGATGCCTTAGGGGCCGTTCAGCGAATTGAGGATCGCCTTGGTCAACAGCTTGCCGATGCACTTCTGGCCGAAGTCGTTGAGATGCAGGCCGTCGAGCTGCACGAACTGGGCGTAGGGCATGCCGTCCTCGTACCAGCCGCGCATGATGTCGAAGCGGCGGAACAGGCCGGCGCCGTACTCCTTGGCGACCTCGGCCATGATCTTCTCGTAGGCGTCCTTGTCGGAGGCCGCTACCACGGCCGGCACGTACTGCAGGTTCATCAGCACGAAGTCGGCGTTGAGCGACTTGCCGATGTCCATGCCGCGGCGCAGCCAGCGCTCGAACTTCACGACCGGCATCTGGCGGATGGCAGCGTTGGTGCCGGTCTGCCAGACGACCAGCGAGGGCGTGTTGCCCTGCATGTCGGCGCGCATGCGCTCGACCATCTCCTCGACATCCTGGCCGCCGATGCCGCGGTTGACGACGTCGACGTCGACGCCGGGCAGCGCCTTGTCGAGCCCCATCTTGAGCTGGGCGGGATAGGCGTAGGCCGGGTTGGAGACGCCGTAGCCCGCCGTCGAGGACGAGCCCAGCGCCAGGATGCGCAGCTGCTTCTTGGTCGCGATCGCCTTGCGCGAGACGTCGAGCGGCGAGCCGAGCTCGAGCAGCTCGGGTTTGGCGCGGCAGAGCGTCATGGACTGCGGCAGGGCGTTGA
>JAFAKN010000369.1 GCA_019235415.1 Alphaproteobacteria bacterium
CGCCCTCCACCCCTTTGTTTTCCTTTAGGTTGGAGAACAGGAACGGACGACTGCCGCGCATCCGGCGGGCGTCGCGTTCCATGACCTCGAGGTTGGCGCCAACGAGCGGCGCGAGGTCGATCTTGTTGATGACCAAAAGGTCGGACCTCGTGATGCCGGGACCACCCTTGCGCGGGATCTTCTCGCCGGCCGCCACGTCGATCACATAGATCGTGAGATCGGCTAGCTCCGGCGAGAAGGTGGCGGCGAGATTGTCGCCGCCCGATTCGACGAACACGATCTCCAGATCGGGCCATTTCCTGACGATGTCCGAGACGGCGGCAAGATTGATCGAGGCGTCCTCGCGAATGGCGGTGTGCGGGCAGCCGCCGGTCTCGACCCCGACGATGCGCTCGGGCTCGAGCGCGCCGGCCCGGGTCAGGAACTCGGCGTCCTCCTTGGTGTAGATGTCATTGGTGACGACGGCGATGTCGTAGGCCGCGCGCATGCGCTTGCACAGGCGCTCGACCAGCGCCGTCTTGCCCGACCCGACCGGGCCGCCGACGCCCACCCTCAGAGGTCCATGCGATGTCATGATCGGAACAGCCGCGTGTACTGTACTTCATGGCGCATCGAGCACCAGTCGAGCAAGGGCGTCGCGGTGCCGATCTCGTCCAAATGGTCGACAGCCATCGCTGCCTCAGTCGCCTCGTGAACAGCTGCCAACAGTTCGGCGAGGGCGATCTGCCCGTCGCTCTGGCCGAGCGGCACGCTGCGCACGGCGGCCGAGATCAGGTTGGCCGTGAAGGCGTGAAGGTAGCCTTCGAGCGCGGGCTCGAGGGCGATTTCATGCGCCGCGGCGGCAAGCGCCACGGCGACCGGCAGCGCAAGCTCGCCGGCATGGCGCTGGTGGGCGGCGTCGAGCGCCTGATGCGGCCAGGCGGTGCGGGTGATGGACAGAAACGAGCCGCCTTGCTGGCGCGATTCGAGGGCCATCTCGGAGGTCCCGCGCCAAGCGGCGGCACGCTCGGCGATCGAGTCGAAGGCCGGCCAGTCTTCGGCAGATGCGCAGCGCCAGGCCGCGGCGAACAGGGCTCCGTCCACGACGGCCGTGCCCTGTTGCAGGACGCTCTGCAGCCACGCCACCAGCGTGGCCCGGTCCTTGATGAGGCCTTCCTCGACGGCGGTCTCGATGCCGTGGCTGTAGCTGAACGCGCCGATCGGATAGGCCGGCGACATCCAGGCGAGCAGGCGGTAGAGCGCGTCAGCCATCGCGCTCTCCATGGCGCTCCTCATGGAGAGGGCCATGGCGATGGCCGGGATCATGATTGTGCTGGCCGTAGGCGCCGCCTTCGGGATCGAAGGGAGCGCGGACACGCCGCACCTCGGCGCCCAAGCCCTTCAGCATGTCGACGATCACATGGTCGTCGCGGATCAGGATGCGATCGCCTTCGATCTGCGCCGGCAGATGGCGGTTGCCGAGATGCCAGGCGATCCGCGCGAAACTCGCCGGATTGGGGCTGCGCACCTCGACCAGGTCCTCTTCGGCGGCGCGCACCTCGACGTAGCCGCCTTCCTCGAGCCGCAGCCCGTCGCCGGTATGCAGCACGACCGGCTCGACCAGGTCGAGCAGGAAGTCGAGCCCGGCATCGCCCAGCATGCGCAGCCGCCGGCGATAGCGGTCGTCGAACAGCAGGGTGACAGTGTCGACCCGCTCAGGCCTCGGCCAGCAGCCGGCGCGCAGGACTAAGGTGGCGCGTTTCATGGCAGCATGAGCGTGGCGACGCCTTCTTTGTCATCCCGAGCGCAAGCGAGGGATCCTTCGTGTGGCCTCAAGGATCCCTCGCTGCGCTCGGGATGACAGGGTTCGCGTGTCATCAGCCGCAACATCAAAACAAAAAGTACCGCTGCGCCATGGGCAGGACCGTGGCGGGCTCGCAGGTCAAAAGCTCGCCGTCGGCGCGCACCTCGTAGGTCTCGGGGTCGACCTCGATCACCGGGCAAGCGGCGTTGTGCACCATCTGGGCCTTGCCGATCGCGCGGATGCCGGACGCCGCGACGATGCGGCGGTCGAGCCCGGCGCACGACCCGGCCTCGAGGGCTGCGGTCGACACGAAGGTCACCGCGCTCGAGCCCAGCGCCTTGCCGAACGCGCCGAACATCGGCCGGTAGTGGACCGGCTCGGGGGTCGGGATCGAGGCGTTGGGGTCGCCCATCAGCGCGGCCGCGATGGTGCCGCATTTCAGC
>JAFAKN010000402.1 GCA_019235415.1 Alphaproteobacteria bacterium
AGTGTGAAACAACCCTGCTTTCAGGCCGTTAGATCGTCCTTCCAAGCGGCCCGGTCAAGCCGTCCGGTCAAGCTTGGGCAGGAATCCAGCTTATCAGGCCCCACCACCGTCGACTTCGACTGTGGTCCCCACCACATACCGATCAGACCTTTCTGACAGGACGGCGACAACAACCTGTCAACCTCCTCGGGCGCCCAGGCCCGCCGAGACCGCGCAGGGCGTCGAGGTGCTCGCGCAGGCTGCGACAGTGGATCGGACTATCCATGCTACAGAGTCTCCGTCTTCGATCGGGAAGGACAGCCCATGGACCAGACACGGCCGATCCTGGATCAATTGAACATTGTAAGCGGGAACGTGGAGGCATCTATCGCCTTCTATCGTCGTCTTGGGGTCAAGATCCCGGACGAGCGCGTGTGGCGCACGCCGACCGGGCCTCACCATGTCAGCGCGATCACCGACGAGGCAATGACCCTCGATCTCGACAGCACTGCCTTCGCGAAAACCTGGAACACGGGTTGGCGCGGCCGCGACGACTTACCCGGACGGGTCGTCGTCGGCTTCGGCGTCAGCTCGCGCGAGGAGGTCGACCGGCTCTATGGCGAGATGACGGCTGCGGGCTACCGCGGCTTGCAACCGCCATATGACGCCTTCTGGGGCGCTCGCTACGCAATGATCGAGGATCCTGACGGCTTGGCTGTCGGTCTCATGAGTCCGGCGTCCGACGAGCATCGCGCGCCGCCGCCGCCGGTCTGATGGCACAAGTCTGATCGGCGATGGCCAAGATCCGATTGGATGTGGCGCTGGTCGAACGCGGGCTGGCCGAGACCCGCGCCGCCGCGCAGCGCCTCGTCATGGCCGGACTGGTATTCTCCGGCGAGCGGCGCCTCGACAAGTCCGGTCACAGCGTGGCCGACGACACGCCGATCGAAGTTCGCGGCCAGCCGCATCCCTACGTGTCGCGCGGCGGCGTGAAGCTCGCCAAGGCACTGGACCATTTCGCCATTCCCGTCGTCGGCCGGGTCGCGCTCGACGTCGGAGCGTCGACCGGCGGCTTCACTGACTGCCTGCTGCAGCGCGGCGCGGCGAAGGTCTACGCGATCGACGTCGGCACCAACCAGTTGGCCTGGAAGCTGCGCACCGATCCGCGCGTGGTCTCGATGGAACAAACCAACATCCGCGACGTCACGCGCCAGGAGGTGCCCGATTCGATCGACCTCATCGTTTGCGACGCTTCTTTCATTGGTCTGCGCACGGCGCTGCCGGCGGCATTGGCGCTGGTAGCACCGGGCGCGCACCTGGTGGCGTTGATCAAACCGCAGTTCGAGGTCGGCAAGGGGCGAGTAGGGAAGGGAGGCATTGTCCGCGATCCTGAACTGCACGCCGAAATCTGCCGAACGATCTCCGCCTGGCTCGCCGCGCAGCCCGGCTGGCAGGTGCTGGGCATCACGGACAGCCCGATCGAAGGGGCGGAGGGGAACAAGGAGTTCCTGATCGCTGGTTGCTTCAAGCCGTAGCAAGTCCTGGAAAGAAATGCGTTTTCATCAGTCGGGTGTAGGCCACGAGCCGTGGCTGTGCCGCCATGAAATCAAGGATGGGCGAGGGGACGGGTGTCAGCAGATGAAGTGGCAAGCCGCACGTCAATGCTGACGGATCGAGACGGTCACGCGGAACTTGCCATTGTCGGTCAACGTCTGGACGGAGGCGAGGTTCATTTTGAGAGGCCCTTCATAGGGCAGGCCGCGATTCGCGACCATGTAAAAGCGGCCCCCGGGTTTGAGGGCGCGCGCCGCAGCGGCAATGAGGCTTTGACCCAGTTCCGGCTCGGCGGCGCGGCCGGCATGGAAGGGCGGGTTGCAGACGATCGCATCGTACATCGCCGGTGCAGCCTCACGCGCCAGGTCCAGCCAATCGAAGCGCGCCCGCGAATCGATGACATTGGCGCGCGCGGCTTCTATGGCGCGGTGCTCGGCATCGATCAGGTCGATGCCGCTGACCGCGGGCGATCGGGCGAGCACTTGGCGCGCAAGATAGCCCCAGCCGCAGCCGAAGTCGGCGACTCGGCCTGACAGGTCATCGGGAAGATGGCTCGCCAGGAGGGCCGACCCGTCGTCCACGTGGTCCCAGCTGAAGACGCCGGGCTGGCTGAGCCACGAGCCGTCGCCCACCGGCTGAAGCTCGGCGAGCTGGCGCCAATAGTCGGGCGGCTCGCGCTTGCTACGGTTCGACCAGAAGGCGCGGCAGTGGAACTTGGAGAGCGAGCCGGCAAGGCCCAACGCCTTGCCGACCTGCCTCTCGACGCTCGCTGCACCGTCGTCGTTGGCGCCGGCGCACACGAGCGTGCCGTCCGGCTCGAGCAAAGACCAGGCGCGGGCGATGTTGGCGAAATTCTCTTCCTTGTGCTTGGTCAGCAGGAGAAGGCCCTGCGCATACGTCCCTCGCTCCAGGCGTGGCACGACCCGCCAGCCGGCCTGCTTCAGCCGGAGAAACTCCGGCCGGAACGACTGCTCGGCGTCGACGTCGCGGAATGGCCCGAGCTCGGCGCGCAGGAAGAAGGCGCGCTGCGGCGTGAGCGCGCCGGTTCCGAAGGCATGGGCGAGGGCGCGGCCGGCCTGGTTCACGGCATCTGGTCAGGGTACCAGGACGGCACGCCCCATGATCAGCCCCTTGCGCAGTTCCTGCAGGGTCGTGTCGGCCTCGTCGAGCTTGCGCGTGATGATCGGCACCGGCGTCACCTTGCCCGCGGTGACGAGGTCCATCATCTCCTTCATCTCGGCCGGGCTGCCGGTGACCGAGCCCAGGATTTGGCAGCCGGTGAAGGCGAACATCGGCAGCGGCAGCGAGAAGGTGCCCCCGAACAGGCCGACGATGATCAGTCGTCCGCCGCGGCCCAGCGCGCGCAGGCCGAACTGCGACGAAGCCTCGGCGCCGACGAAATCGATGGCGGCGCCCACGCCGGTGCCGCCGCTGAGCTCCATGACCTGCTTGCGTGCCTCCTTGTCGCGCGGGTCGACCGCGGCCACCGCGCCGTTCTCCAGGGCGAGCTTGCGCTTGCTCTCGTCGATGTCGGCAACGATCGGCTCGCGGCCCAGAACCGACTTGGCGAACCGCACGCCCATCAACCCGACGCCGCCGGCGCCGATGATCAGGATCGGCTTGCCGGCATCCTGGCCGACCGCCTTCTTGACAGCGCCGAAGGCGGTGATGCCCGAGCAGGCGTAGAGGCAAGCGAGCTCGGTCGGCAGGTTGCCGTAGGGATAGAGGTACTTGGCATGCGGCACCATCACGTGGTCGGCGTAGCCACCGTCCTTGTTGACGCCGAGTGCGCGCGGCGTCGGGCAGAGATGCTCGATGCCGCTTTGGCAGTACCAGCACTTGCCGCAGCCGATCCAGGGATAGACCACTGCCTTGTCTCCGACCTTGGCGCCGCTTGCGTCGGGCCCCAGCGCTTCGACCACGCCGACGATCTCGTGGCCCATGGTGCGCGGCGGCGCCATGGTCTTCTCGATCGAATACTTGTTGCCGCCGCCCATGTCGAAATAGCCTTCCCACAGATGCACGTCGCTGTGGCACACGCCCGCCGCCGTGATGCGGACCAGCACCTCGCTGCCTTTGGGCACGGGGGTGGGCTCCTCGACCTTCTGAAGCGGCTTGCCGAACTCGACGACCTTGTAGCTCTTCATGGGCATGCTCCCTCGCGGCCTTTGCGGCGGAGCATAGAGCATCCCGCAGACGTTTGTGATAGTAGATGCCGCAACGGATTGTTTG
>JAFAKN010000624.1 GCA_019235415.1 Alphaproteobacteria bacterium
GCTGCTGTTGCGCTGGATGACCTTCTTCCTGCAATGGCCGCTGGTCATCCTGCCCACGCTCGCCGACCTCCCGCCAGCCCAAGTTCGCGACGTCGAGCCGGATGGCCAGAAGGAGGTGCTCACCTCGATGCGCACCGCCCTGCTCGCGCCCTTGCTCGGGCTGCCGGGACTTGCTGTTCCGGTCGGCAGCCACGGCAAGCTGCGCACCGGCGTGCAGATCATGGCGATGCGCAACCGCGAAGACCTCTGCCTCGATGCCGGCGAAGTCATCGAAGCTGCCGAAGGCGTCGTGCAGCCGATCGACCCGGTGCCGGCGTAGCGGCCCTCAGCCTCGCGGCGGCAGTCAATCCGTGCGTCGCGCAGCTTCTTCTCGAGGACGGTATGGCGGCGGCGGTGTTGCCCGTCTTGCATCGCTCGATGGCAACTTGTGCATCGACCGAGCCGGGGCTGAGCGACCGGGTAGTAGACATGTCCCCGACATACGCCAGGTACTTCTGCGACAGCGCGAGGCAATACCTCGCTCGTTCGTCTGCGCGACCGCGCCCATCGGCAGCACCGCGGCCGCCGCCATCATCCACCACACCCGCACCATTTGGTTCCTCCCCTACCCGATCTTGCCGCGGCGGAAGCTTCAGGTGGAGAGACACGGCGTGGGATAAGGTCCCGAGGGCGTCAGCTGCGCTTGGGCAGGTCGACCTTGGCGTTGCGCAGCTTCTGCTCGAGCACGGGGATGCCGGCCGCCGTGTTGCCGGCCTTGCACTGCTCAATGGCGGCCTGCGCGTCGACGGGCGGAGGCTGCGGGTTGTGTCCCCTCTCGACGCTCTCGACCAAGGTTTGGTACCGCTGGGTGAGCGCGCGGCAGTAGTCGGCGTCGCTCATCTGGGCGAACGCCGCCGCCGGCAACAGCAGGGCGGTCGCCGCGAACAGGTAACTGGTCCTCATTTTCTCCTCCGTCATTGCGCCGGCTCGGGCACGGGGCGGCGACCAGGCCGCCTCGCGCCCGCGCCAACAAACGTCAGCTATGACTTGGCAAGCTGATCTTGTTGTTGATGAGCTCGCGCTCCAGAACGGGAATCCCCGCCGCGTAGTTGCCTTCCCGGCATTGCTGCAGGGCGACGTCGCCCGCCAGGCTGGCCCGGTCGTTGCTGTGGCCTTGCATGTTGTCCACGAAAGCTTCGTACCTGGCGCTCAACCTTCTGCAGTAGGTTGCGTCGCTGACCTGCGCGAAGGCCGTGGCGGGAATGGTTATCGCGAAGAAAGCCGCCAGCCACTTGGTGCTTCCAGTCATTCTAACCTCCTTGCTGGTGATCGAAAGCCTGAACGCTGTGGCGCGATGACGGCTCGATTGCGGCTGTGCGATTACTCGCCCCTGACAGAGAAGGGGCGGCAGCCTGACAAATCGCTTACTTCGTCGGCTCGCGAAAAATGCAGGTCCGCGCCTCTTCACCGGAGACCGCGGCAGCGCTCGACCATTGCCAGAGCGGTCGCCAGTATGCCTCGACGAGCTGCGCGGCCGCCTTGCGATCGTCGACGACGTAGCCGAGCTCCTGGAGATTGACCGGATAGAAATTGTCGGAGCCGATGTAGAAGATCCGCTCGTCGACCATCCACAGCTTGGCATGATTGGCGATCGCCCGCCCGCGCGGCCACGCCGCGTCGGGCCCGAAGCGCAGCGGCGCCAAATGAAGATTGCGGCACAGCCGGTCGTCCATCGCATGCCCCGTCCGCCGCCGCGCGACCTCCTGCAAATGGTGCGCAAAGACAGCGAGACTGACGCCATTGGAATAGGTGCTGCCGCTGTTGCCGACCGCACCCAGGTTGGACAGCACGATGTAGACTTGGCCGTCCCGCTGGTCGATGAAATCGATCAGCCGTTCGATGGTGCTCTCCGGATAGATCGGCGCGGCACGCCCCAGGGTGAAGGCAAAGTCCTGCTGCGAGATGAAGACGGTATTGCGCGCCGCCCCCAGGACGAGATCGCGCGCAAGCTCGCTCTGGTTTGCGAAGTCGGTCGTGATGCCGGCGGCCAGCCGTCCCACCGCCAGCACGGCGGTGCCATGCGACCGTCGCTGCTCAACCGTCGCCGCAACGGCGGGACACGGGGCCGCCGGGTCTTCGGGGTAGCGGGCCCATTGTATCGCCGTACCCTTTCCGACGTTGCTGCAGACGAACAACCAGAGCCGATCGACGAAGCGCGACGCACTGGCCGCGGCCGGTCCCTCGATCAGCATCGACAGGTCATGAACAGGTGCATCGACCAGATAGTCCTCGGACCACAAGTTGTGGCCGCCGACCAGCGCCGCACGGCCGTCGACGGAAATGAACTTGGCGTGCGGCCAGGAGAAGCTGTCACAGGGATCGAGCGCCGTGCAGGTACGCAATGCGCCGACGCTCACGCGCAGGCGCGCTTGCGGGAAGCGCCCGAAGTCGGCGACCAGCGTCGCGAGCGTCGCCGCAGCGTCCGACCCGGCCGGGGGGTACTGGCCGATCAGGAGCCGCACCTCGACTGGGCGCCCACTGGCGGCCAACTCGTCGAGCGCCGCCCGCAGCGTCCCGAGGAAGCGCGTGCCCGGTGCGGGCTGAAGCACGCCGATGTCGACCGAACGGCGTGCCCGCACGATCAGGTCGTGGATCGGCAGCACTAGGGAATCGGAGTGCCCGAAGCAGACCTTTCGTGACGTCCTCCGTGGTGCGCCGAGCGCCGGCCAGACCGCGCGGCAGGCGCCGCCGTTCAGGCAGTCGGCGTCGCTGTCGCACGACGGCAGAAGGACGTCCGGCTCACATCCCTTGCACTCCAGCGGATAGAATGGCAGGTCGTCGGCGCGATGGCCCCAGCGGGCCGGGCTCTGCACCAGCCAATCCTTCGGCAGCGTATTGCCGCGCGTGAGATCGTAGGTGACGCCGGCGTAGGTGCCCGCCGGATCGCTCTTGGCGAGCTCGCGCCGCACCTGCTCGAGCAGAGGTGTTGCGGAGGATGGATCAAGGGTCTCGATCCCGCGCTCGCGAATCAAGGCGGCGATGGGCGTCGCTGCATTGAGTCCGCTATAGCCCCGTTCGGCGGCGTCATCCGAGACTGCCGTGTTGGGGAGCCGTCCACTGCACGACAGGAGAAAGCCGGTAAGAAGGGCGAGGCGCCCAGCCGCGCGCAAAAAAGTCACGGACATGGACAGCTGTGCAAAGCCCACCCAGACTGCAGTGCGTGCAACAACGCAAGACGCCCATCGAGGTTCCCCCGAGCGCATCCTGGGCAAGTTCGGCGTGCCCAGCGTGAGCAGTCGCGTCAAAACGAGGACCCGCCCATGACAGAGTCATTGCTGCAGACCACCGTCGTCGGCTCCTATCCGCAGCCCGACTGGCTGCTCAACCGCGACATGCTGAGCAAGATGGTGCCGCGCACCCGCGTGCGCGAGCTGTGGCGCGTGCCCGAGCCGCTCCTCGAGCAGGCGCAGGACGACGCGACGGTGCTCGCCATCCGCGACATGGAGCGAGCCGGCATCGACATCATCACCGACGGCGAGATCCGCCGTGAAAGCTACTCCAACCGCTTCGCCACCGCGCTCGAAGGCATCGACGACGAGCATCCCGGCGAGATCGTCAACAACCGCGGCCAGAAGACGACCGTGCCGCGCATCGTCGGCAGGATCAGGCGCAGCAAGCCCGTGGAACTGCGCGACATGCAGTTCCTGCGCGCCAATACCGATCGCCTGGCGAAGATCACCCTGCCCGGCCCCTTCACCATGGGACAGCAGGTCAAGGACGAGTTCTACAAGGACCCCGAGGCGATGTGCATGGACTACGCGGCCGCGGTGAACGAGGAGGCGCACGACCTCGTCAAGGCCGGCGCCGACGTCGTCCAGCTCGACGAGCCGTGGCTGCGCAACAACCCCGAGGAAGCCAAGCGCTACGCCGTGAAGGTGATCAACCGCGCCCTGCAGGGCATCAGCGTACCGACGGTGGTCCATCTCTGCTTCGGCTACGCCGCGGTGGTGCGCGGCGGCAAGCCCACCGGTTACGCCTTCCTGCCGCAGCTGGCCGACAGCATCGCCCAGCAGATCTCGATCGAATCGGCGCAGCCCAAGATCGATCTCGGCGTGCTGAAGGAGCTGGCGCCGAAGAAGATCATGCTGGGCGTGATCGACCTCGCCGACCCCGAGGTCGAGACGCCGCACAAGATCGCTGAGCGGATCCGCTCCGGATTGAAGTTCGTGCCGCCCGACAAGCTGCTGCCCGCCCCCGACTGCGGCATGAAGTACCTGCCGCGCGCGACAGCCTTCGGCAAGCTCAAGGCGCTGGCCGAAGGCGCGGCCATGGTGCGGCGGGAGCTGTCATAGGAGCGCGGACCTCCCGGTCTGCATCATGAAAATGAGCGGACCGAGAGGTCCGCGCTGCGCTAACGCGCGATCACCGTACCGTCGCGCGTGACGGTTATCGTTTTGGGTACGTTCCCCTGCACGGCCGTCCCGGTCCACTGGCCATCGGGGCCGCGCCGCAGGTCGTGGATGCCCTGGTAGTGCAGTGCCTCGAGATGGGTGCGCACGCTCGCTGTATTGCCCATGCTGGGTGGCGTCGACTTGGATTGCGCAGCGGCGGAGCCGCACACCGCCGCGAGCAAAGCCGCTGCCGCGAGCCGCCTCATGTCGCGAGCCTTCCCTTGAGGACCTCGCCGCGGTACGTGCCGGTCGCTTCCCCGTCCTCGATCGCCACGGCGCCGTTCACGATGGTCGCCTTGATGCCCTCGGCCTTCTGCACCAGGCGGCGCGCGCCGCCGGGCAGGTCGCGCTCCACCGTCGGCAGGCACGGCCGGATGCCCTTCTCCTCGAACAGCACCAGATCGGCGCGATAACCCTCGCGCGCCAGGCCGCGGTCGGAAAGCTCCCACGCCTCGGCATTGTCGTGGGTCAGCTTCTTGATCGCCTGCTCGAGCGTGAAGGCGCCGCGCTTGCGCACCCAGTAGCTGAGGAAATGCGTCTGCAGCGAGGAGCCCATCTCCTGGCAGACGTGCGCGCCGGAGTCCGAGAACGTGGCGAGCGTGCGCGCGTGCTTCAGGATGCCGAGCACATCGTCCGGCGATTCGTTGACCAGCGGCTGGACGTAGATCTGGTCGTCGTTGGCCAGCGACAGGTCGATCATGACCTCGACCGGATGCTGGCCGCGTTGGCGGGACAGCTGATCGACGCTGGGATCGTCCCAATCGACGCCCTTCATGGCGAACAGGTTGGCGTAGTCGGGCTTGCGCGGGTCGGTGGTCGCCGCACCGCCGCCCTGGAAGACTTTGTCGCGCGGTTTCATGGCGGCCTCGGCCGCGATCAGCGCCCGCCGCACCTGCGGATCGGCCAGCCGCCGCTTCTGCTCGTCCATCGGCAACGCGCGGACCTCGCGCCAGGCCGGCAGCACGTCGAACGGCAGATAGGACTTCAGCGAGAAGATGGCGTTGATCGATCGGGTCGTGCCCTGCCCGAACATGCGGCCACCCGCCGTCACGGTGTCGTCGATGTATTGCGTCTGGTAGGCCCAGCTGGTCGGGTCCTCGCCCTGCCGCGTCGAGAGCACGCCGAACATGATCGGCCGTTTGTAGCGCAGCGCCGCCTCGCGCAGTCGCGCCAGGAACGCACGGTGGCGAACACCGCTCGCGATGTCAGGCCCGATCTGGAAGATGCCGACATCGAGCTCGGCCATCGCCGCCAGGATGCGGTCGATCTCCTCCCAGTCCGCGATGCGGCTGGCGACCGGGGTGTCGTCGGGCGTCACATGGGTGGAGGCGCGCGAGCTGGAGAAGCCGAGCGCACCAGCCTTCAGCGCCTCCTGCACGGCGGCCGCCATGCGCCGCATGTCGTCCTCGCTCGCCGTCTCGCTCAGCGCCCGCTTGCCCATGACGTACATGCGCAGCGCCGAATGGCCGATATACATGCCGTAGTTGATCGCCTTGGGCAGGCGCTCGACGGTGGCGAGGTATTCCGGGAAGGTCTCCCACGTCCAGTCGATGCCGGCCGCCATGGCGTCGGTCGGAATGTCCTCCACCGCCGACAGGCAGCGCGCATACCATTCGCGCTCCTCCGGCCGGCAAGGCGCGAGGGCAAAGCCGCAATTGCCCATCACCACCGAGGTGACGCCGTGCCAGCATGAGCAGCTGCCGAGCGGATCCCAGGCGACTTGCGCATCCATGTGCGTGTGGCCGTCGATGAAGCCCGGCGCGACGATCAGCCCGTCGGCATCCATCACGCGCTCGGCGGCGCTCGCCACCTTGCCGATCTCCACAATGCGGCCGTCCTTGATGCCGACGTCCGCGCCAAAGCGCGGGCTGCCGGAGCCGTCGACGAGAGTGCCTCCGCGAATCAGCAGGTCGAGTGGCATCAGAGTCGGTCCTTGTGCTCGACGATCTTCCAGTAGGTGTCCTTGGCGCAGATCTTCCCGCCGCGGAAGGTGTAGATGTCGCAGCCCTGGTAGTTCAGCTCCTCGCCGTCGCTGCCCTTGCCGCGCACGGTCCACACCGAGACCGCCCGGTTGCCGGCGTAGACGTACTCCTTGTGGTCCCAACGCATGTCGGGGATCACCTTGAAGCGCGCCGCCAGCGTGTTGCGGATCGTCTCGCGGCCCTTGAGCGTGCGTCCCACCGGCTCCGGCCCGCGGGCCAGCCAGAAGGTGGCGTCCTCGGTGAAGAACGACGCGATGCGATCGACGTCGCGGCTGTTGAAGGCTTCGGAGATCGCCTTCATGAGCTCGGGCGTAGCCAGGTCCTCAGGCTCGATTGCCGGTGCCGAGACGTCGGGCATTGCAAGCTCCTCGGCGTTCAGGGCGAGCTGACGTTGCCGCGGGAGTCGACCGAAACGTCGACCAACGCCGTACCGCGCATCGCCTTTCCGTGCCACCGGCCGTCCGGGCCCCGCGTCACGCCCTGCGGGCTCTTGTAGCCGTCGGCCAGGATCAGCCGCACGGCGTTTTCGGAGCCGGGCGCGTTGCCTGCAGACTGCGGCCCAGCAGGCGGTGGTGCGCCGGGCGGAGGTGCGCCCGGCACGGGGGCAACGGCCGGCGCCGGCACGGCCGTCGTCGCGACCGCAAGCCCGGGCGGGTTCTGGCTGGGAACGCCCCCTTGGCCTGGGTTGTCGCCGCGCTCTGTGGTCGGCTCCTCGCCTGTGCCCGGCAACGCCGCCGATCCGGCAGTGAGCGGGGGTGCGACCTGATCGATGGCGCCGCGGCTGGCCCCGGACGGCGCACCCCCGGCGAACGGCAATCCCGAGGCGGTGATGACCGTCCCCGCTTGTACCGACGGCGGTGTGAGCGGGCTGCTGTTGGCCCCCGGAAAATAAGCCGGCTGTGCGGCCGCCGTGCCTGCGAGCGTCACCAGGGCAAACGCCAGCGTGGTGCGTTTCATGCAATGCTCCTGTGCTTCAAGGCACCGAGAAATAGCCACATCGGACCGCGCTCATGCTAGCGTGCGGCCAACCAAGAGGAAACGTCCGTGTTCGATTATATCATCGTCGGCGGCGGCTCGGCAGGGTCGGTCATGGCGCATCGGCTGTCGGCGCGAAGCGCCAACAAGGTGCTGCTCTGCGAGGCGGGCCAGGACACGCCGCCTGGCAAGGAGCCGAAGGAGATCGCCGACAGCTACTCCGGTACGGCCTATTTCGACCCCCGCTTCCACTGGACCGAGCTGAAGGTCCACACCCAGGTCGTGTCGCACAACAACCCGCAGGAGAACCGGCCGCCCTTGCGCAAGTACGAGCAGGCTCGCGTGCTGGGCGGCGGCTCGTCGATCAACGGCCAGATGGCCAATCGCGGCGCTCCGACCGACTACAACGAATGGGCTCAGCGCGGCGCCGACGGCTGGGGGTGGAACGACGTGCTGCCGTTCTTCAAGAAGGTCGAGCGCGACCTCGACTTCGACGGCCCCTATCACGGCAAGGACGGCCGCATCCCCGTCCGCCGCATCCCGCGCGACCACTGGACGGGCCACGCCAAGGCAGTCGCGCAAGGCTTCGAGGCCAAGGGCTTCAAGTTCCTGCCCGACCAGAACGGCGAGTTCGTCGACGGGTATTTCCCGGTGACGCATTCCAACGCCGAGGAGCGCCGCGTGTCGGCCGCTATGGGCTACCTCGACCCGGAAACCCGCAGGCGCTCCAACCTCACCATCTCGACCGACACCCAGGTCTCGTCGCTGCTGTTCGAGGGCACGCGCTGCGTCGGCGTCACGGCCGTGGTTGCCGGCAAGGAGCAGCAGTTCCGCGCCAACGAGGTGATCCTCTCGTCCGGCGCCATCCACTCGCCGGCGCATCTCTTGCGCGCCGGTATCGGCCCGATCGGCCATCTGCGCGACATGGGCATTCCGGTGGTTTCCGCCCTGCCCGGCGTCGGCCAGCGCCTGATGGACCATCCGTCGATTGCGCTGTCCTCGGTGATCCGCCGGGGCGCGCGCATGAACGAGCATACGCGCCGCCACATCCATGTCGGTTTGCGCTATTCCTCCGGTCTGGCGGGAGTGCCGAAGGGCGACATGTTCGTGGCCGTGGTCAGCAAGTCGGCTTGGCACGCGGTCGGCGAGCGCATCGCCTCGCTGCTCACCTTCATCAACAAGACCTACTCGGAGACCGGCGAGGTCAGGCTCGCGTCGCGCGACTGGCGGGCCGAGCCGACCGTCGAGTTTAACCTTCTGTCCGACAAGCGCGACCTCGACCGGCTGATGACGGGCTTCAAGCTGATGGCCGCCGTGCAGATGACCGAGGCGCTGCGCCAGGTGACCGACGCGCCCTTCCCGGCCGCCTACAGCGACCGCGTGCGCGCCATCGGCGTGGTCAACACCAAGAACAAGATCCTGACGGCGCTGTTCGCGCCGTTCCTCGATGGCCCGGCCGCGGTGCGCCGCTACATCGTCGAGAAGTTCGTGGTCGAGGGTTTCACCTTCGACCAGGTCATGAACGACGACGAGGCGCTCGAAGCCTTCATCCGCAAGGCGGCGATCGGCGTGTGGCATGCCTCGTGTACCTGCCGCATGGGCCGGCCGGACGATCCCATGTCGGTCGTCGACACCCAGGGTCGCGTCAAGGGCGTGCAGGGCCTGCGCGTGGTCGACGCCTCGATCTTCCCCATCGTGCCCTGCGCCAACACCAACTTCCCGACCCTGATGACGGCGGAGAAGATCTCGGAGGCGATCCTGCAATGAGCGTAGGCCTGGGGAGCGGCGAGCACCGCTATCGCGTTGTCGAGAACTGGGCGAAGCTGCCCGACGGCTGGGAGTTCCGCGACGTTGCCGCGGTCGCAGTCGACAGCAAGGACCGCGTCTATGTCTTCAACCGCGGCCAACACCCGATGATGGTGTTCGACCGCGACGGCAACTTCCTGCGCTCATGGGGCGAGGGTCTGTTCAGCCGGGCGCACGGCATCCATATCGACAGCGACGACAACCTCTACTGCACCGACGACGGCGACCACACCGTCCGCAAGATCACCACCGAGGGCAAGGTGCTGATGACCATCGGCGTGCCCAACCAGCCGGCGCCGTTCCTGAGCGGCAAGCCGTTCAATCGCTGCACCCACACCGCCCTGTCGCCCAAGGGCGAGATCTACGTGTCGGACGGATACGGCAATTCCTGCGTCCACAAGTACTCGCCCGACGGCAA
>JAFAKN010000670.1 GCA_019235415.1 Alphaproteobacteria bacterium
CTACGCCGGCACTTCCAGGCATGGCGGCGTCGTGGCACTGGGCGGCGACGACCACATGGCGAAGTCGTCGACGCTTGCGCATCAAAGCGAGCCTGCCTTCATATCGGCCGGCATGCCGGTGATCCACCCGGCATCGGTGCAGGAGTATCTCGATCTCGGCCTGCACGCCTTCGCGCTATCGCGCTACTCGGGCCTGTGGGTCGCCTTCAAGGTGCTGAGCGAGACGGTCGATTCGTCAGCCTCCGTCCATGTCGATGCGCACCGCGTCCAGATCCAGACGCCGACCGACTTCATGCTGCCGCCGGACGGGGTCCACCTGCGCTGGCCCGACGAATGGGTCGGCCAGGAGCGGCGCGTGTTCACGGTCAAGCATCCGGCGGCGCTCGCTTACTGGCGCGCCAACCGACTCGACCGGCTGATGCTGGGCGCAGCCGATGCCCGCTATGGCATCGTCACGGTCGGCAAGACCTACCTCGACGTGCGCCAGGCGCTCGAGGATCTCGGCATCGACGAGGCAGAAGCCCAGCGCCTTGGCCTCGCGGTCTACAAGGTCGCGCTCGTGTGGCCGATCGAGCCCCAAGGTCTCCTGGCCTTTGCCCAGGGCAAGCGCGAACTTTTCGTCGTCGAAGAGAAGCGGCCGCTGATCGAGCAGCAGGTCAAGGACACACTGTACAACGCGCCCGCCGATCGCCGGCCGATCGTCGTCGGCAAGGCCGACGACCGCGGCCAAAAGCTGCTCAAGACCGACGGCGAGCTGACGCCGTTCGAGATCGCCTCGGCCTTGGTGGCGCGTCTGGGCCTCGATGCCTTGAGCGCGCGTACACGCGAGCGCTGGGAGACTTTGCGGCGGCGCGCCGCCCGGCAGGTTCGTAACGAGGCGGGCCTCGCCCGTGTCCCCTACTTCTGCTCCGGCTGCCCGCACAACTCGTCGACCAAGGTGCCCGAGGGGTCGATGGCGATGGCCGGCATCGGCTGTCACACGCTCGCCATCAACATGGAGCGCAACACCAAGACCTTCACCCACATGGGCGCGGAGGGCGCCTCATGGGTGGGCGCCAGCCATTTCACCGACATGCCGCACGTCTTCCAGAACCTGGGCGACGGCACGTACTTCCATTCCGGCTACCTCGCCATCCGGCACGCGGTCGCCACCAATACCAACATCACCTACAAGATCCTGTACAACGACGCCGTCGCCATGACCGGCGGCCAGCCGCACGACGGCAATGTGCATCCCTGGACGATCAGCCAGCAGGTCCACGCCGAGGGCGTCCGGCGCATTGCGCTGGTGAGCGATCAGCCGGACAAGTACCCGCCCGGTACCGAGTGGGCGCCCGGCATCACGTTCCATCACCGCGACGCGCTCGACACCGTCCAGAAGAGCCTGCGCGAGTGGAAGGGTGTCTCCGTCCTGATCTACGACCAGACCTGCGCGGCCGAGAAGCGGCGCCGGCGCAAGCGCGGCACCTTCCCCGACCCGGCGCGGCGCGTGTTCATCAACCAGGCGGTCTGCGAGGGCTGCGGCGACTGCTCGACGCAGTCGAACTGCCTCAGCGTGGTGCCGGTCGATACCGCGCTGGGGACCAAGCGCGCGATCGACCAGTCGTCCTGCAACAAGGATTTCTCCTGTTTGAAGGGCTTCTGCCCGAGCTTCGTGACGGTCGAGGGCGGCAGCCTGCGCAAGGGGGCAGCGAAGTCGGTCGAGACCGCCTGTCATCCCGAGCGAAGCGAGGGACCTTTAGGGCCACAGGAAGGATCCCTCGCTTCGCTCGGGATGACAGCGCTTGCGCCCCCGCCCCTACTCCCAAGCGTCGCCGACAGACCGTATGGCGTGCTGATCACCGGGATCGGCGGCACGGGGGTCGTGACCATCGGTGCGATCCTGGGGACGGCCGCACACATCGAGGGCAAGGGCGTCACGGTCCTCGACCAGCTCGGCATGGCGCAGAAAGGTGGGGCCGTCATCAGCCACGCCCGCATCGGCGCAACGCCCGAGGCGCTGCAGGCGGTGCGGCTGGGCGCGGGCGGCGCCGACCTGTTGCTGGGTTGCGATCTCGTCGTCAGCGCCAGCGCCGACGCGCTGGCCCGGCTCGAGCCCGGCGCGTCGCGGGCGATC
The DNA here is from genome assembly GCA_019235415.1 of Alphaproteobacteria bacterium. Lineage (GTDB taxonomy): Bacteria > Pseudomonadota > Alphaproteobacteria > Reyranellales > Reyranellaceae > Reyranella. The sequence goes on from JAFAKN010000670.1 coordinate 2,117, forward strand.
GTCAACATCCATCAGTCGATCACCGGCGAGTTCACCCGCCGGCCCGACCTCGCCTTCCCCGCGAACACGCTGAAGCTCTCGATCGAAGCGGCGGCGGGCGCGGGTGCCTGCGACTTCGTCGAAGCGACGGCAATGGCCACCGCGCTCCTGGGAGATTCGATCGCCACCAACATGTTCATGCTGGGCTACGCCTATCAGAAAGGCGCGGTCCCGATCGGCCACGAAGCGATCGAGCGGGCGATCGAGCTGAACGGTGCGGCGGTACCGATGAACCTCTCGGCGTTCCGCTTCGGACGCCGCGCCGCCGCCGATCCGGCCAGCATGGAGGCCGCCATCGCGCCGGCCGAGCGCAAGGTGGTGCCCTTCCCTGCCGTCGAGACGCTCGACGACATCGTGGCTTCGCGTATCAGGCACCTCACAGGCTACCAGGACGCCAGGCTGGCCGGGCGCTACCAGGCGCTGGTGCTGCGTGTGCAGCGGGCCGAGCAGGCGATCGGGCTTGCCGGGCTCGCCCGCGCCGTCGCGCTGAGCTACGCCAAGCTGCTTGCTTACAAGGACGAGTACGAGGTGGCGCGATTGCACACCGAAGCCGCCTTCCAGGCGGCGCTCGACCGGCAGTTCGAAGGCGGCTATCGGCTGAAATTTCATCTCGCGCCACCGCTTGTCGCGGCACGCGATCCAGCGACCGGCCATCTCATGAAGCGCGAATTCGGCGGCTGGCTGCTGCCGCTGTTGCGCCTGCTCGCTCGCCTGAAGTCGCTGCGCGGGACGCGGCTCGACCCCTTCGGCTACACCGACGAACGCCGCCAG
>JAFAKN010000103.1 GCA_019235415.1 Alphaproteobacteria bacterium
TGTATGATGGTCATCATCTAAAGATCGCTCGTCAAGAAACCCGCGCGCTCAATCTCCAAATGCACCCGTGAGATATACTTTTCCGACCGAGGCGTATGCGGTCGCTGGTTTCTCGAGTGCTCCGCGCGCGGATCGTGGTGGAGGCCACGGGCGCCTCTAGGGCCTAGACTTTCTTTGTCATATTTCAACCTTCCGAAGTGATAGTGGTGGACTTCACTATTTGGCCGTTTGCTTGCGTAGGTTGGCGACGTCCTGTTCCGTGAGCTGCGCTCCCTTGGCGCCGAAGCGTGCGGTCACGTAGTTGGCGACGGTGGCGACCTCGGCATCCGAGTAGATGCTGCCGAACGCCGGCATGGACAGCACGCCTTGCGGTGTATGGCGCGCCGTTCCCGAGATCACGATCTGCGCCACGTTGGTCGCGGCGGGATCGTTGACGGCCCACGAGCCGGTGAGCGTGGCGACGGGCGATATCGGGCTCTCACCGGTCCAGCCGTGGCAGCTGACGCAGGCGCCGTGGAAGATCCTCTTGCCCTCGGCAAGCGCGCCGCCGCCGCCTTCCTTGTGCGAGGCCGGGGCTGCCGGCGCGGTGCCCGCTGGTAGGTCGGACGAAGCCACCGCCGGTACGCTGCGGAGATAGGCCACCATGGCGCGGATATCCTCCGGCGCCATCCGGCTCAGACTATGGTCGACCGCCTCGCCCATCGGCCCCGAGGCGGTGCCGTGGCCCGCGGCGTGACCGGTCGAGAGATAGGCGATCAGCTGGTCGTCGCTCCATCCACCTACGCCGGTGTTCTTGTCCGAGCTGATGTTGAAGGCCCGCCAGCCGGCCGTCACGGCGCCGGCGAACTTCGCGCGATTGTCGAGCGCGAAGGCGAGATTGCGCGGCGTGTGGCACTCGCCGCAGTGGGCGAGCGCCTCGGCGAGATAAGCGCCACGGTTCCATTCCGGGCTCCTGGCCGCATGGGGCTTGAAGCGCGTGTTGGGACTGAACACGACGGACCACAGTCCCATCGCCCAGCGCTGGTTGAAGGGAAAGCCGAGCGTGTTCTCGGGCGGCGTCGCGCGCACCGGCGCCAGGCTCGAGAGATAGGCCTTGATCGCCAGCACATCGGCATCGGTCATGTAGGTATAGGAGGTGTAAGACATCGCCGGATAGAGGTGCGCACCGTCCTTGCGCACGCCGCGACGCACGGCGTTCAGGAAGTCCTGGTCACTGTAGTTGCCGATGCCGGTCTCTTTGTCCGGCGTGATGTTGGTCGAATAGAGCGTGCCGAAGGGCAGGCTGAAGGCGAACCCGCCGGCGAACGGCTGGCCCCCCTTGGCGGTGTGACAGACCACGCAATCCGCCGCGCGCGCGAGATATTCACCCCGTTCTACCGGGCTTGCCTTGGCGAGCGATGCCGGCACGCCGGTCGGATCGCCGGCCTGATAATCGGCCAGCGCCACCGTCGTGCCGCCGGCAAAGTCCATCGGGCCCGGCCCGCGCAGCCACCACACGACGCCCGCCGCGATGACTGCGAGGACGACGATACCGGCGAGCAGCCGGCGTATCGCGCGGCTCACGACTTCTTCTCCGCGCGGATCAGGTCGCGATCGACGGGCAGGCGCCTGAGCGCAACGCCGGTCGCGGCATAGATGGCGTTGCGCAATGCGGGCGGACCCGCCGTCGTGCCGGTTTCGCCGATGCCGCCAGGCGCCTCGCCGCTCTTGATGACATGCACCTCGATCGGCGGTACTTCGTCGATGCGCAGCATGCGGTAGTCGTTGAAGTTCGACTGCTGCACGCGGCCTTTGTCGATGGTGATCTCGCCGTAGAGCGCGGCCGTCAGGCCGAAGATCAGCCCGCCCTGGAGCTGGGCGGCGATCGTGTCGGGATTGACGGCGATGCCGGTATCGACCGCCGAGGTGACCCGCCGCAGCGTGACCTGGCCTTGGCCGTCGACCTCGGCCTCGACCACGGTCGCGATGAAGCTGCCGAAGGACGGCTGGGCGCAGACGCCGCGCCCGACCCTCGCCGGCAGCGGCTTGCCCCAATCAGACTTCTCCGCCACCAGATCGAGCGCTGCGCGCAGCCGCGGTGTCTTGCCCAGCATGTCGCGACGGAAGGCGATGGGATCCTTGCCGGCCTTGCGCGCCAGCTCGTCCATGAAGCTCTCGATCGCGAAGACGTTGTTGTTGGGACCGACGCCGCGCCAGAAGCCGGTCGGCACCGGCGGCTCGGCCCGCACGTATTCAACATGGAAGTTCGGGATGTCGTACGGCATGTCGATGGCGCTGTCGACCGCATCGATGTCTATGCCGTTCTGGAAGGCCGGCGGCAGCCAGCGCGCTATCACCGAGGACCCGGTCACGCGATATTTCCAGCCGACGATGCGGCCGCCCGACAAGCTCGCCGAGATCGTGTCGCGATAGGCGGGCCGGTAGATGTCGTGCTGGATGTCCTCTTCACGTGTCCACACAACCTTCACCGGCCCATCGACCTGCTTGGCGACACGAACGGCCGAGGCCACCATGTCGGCCTCGAGCCGGCGGCCGAACCCGCCGCCGATCAGATGGTTGTTCGCCGTCACCTTGTCGATCGGCAAGCCGGCCGCCGCCGCCGCGAACGACTGGACCCGAGGCAAGATCTGCGAGCCGGTCCAGACCTCGCAGGAATCGCCCTTGAAGTGGACAGTGCAGTTCTGCGGTTCCAGGGTGGCATGGGCGAGGAGCGGCAGCTCGTAAGCGGCATCGACCCTGTCGCCGGTAGCGAGGCCCTTGGCGATGTCGCCGACCGACTTGGCGACGACGCCATCCTTCTCGCTGGCGCGGCGCAGGTCGTCCCAGATATCCGCCGAATTGACCTTGGCATTCTTGCCCTCGTCCCAGGTGATGGCGAGCGCATCGAGGCCCCGCTTGGCGGCCCACATGTGATCGCCGACGACGGCGACCATATCGTCGAGGACCACCACCTTCTGCACGCCGGGAATCTTCTTTGCGCGCGCGTCGTCGACATGACCGACCTTGCCGCCGAACACCGGGCAGGCCGCCACGGTCGCGAACTTCATGCCGGGCAGCATGGCGTCGATGCCATAGACCGCCTTCCCGCTGGTCTTGTCGGGCGTGTCGAAACGTTTCAACGGCTTGCCGATCAAGGTGAAATTCTTGGGGTCCTTGAGCGGCACCTGCTGTGGCGGGGTGACCTTGCTGGCGGCTTCCGCAAGCTCGCCGTAGCCAAGCTTGCGGCCACTGCTCTCATGCGTGATCCATCCGTTCGCGGCTTTGCACTGGTCCGCTTCGGCCTGCCAGTGCTGAGCCGCGGCTTGCATCAGCATGGCCCGCGCTCGCGCGCCTGCTTCGCGCAGGGGCGTCCAGAAAGCGCGCACCGAATTGGAATTGCCGGTGACCTGGATGCCGAAGGTGGGATTGGCGTAGAGCTTGTCGTTGGGCGGGGCGTGCTGCAGCGTCACCTGCGCGAGATCGGCGTCGAGTTCTTCGGCGAGGATCATCGCCACCGCGGTGTAGATGCCCTGCCCCATCTCGACCTGAGGCATCACCAAGGTCGTCTTGCCGGCGCCGTCGATGCGGATAAACGCGTTGGGCGCGAACTTGCCTGCCGTGTCGTCGGGTGGCTGCACCGGCTCGTTGGCCGCCCGCACCGGCAAATGGAAGGCAAGCAGCAGGCTGCTTGCCAAGGTCGAGGCGAGAAAATCGCGGCGCGACGGACGGGCGCTCATGACCGCCTCCCGGCCGCCTGCTTGATGGCGGCGCGAATGCGCACGTAGGTGCCGCAGCGGCAGATGTTGCCCGCCATTGCGGCATCGATGTCCGAGTCGTCGGGATTGGGCGTCGACGCCAGGAGGGCTGCGGCCGACATGATCTGGCCCGACTGGCAGTAGCCGCACTGGATCACTTCGAGATCGAGCCAGGCCTTCTGCACCTTTGCTCCGGCATCGGTCGCGCCGACGCCTTCGATGGTGGTGATGGGCCGATCACGCACGGCACTTGCCGGGAGCACGCAGGACCGCACCGGCTTGCCGTCTATATGCACCGTGCAGGCGCCGCATTGGGCGATGCCGCAACCGAACTTCGTTCCCGTGAGCCCGAGCACATCGCGCAGCACCCAAAGCAGCGGCATGTCTGCAGGCACATCGACGGTCTTCTGCTCGCCGTTGATCTTCAACGTCGTCGCCATGGCCAACCTCCGTCGAAACACTCTACGCGAAAGCAACCTCGCTGATGTCGATCGATACCATCAGCATATCCAGGATGGGGCGCCGATCGGGGCCGCGCGTATAGGCGCGACGTTTGCTCGGCATACGAATGCCGTTTGCTTCCGTGTATTCCAGCATCAGTTGTGCGGCGGGGAAGCCACCCGCGATGTTGACGCTGTAGTCGTTGCGGCGAAGCTCCAGCCGCTCGTCGAAGAAGAAATCCTGAACCTGGCAGTGTGTCTCGATCGAGCCGGGGAAGTACACCCGCAAAACGCGCCAGGTCTCCGCTCCCTCCTTCCAGGGCTCGGTTTCCTCGGCGCGAACGCCGTTCATCGCAAAAGCGAAGGGCGTCGTGAGGTAGGTCCATAGCGCCTCGCCGTTGAAATAGGCGCGCTGCAAGGCATTCCAGGGCGTGTGCATCTGGTGGCCAGCGAACGAATCCCGGGGCGCCTTGCGCTCGGCAACCAGTGTGCCATCGAGTCTTTCGATCGCGATCCGGTCCGGAGTAAACATCGTCCGCTGATCGGGAGCGCCATAAGGCATGACCGACGATCGCTGCTCGTGCAGCCACACCGTCATCCGACGCGGATTTTTGTCCTGCAATACGCCCTTCAAGGGAAAAAACCGCCGCCGCTGACAATGGTGGCCTCGACCTTCTTGTATTTCTTCCAGCGCTCCAGGCCCCCATGTGCATTCAGGACTTCAGCAAGCAGTTCGCCGATCATGGTTTCGGGCCCCGATCTCCGATTCGAGATTGATGGCGCAAATGGTTTAGGGGACTAGCTAGGTTGGTCATCTGGTATTCGTCGCCTGTCTGTCAGATTAGGTCGATCACGACGTCGATGTTGCCGCGCATTGCCTTGGAGTACGGGCAGATCTGGTGCGCAGCATCGACAAGACCCTGAGCGATCGACCGTTCGACGGACGGCACGCGGACATTCAACCGCGCGCGCAGGAAGTAATCGCCGGCAGCGGTAACGTTCAGATCCACCTCGGCATTGATCGCCAAGTCTGCCGGCAGTGAGATCTTCTTCTGCTCTGCCACGACCGCCATTGCACTTTCAAAGCAGGCCGACCAGCCGGCGGCTAGAAGCTGCTCCGGATTGGTACCGTTGCCAGGCCCACCCGGCACCGAAAGCTTGACATTCAGGCGGCCGTCACTGGATCGCGCCTCGCCCTTCTCACGCCCACCTGTCGTGTGGACCCGGGCGGTGTAGAGGAGCTTGGCCGGCTGAGGTGCGGTGGTGGACATTACATCTCCCTAAAGTAGTTGCGGAGCATGGGCCTCCGGAGACGCTTCAGCGAATTAACGATTGTTATGAATCGCTAAATGTCTCCTGCTTGGGGTAGAAACGTGACGCGTTAGTGCTGCATGTGCATGCCCATGGATCCGCTCTGCATCGGCATCATGTGGCTGAGATCGCTCATGATCCCAATCGAGCCGATGACGATCATCGTCACGATTAGGATGCCGAATGCCAACGCCAGCACGTTGTTCGTATTGTCCGGTCCGGTAGTGATGTGCAGGAAGAAGACCAGGTGAACGCCCATCTGCGCGATAGCGAGCACGGCCAGGCCCAGCGCAACGCCCGGTCCCCATAGCTGCGAGGTGTTGGCGGCCCAGAACGACGTGGCTGTCAGGCCCACGGCAAGGACCAATCCGATCGTATAGACGAGCACGCCCGACAGTTTCGCCTCCGGCCTGCTGACCAGTGCCTTAGTGTCTCCCGGCGCGAGATCGTATGGAGTGTCAGTCATGGATGGACTCCCATCAGGTAGACGACCGTGAACAGCCAGACCCAGATGATGTCGAGCGCGTGCCAGAACAGGGCAAAGCACTGCAAGCGGCGCTTGACGTTGTCCCGAAGACCTCGGAGGTTGACCTGCAACATCATGAATGCCAGCCACACAAGACCAGCGGTGACATGCAGTCCATGGCATCCGACAAGCGTGAAGAAGGAGGACAGAAAAGCGCTTCGCTGGGGCGTCGCTCCACGAGCGATCATGCCTGCGAATTCGCTCAGCTCGAGAGCCACGAACGCAGCGCCCAGCGCAAAGGTAACTGCCGCCCAGAAATAAGTGCCGAGCTGGCGTCGTGCTTCGATCGACAGTGACATCAGCCCGCAGGTGTAGCTCGAGACGAGAAGGCAGGCGGTTTCCACCGCAACACTCGTCTGGCTGAACAGCTGATCACCGGACGGACCGTCGGCTGTATTGCGCACTAGCACGGCATAAGCAGCGAAGAGTGCCGAGAACATCACGATGTCGCTGAGCAGGAAAACCCAGAACCCGAAGGCGACGACGATGCGCTTGGCGGCCGGCCCGGCTTCGCTTGCCGGCGCCTTGTCAGCCATGGCTGGAAGTGGAAGGGCAATGTCGTTCATGCTGCGACCTCCGTCTGCCTACGCTCGAACCGGGCGATCTCTGCAACAGGCACTTCGATCTCCTCTTCACGCCGGAACGCGAAGGCGAGCATGCCCGCAAGGATGCCGAGAAGACCGAAGCCCGCCATCCACCAGATGTGCCAGATCAGCGCGAAGCCCAGGACCACGGAAAAGAAGGCGTTGACGACGCCGATTGGACTGTTTTTCGGCATATCGATGGGCTCGTACTGGCGCGACCTCGCAATGGAAGCGGAACGGCCGCCGGCGTTTTGCTTTTGGATCCAGAAGTCATCGAGCCCGGTGACGCTGGGCAAGGTGGCGAAGTTCCAGGGCGGTGGCGGCGAAGCCGTCGACCACTCCAGCGTTCGGCCGTTCCAGGGGTCGCCGGTGACGTCGCGCAGCAGCGCCCGGTCGCGGATCGACACGGCGAGCTGAATGGCCTGGCAGAGGATTCCGATCAGGATGAGGACGGCGCCGCCGAAGGCGACCAGCAGCCAGGGCTGCCAGGCCAGCACGTCATAGTGCTGCAGGCGCCGGGTCATGCCCATCAGGCCCACCACGTAGAGCGGCATGAAGGCGAGATGAAAGCCGATGAACCAGCACCAGAAGGCACGCTTGCCCCAGCGCTCGTCGAGCCTGAACCCGAACGCCTTGGGGAACCAGTAGTGGTAGCCGGCAAAGGCGCCGAACACGACACCGGGAATGATGACGTGATGGAAGTGAGCGACCAGGAACAGGCTGTTGTGGATCTGGAAGTCGACCGGCGGCAGGGCAAGCAGAACGCCCGTCAGGCCACCGAACACGAACGTCACCATGAAGCCGAGGGTCCACAGAACCGGCACCGTAAAGCGCACGCGACCGCCAGACATCGTGAACAGCCAGTTGAAGATCTTCACGCCGGTCGGAACCCCGATGATCATGCTCATCATGCCGAACAAGGCGTTTACGTCGGCACTGGCGCCCATGGTGAAGAAGTGGTGCAGCCAGACCGAGTAGGAGAGTACGATGAACGCCATGGTCGCACCGACCATCGAGCGGTAGCCGAACAACGGTTTGCCGCAGAAGGTAGCCATCACCTCGGAATAGACACCGAACGCGGGCAGCACGAGGATGTAGACCTCGGGGTGGCCCCAGACCCAGAACAGGTTCACGTACATCATCGGATTGCCGCCGGCGTCGACCGTGAAGAAGTGGAAGCCGAGGTAGCGGTCGAGGAGCAGCATCGCGAGAGTTGCGGTCAGGACCGGAAAGGCCGCTACAATGATCAGGTTCGTGGCGAGCGCCGTCCAACAAAACACTGGCATGCGCATCAAGCCCATGCCGGGCGCCCGTGTTTTCAGGATTGTCGTGACGAAATTCACGCCGGTCAGCAGCGTCCCGACACCGGAGATCTGCAGCGCCCACAGGTAGTAGTCGACGCCTACGCCGGGAGAGAATTCCAGCTCACTGAGCGGCGGATAGGCCATCCAGC
>JAFAKN010000585.1 GCA_019235415.1 Alphaproteobacteria bacterium
CCAGAAGTTCACCATGTCCAGGGCGCCGCACGAGCCGACGTAAGGCACGCGCGAGCGGACGATCGCGTCCAAGCGCTCCGGCCCGGCCGTCAGCACGCCGCCCACCAGCTCGTCGGCGATCTCGGTGGTGGTGATGTCGAGGACGCCGGCGATCAGGCCCGAGTCGACCAGCTTCTCCATCGACTGCCCGCCCGTCCCGGTGGCATGGAACACCAGGCAGTCGTAGGTCTCTTCCAGCTTCTTGGTGATGGCCTGCACGCAGGGCGTGGTGAGCCCGAACATGGTGAGCGCCAATGCCGGCTTGGTTTCGGCAGCGTGATCGGGCCGCGGCGCGTAGGCCATCATGCCGGCCAGCGCGTGCGCGGCATTGGCCAGCACCCGCTGCGAAATGCGGTTGATGCCCGAGACGTCGGTCACCGAGTACATCATCATGATGTCGGACGGCCCGACGTAGGGTTTCACGTCGCCCGACGCGACGGTCGAGACCATGACCTTGGGCACGCCGATCGGCAGCCGGCGCATCGCGGCCGTGGCGAGCGACGTGCCGCCCGAGCCGCCGGCCGAGATCAGTCCGCCAATGTCGCGCCGCCGCTCGATGAACTGCGCGAAGGCCACCGCCATCCGGGAGACCGCCGAGCCGCGATCGTCGGTGAACACGGCGCGCTCGCCCTTGGGATGATGCCGCGCCACCTCGCGCGGATGCACCATCGCCGGCGAGGGCCGGCCGGAGGTCGCGAGATCCACCGTGACGGTCCGCAAGCCGAGCTTCTCCAGGCAGTCGCGCAGGTAGAACAGCTCGCGGCCCTTGGTGTCGAATGTACCGGCCACGTAGGCGGCACGCATCGACGTCGCCGCCACCGGGAACTCCAGCACCTTGGCCTCGGCGCTCGCCTCGGCAAGCGCCGCCGAGCTCGCCTCGAACGACGGCAAGGTCCCGCCTCGGTCGGCACGCTGCTCGACCAGCGAGTCCCGCGCGGCAACTACCGGACGGTCCGCCACCGGCGCCTGCGGGTCGGCCGCGTTCCAGCGCGTGAAGCCGCGGACCGCACGGATCTCCGGCGCTCCCGGAGCGGCCGCCTCGTCGCCGGCGCGCCGGATGGTGTAGACGACGCTCGAACTGTCGGCCGCGCCCGAAACCAGAGGCGCCGCCTCTTCCTCGACCTGCTCGTCGTCGCCTGCCCGAACGCCCAGCAGCTGGTGCTGCAGCTCGACGTCGGAGCCCAGCTCAGCCGCCGACAGGAAGCGCGCGATGCGGCCGTTGACCATCACGCCCACCCGGTCGGCCACGTCGATGGCGACGCCGAGATTCTGCTCGATCAGCAGCACCGAGATCTCGCCCTCGCCGGCGAGCGTCTTCAGCATCTCCACGACCTGGTCGATGATCACCGGCGCAAGTCCTTCGCTCGGCTCGTCCATCACCAGGAGCTTGGGATCGAGCAGAAGCGCGCGGGCGATCGCCAGCATCTGCTGCTCGCCCCCCGACAGCTGGCCGCCGCCGTTGCGCCGGCGATCGGCCAGTCGCGGGAACAGATCGTAGATGCGCTCGGCGGTCCAGCGCCCCTTGCCGCCCGACCGCTGCACCAGCCGCAGGTGCTCGTCGACGCTGAGCGAGGCCCACACGCGCCGGCCCTGCGGCACGTAACCCATGCCGAGATTGGTGATGCGGTTGGGCGGCAGACCGAGGATCTCCTGGCCGGCGAACCGCACCGTTCCCGACGCCGGCACCAGCCCGGTGATGGCATTGCACAAGGTCGACTTGCCCATGCCGTTGCGGCCGACGATCGCCAGCACGCCGTGGTCCAGCGCCAGCGACACGCCCTGCAGCACATGCGCGCGCCCGAAATGAACGTCGAGCCGGTCGACCTGCAGGAGAGGCGTGCGGCGGCGATCCGGCCTGTCAGCCATGGCCATGCCTGTCGTGTCCTTGATGGCCGCCCATGTAGATCGCCTGCACCTCCGCATCGTTCTCGATCTCGTCGGGCGTGCCTTCCTTGAGCAGGCGGCCGTTGTGCAGGATGGTGACGCGCTCGACGACGCGCAGCGCGATGTCGAGATCGTGCTCGATCAACACGTAGCCCATGTGCGGTGGAAAGGCCGACAGCAGCATCACCAGCTCGCGGCGCTCGGCCGGCGACAGCCCGGCCGCGGGCTCGTCGAACAGGATGAGCCGCGGCGCGCCGGCCAGCGCCATGCCGATCTCGAGCTGGCGCAACTGGCCGTGCGACAGCTCCGACACCGGTCGCTCGGCGAGATGCGCGAGCCTGATGCGCTCCAGCAGGTCCTGGGTCGCCACCCGTGACGGATGCGCGGCGCGCGGCCGCACGAAGCTGAAGCGCCCGCGGCTGACGCCGCGGGTCGCGAGGAAGAGATTGTCCCGCACCGTCAGATTGCGGAACAGCAGCGAGGACTGGTAGGTGCGCCTGAGGCCGCGGCGGATGCGCTCGTAGGGCGGCAGGTCGGTGATGTCCTCGTCGAAGAAACGCACGCGGCCCGCCGTCGGCGGGAAGTCGCCGGTGATGGCATTGAACAGCGTCGTCTTGCCCGCGCCGTTGGCGCCCAGCACGGCGCGGCGCTCGCCGACGGCGACCGAGAACGAAATGTCCTCGATCGCCTTCAGCGCGCCGAACGTGCGGCCGACGCCCTTGAGTGCGAGGGCGTCGGCCGACGCCAGCGGCTTGGCCGTCGGCTGCAGCGCCGTCACCAATGCCATGCCTGGTGTCCGCTTAGGGGCAGTTCGGCACGTCGCGGCTGCCCAGCCCCATCTTGGCGAAGTCCGCCTTCGGGAGGCCAAGCGTCTGCGACACGTCGTGCACCACTTTGGTCACCTTGTTGTAGAACGAGCCGTCCGGCGCCTTGACGACCTCGGTGATGTAAGTGTCGCCGATGGCGTTGCGGTTCTCGTCGAGCTTGATGTGCCCGGCCGGCCCATCGAACTCGAGGTTGGCAAGCGCATCCTTGAGCTTGGCCTGCTTGTTCGACAGGTCGCCTTTCACGGCATCGAGGCCCAGCAAGGTCGCCTGGGTGTTGATGTAGTACAGGTACGCGAACAGCGACGGCGTGGGATAGGCGTTGGGGAAGGCCGCCTTGTAGTCGGCGACGAACTTCTTCCAGGCCGGCGTGTCGATGCCGTCGGCCATCGGTCCGGCGGATACCGTGCCGAGCAGCGATTCGCGCTTCTTGCCCTTGTAGTTCAGCACCGTCTGGTCGACCGTGATCGAGCCGCCGACCAGCGGCTTGTCGATGCCGGCCTGCTCGGCCTGATTGAGGAAGTTGACGGCGTCGGAGCCGCCCAGCACGACCACCAGCGCATCGACGTCGGACGGAATGCCGGAGATCACCGACGAGTAGTCCTTGGTGCCGAGCGGCACCCAGGCCTTCTTCACGACGTGGCCACCCTTGGCGCAGTAGCTCGCCATGAAGCCTTGGACTTGCGAATACGGGAAGCCGTAGTCCTCGGCGACCAGCCAGACCTTCTTGTAGCCCTTGTCCAGCGCCACGTCGCCCACGCCCACCATCCACTGCGCGCCTTCGGTGTTGAAGCGGTAGAAGTTGGGCGACGGGTCCTGCAGCGTCGTCGCCTGCGCGCCCGACGAGCCGTTGACGAAAACCATCTCGGGATGGGTCTTGGAATAGTTCTTCACCGCGATGCCCTCGTCACCCGAGAGCGGGCCGATCATGATGTCGACCTTGTCCTGCTCGACGGCCTTGCGCGTCGCGGCGACAGCCTTGTCCGGCGTGGCGTCCGACGAATATTTCAGGATCTCGACCTTCTTGCCGCCGGCCATGCCGTTGTGCAGCTTCACGGCGAGGTCGACGCCGCGGTGACCGTCCTGTCCAGGGACCGCGAATGGTCCTTCGAGGTTGGTCAAGGCGCCGATCTTGACGGTCTCCTGCGCCGACGCGGAGCCTGCGAACGCGGCGGCGAAAAGCGCGGCGGTCAACGCCGAGCCCAGCAACCCAGCCCTGGTTGGCCTCATGGTGTATCCTCCTGTTATCGGTCGGCTTGGACGCCGCCATTGTCGGTTCGAGCCGGCGCCCGTCGCGTCTGTCCAACGCGCCAGCTCAAGCGATTCGGTTGGACGCCGCCCGGCGCGAGGTGGGTACGGACGTACCCCCACAGACCGAGCAGCCCGTCGGGAGAAAACAGCACGATCGACAGGAACACGATGCCGATCACGAGGTTGAAGCGTTCGCGCGCGATGACGTCGATGGCGAAGTTCTGCACCACCACGAACAGGATCGCGCCGATGAACGGGCCGATCGGATGGCGCATGCCGCCCAGCACGGCGATGATCAGGATGTCGAGCATCGGGCCGACGCCCACCGAGCCGGGCGAGATGCGGCCATTGTACCAGGCCATCAGCACGCCGCCGATCGCCGCCAACACGCCCGCGACCGTGTAGGCGGCGATGCGATGGGCGGTCACGTCGAAGCCCAGTGCATTCATGCGCCGCGCGTTCTCGCGCACGCCTTGCAGGGCTACGCCGAACGGCGCCCGCAGCAGGTACTTTATGAAGAAGTAGCCGGCGAGCGCCCAGAACAGCGCCAGATAGTAGTAGGGAACGGCCTTGTTGAAGTCGATGTCGAAGACCATCGGCGCATGCACCTGATTGAAGCCTTCGTGGCCGCCGAAGATCGAGTAGTTCTGCTGCACCAGGTAGAAGAAGGACACGCCGATCGCGAGCGTGATCATGATCGTGTAGATGCCTTCGGTTCGCACCGAGAGCCATCCGGTGAAGGTGGCGAACAGGGTGGCGATGGCGATGGCGATGGGCACCGCGATCCACCACGGCCAGCCGAGGCTGCTCGCCCCGCCCTGCGCTTCGCCAGCCACGCCGACGATCGCCACCATGTAGCCGGCCAGTCCCGCGATCGACATCTGCGCCAGCGAGACCATGCCGCCGTAGCCGCCGAGGAAGGTGAGCGACAAGGCGATCAGTCCCAAAGCCATCGCCTGGCCACCGATCTGGTAGGTGAAGAAGGGCGTGGCGACCCAAGGGTAGACCAGCACCGCCAGCAGGACGATGACGTGGCGCGGGCCGATCGCGCGGAGTGCATCGGCGACGGCGGCTCCGAAGCCGGCAGGTGCTTGATCCGGGACGGACGCGATGGCCGCAGTCGATGCCGCCGGCGCCCGCGGCGGGCGCGACCAGGCATTGCGGCCAGCGCCGGTGTTCATGGCGCGGCGCCATTGGGCGGCGCTCATGCGCTCCTCCGGCCGAGGATGCCGGTCGGCCGGAAGGCCAGCACCAGCACCATGATCAGGAAGGTGAACACCACGCCGTAGGTCGGCGCGTAAGCGAGGCCGAACTGCTCGGCGAGCCCGATCAGCAGCGCACCGACCGCGGCACCCGGGATGCTGCCCATGCCGCCCACGATCACCACCACCAGCGACGCCATCAGGTAACGGGTATCCTCGCCCGGCGAGACAGAGAGCGCCGTGCCGCCGATCACGCCGGCCAGCCCGGCCAGCCCGGCACCGATCGCGAAGGTGATCGCGAAGACGCGCTGCACGTTGACGCCGGACGCCGCCAGCATCTGGCGGTCATCGACGCCGGCCCTGATCATCATGCCGACCTTGGTGCGGTTCAGGAACCACCACAGCACCAGGCCGATCACGATGGCGATGGCCAGCACGACGATGCGGTAGGTCGGATACTTGCCGACCACGATCATGGGGATCGACTTGAAGATGGCGCGCGGCGGGTCGAAGGAATAGATCTCGCCGCCGAACCACCACAGCATCAGGTCGGCCAACACGATCGACAGGCCGATCGTCACCATCGTCTGGCGCAGCTCCTGGCCCTGCATGAAGCGGAAGATCGAGACCTGCAGCAGGAAACCGACCAGCGCCGCCGAGGCGAACCCAACGGCGACCGCGAGGAACCAGTCGTCGGTGGCGTCGCCCACCACCCAGCCCATGTAGGCGCCGAACAGGTAGAGCGAGCCGTGCGCCAGGTTGACGTTGCGCATCAGGCCGAACACCAGGGTGAAGCCGCTCGCCACCAGGAAGTAGAGGGCCGCGAGCGTGACGCCGTTCAGCAAGGTCGAGACGAACTGCCTGGGATTGGTGACGCTGGCCCACACGACGAACACCGCGAGTGGGATTGCGATCACCGCCAGCCAGAACCAATTGCTGAGGCGCATCCGGTTCATGCGGCAGGCAGCGCCCAGCGAGTCCGCGTCGCCCGCAACTCGGGCTCCTTGTGGAAGGCGCCGTCCTTCATGATGGCCAAAAGCTTGCTGCGATCGAGCAGCAGGCCGAGATCGGCCAGCGGATCGCCGTCGACCAGCAACAGATCGGCGAGATAGCCCTCCTTCACCAGCCCGAGCTCGCCGGGCTGCATCATGATCTCGCCGCCAAGCCTGGTGGCCGCCGCGATCGCCTCCATCGGCGTCATGCCGGCATATTTGACGAGGTACTGCAGATCCATGGCGTTCTCGCCGTGCTTGGCCCAGGCGAAGCCGTAGTCGCCGCCCGGCAGGATGCGCACGCCGCGCCGGTGCAGGGCGCGCATGGTGTTGGCGCAGGCCTCGAGCTCCTCCTCCATGTTGCGCTGCATGACCGAGCCCTTGGCGGCGCCGTAAGGTGCGCCCTCGTAGGCGAGCTTCACCAGGACCGAGAAGGTCGGCACCACGAAGATGCGATCCTTCTGGGCTTCCAGCATGTCGAGCGTTTCGGCGTCGGTGTAGCTCACGTGGTAGAGCACCTCGATGCCGTGCCGCAGCGCCTGCCGGATCGATTCCATCGAGCGGGCGTGCACGGTGTTGCGCTTGCCGCGCAGCTTGGTCTCGCGCACCGCCATGGCGACTTCCTCGTCGCTCATCCAGGTGGTCTTGGCGTCGGCATGCGGCACGAAGTTGTCGCCCGACAGGTTGAGCTTGATGCTGTCGACGCCGTACTTGAGGTAGGTGCGCACCGCCTTGCGCATCTCCTCCGGCCCGCTCACCACCTTGCCGAAGCTGAATTCCTCGAACGGCAGATGCGGCAGCGTGTCGTCGCCGAGCGAGCCCGCGACGGTGATCTCCGGGCTGGCCGCGAGGTAGCGCGGACCCGGCACGAGACCCTCGTTGATCGAATTGCGGATCACCACGTCCAGCCGGGACTTGGCCGTCGCCGCGCCGACCGCCGAGGTCCAGCCGCAGTCGAGGTACAGCCGGGCGTTCTCCGCCGTCAGCAGCATGTGCTCCTCGAGCGGCATCAGCTGGATGGCATCGAGCGTCGCGGCGTTGTTCCAGGCGAGATGGACATGGGCCTCGGTCATGCCGGGCATCAAGGTGGCGCCGGCCGCGTCGATCACCGTCACACCGGCCATCGGCATCGCCGATCCGCCGCGCGCGACCCGCGCGATGCGGTTGCCTTGGACCAGGACCTCGCCGGCGTAAGCCGGCGCGCCGCTGCCGTCGATGATCCGCACGTTCCTGAACAGCGTGTTGGCCATGTCCCTCACTCCGTCCCTAGCTGCCCATCCCTAGCTGCACATCCCTAGCTGCCCATCCCTAGCAGCGTCGCGCGTAGAACCGGCGCAGGATGTCGATGCACTCGTCGGCCTTCTCGATCGGCGTCCAATGCCCGCAGCCCCGCAGCACCTCGACCTGGCTGCCGGCGATCTTCTGGCCCAT